>CAZZYO010000069.1:0-20006 GCA_964658255.1 Candidatus Babeliales bacterium
ATCTGCCTGGGTGCGATCGGCGAGCACCCACCACTGCCCGTCAGGCGAGCGCGCCAGGTCGATGGCGATCATGTGCAGGTAGCTGTGCGCGGGTACCTTGACTCCGACAAGCGGGCGCAGGAAAGCCGGGTTTGCATAGAGCAGCGCGGCAGGGAAGCGACCCTGTCGCAGCAGTTCCTGCGGGCCGTGGAGATCTTCAAGCAGGCAGCTTAGCAGCCTGGCCCGTTGGATCACGCCCGCCTCGATGTAGCGCCACTCGTCTGCCGGGATCAGGAGCGGAACGATGTCGATCTGCCAGGGACGGCTGGCGCCCTGCGGATCGCCGTAGACGTTGTAGGTGATGCCGTTCTCGCGGATGCGCCGCTCGGCCCGAGCCCAGCGGCGACCCAGCTCTTCCGGCCCGGTAGCGCGCAGCCACTCGATCAGCCGCTGCCAATGCGGGCGGGAGTTGACCCCGTCAGCGGAAGACTCCTCATAGGTGGCCCCGTAAAGCAGCGCGGACTGGTAGAGGTCGCTTGTCACGGGCGCGGCCAGTTCTGGCCGGCTCGCGGCCTCTCGCCAGGCGCTGGCCAGCGTAGGTCGAGCGTCATGGGGAAGACCGGGTTCGCCTCGTTCTTGGGTGTCTCCATCGGCTCGGCCGGCGGCTGCTCGACAAGGAAGCGTGCCAGTCGGCGCGCCCTTGCCTCCGCCGCGGTTGCCGGGCGGGTTGTATGCACGGTGCCATCCGGCGGGGCTGCGTAGTAGGTGCAGCGCGCAACCGAGCGGCTCTTCCAGGTATCGATCAGATCAAAGGTGAGCGGAGTATGCACTGGCACCGTAGGATGCAGCGAGGCGGAGAGCTTGCGCGCACGATATCGTATGCCGGCGAGCAGCTGCCCGGGGCGGCGGCCAGTCGGCTGCAACGGGACAAGGCGGCCATTGCAGGCCACTACGTAGCGACCATCTGTACCCAGGCCGGAAAGCTTGACCTGCATCCGCTCGAGCGAAGAGTCAACACTCCGACCGGTGCTCCCTGAGGTAGTCTCCTCGGCGAGCACGTTCCAAGGCTCAAGCGCCTGCCGAAGTTCGAGCTCGACGCCCTCGGCACTGACGGAGCCGATCAGCGGAAAACGAAACTCATGGTGCGGAGCAAACCAGGCGGCGTCAAAGGCGTACCTCTCGCCACGCAGGTGATCCAGTACCTCGCTGAAGTCGCCCTCGACGAATTCGGGCAGCATAAACCGATCATGCAACGCGGTTCCCCAGCGCAGGAGACTGCCCGTGAACGGCTTCTTCCAGAATGAGCACACCAGGGCGCGCACCAGCAGCATCTGCAGCAGGCTCATCCGGTAGTGCGGCGCCATCTCAAAGGCGCGCAGCTCGAGCAGGCCCAGGCGCAGTCCCCGGCCCTCGGGCGGGTACAACTTGTCGATGCAGAACTCGGCTCGGTGCGTGTTCCCGCTCACATCGACGAGCAGGTTGCGAAACAAGCCATCGAGGACGTCCGGAGGGCAGCCTTGGTCAGGAAGCTGGCTGAACGCGACCTCGAGCTCGTAGAGAGCATCCGTACGTGCCTCGTCCACGCGGGGGTACTGGCTGGTTGGCCCGACATACATCCCGGAGAAGAGATACGAAAGCGATGGATGGTTCTGCCAGAAGCAGATCATGCTGCGCAGCAGGTCGGGGCGGCGAAGCAGCGGGCTGTCCGGCACCATTGCCCCGCCAAGCACGATGTGGCTGCCGCCCCCGGTGGCCAGATGCGAGCCATCATAGGCGAACTTGCTCGCCAACAGCCGCTCGGCAGTCGCTTCTTCATAGAGCAGCGCGTTCAGCGCTTCCAGTTCATCCCAGTCGCTCGTTGGCGGGAGGTTTACCTCGAGCACGCCCGGGTCCGGCGTCAGGCTGAAGGTTTGCAAGCGCGGGTCAGCGGGCGGCGTGTAGCCTTCGATCCAGATCGCTCTGCCCAGGAACCGGCAGGTGTCCTCGATGGCAGCGATCAGGTCAAGGTAGTCTGCGATGACCGAGACGTAAGGGAGAAAGACATGCAGACGGCCTTCGCGCGCCTGGACACAGAGTGAAGGCCGGATGAGTTCGGTCGCGCTCTCAGCCGTACTTGCGAGTGCGGGGAGGGGGTCGGGCGCAGGCACCTGGTTAAAGAGTTCCGGCCGTCGGGCAGGCCCTGCGGGGAGCTTCACCCGGTCGGCAAAGGGCGCAGGCTCGTGCTCGTAGGTCAGCTCGTCAGGCGCGACCCAGGGCATCGCCGCGACCGGGATCCGGTAGCCCATCGGCGAGTCGCCAGGCGAGAGAACGAGCGGCTCCGGGCGGTCGAACCAGAGCTGGCTTGACCAGGCGAGCCCGCCTCCATGCTGGCGGCGGCGAAGCGGAAGCACATACCCTGCTGGCTCATGGCCGCTGGTCTCTTCCGAGTTCACGGCGGGGAGCACGTTCTCCTCGCTGACTTCCAGCCGCCGCGTCAGCGCCTGGATGAAGGCGAGCGCGTCCGAGGATCGAGCCGAACCGTCAGCCTGCTGTTCCGCAAAGAGGGTCACATCCTCCCAAACGGGAACTCCGTCAAGCCGGGAGACGCAGTGGAAGGCCCAGCGGGGAAGCGCCTCGCCCGGGTACCACTTGCCCTGGCCAAAGTGCAGGAGACCACCCGGGGCGGTGCGGGCACGCAGCCTGCGGATAAGTGCGAGCCCCCGGGTGCGCTTGATCTCGCCCAGTGCTTCAATATGCCACTGCGAGCTTTCAGGCTCGTCCATGCCCACGTAAGTCGGCTCGCCGCCCATCGTCAGGCGCACGTCTTCGAGAGCCAGGTCGCGATCCACCGCGTGCGCTACGCCGCGGACCGCCGCCCATTGCTGCTCAGAGTAGGGCGCGGACAATGTCTGCGGGCCACCCGTGCGGCGTACCGACATGCTGAAGCTGAAGTCGGTCTCCACGCGCTCAACCGTACCGCCGATGGGAGCCGCCTGCGCAGCGGTAGGTGTGCACACCAGCGGGATGTGCCCCTCAGCCGTGAACAGGCCCGAAGTCGCATCCAGGCCGATCCAGCCAGCGCCAGGTAGAAAGACCTCTGCCCAGGCATGCAGATCAGCCGAGTCAACCTGCGAGCCGTCGCTGTTTTCTTCGGCGAGCTGGATCAGGTAACCCGATACGAAGCGCGCGGCGAGGCCAAGCTGCCGCAGGATTTGTACCAGCAGCCAGGCCGAATCGCGGCAGGAGCCGGTCGCGAGCGCAAGTGTCTGTTCCGGGCTTTGCACCCCGTGCTCCAGGCGCGTGACGTAAGCCACCTCATCCCGCACCCGCTTGTTAAGCGCGACCAGGAAGCTGATCGTGTTTTGCGGCTCCTGGCTGATGCCATGAACAAATTCGCGGAGCAGTGGGCCTGCAGGCTCGGCCTTGCGGTAGGGTTCAAGGTCCCGGGCGAGCTCGCGGCTGTAGGGAAACGGGTAGCTTTCGACCCCGGGCTCCAGGAAGAAGTCGAACGGGTTGACGGGGGTAAGATCGGCGACCAGGTTGACCTCGACCGTGAACGTGTCCGTCTTCTCAGGAAAAAGCACCCGCGCGAGGTAGTTGGCATGGGGGTCAAGCTGCCACTTGAGGACATGATCCACGGGTACGACCTGGAGCGAGTAGCTGAGGATCGGCGTTCGACAGTGCGGCGTAGGACGTAACTGGATCACCTGAGGACCGAGCGAGACAGCCCTCTGGTAGCGGTACTGGGTCTGGTGGTGCAGTGCAACCTGGATACCCATCGACCCTCAAGATCTGCGGTTTGGACTGGTTTAGACGCCGTGCGCTGGACGCGCGGGGCTAGGCAGGCGAACGGACTGCACTCCCGGTGTCAGGAGCGCCTGAAGCCATGCGCTTTCGTTAAACCTATCGCAATGAGGGGACTAGCGGGTTTGTTTTTTGAGGCAGGCACTTCCGCACGCCGACCGGCTTAGCGCCGGCCGGCGGCAGCCAAAGGTCGGCGGGGCTGGCGGGGCTGCGGAGCTTTAGTGCTCGAACACCTGCTTCATTAACTTGGACTCGACCTGGTCAAGCTGCTCAATGGTGTGCTCGACCGCGGGACGATCCTCAAGCGAAGCACCGTTGAGCGACGCCTTGAGCCGAAAGGCTGTCTGGCGCATCAGGATCTCGGCATCCTTGACCTTCTTGGTGTCACGCGCGAGCGCTGCGTCCAGCAGCCCGGTATAGCGTTCTACGCTGGCCAGGGTGGCCGCGGCATCGCCGGGCTCGCCTGCCAACAGCTGGTGACTGGCTATCTCGGTCATCGTGTGCACAACTTCGGCGTAAAGGAAGCACTGGTCGCGGAGCGAGGCTCGGTCAGCCTTGTCCCGCAGGGTGGCAGCTAGGTGTTCCGGGTCGAAGTCACTGCTTGCGGCAACCAGGGAGGTTGCAGGCAAAAGGGACAGGGCGGCGAGTGTGACAACGAGAGTACGCATGGCGAGGCGACCTCCTGCAGGTGCCATACCGTGAGCGCGCCTTGGTTTAGCGGGTCAGAGCAGTCAGCCGGTGCTTGGCTTCCCACTCCTCGTCAGGGAACATGCCCCCGGCGACCGCAAGGAATTGCTTGTACAGGTCGACGGCGCGCTTCGTCTGATGGAGAGTATCGCACGCTGTTGCGGCGAGAAAATAGCTGGCCGGCGTCTCACTCATTACTTTTGATCGCATAGCGAGTGCATCGAGCGTAAGCCGCGGTTGATGGTTGGTCGAGGCGGCAAAGGCAAGGCTGCTCCAGGCCTCTCCGTTCTTCGGGTCAAGCTCGGTGGCACGCTCCAGAACCAGCACCGCCTCGGCAAATCGCTTCTGCCGGATCAGGTTGTCCCCGCGTGCAGCCAGTAACGCGGCATCAGGCCTGGGCGCAGCCAGCAGCAGGATGTAAAGCGGATCAGCTTTCGCTGCCTGACCCGTCTGCGTGTACAGGTCGGCGAGCATGCGGTCGACGCCAGGATCGTCCGGCAGCGCCTGGTGCAGGTTCTCCAGTACCGCGATCGCCTCCTGCTGCTTGCCCTCGGTAGCGAGCAGGTTTGCAAGCTCGGTGTTGAGCACCGGGTTGGTCGCGTTGCTCTCCAGCGCCTTGCGCAACAGCGGCTCGGCCTCGGCATACTTCTTTTCAGAGACCAGCAGGCGCACCAGGCCCTGGGTCGCCTCGTTCGCAGTGTCTGAGCCTCCGTTAGGCGCAGCGGCCAGGACGCCGCGATAGGCCTGCTCGGCGGTATCCGGGTCCCCAGCCGCCTCGGCGATCTGCGCCGTCAGCAGCGTATCAGCCAGCGTTTGCGGCGAGAGCTTGAGCGCGGCCAGCAGCGCCTGGCGTGCAGCTTCCGGATCAGTTGTGCGCAGCAGACGCGCCAGCGTGCGAAGAGCCTGCGCCTGGGCAGCGGGGTTGGGTGGGGCTGGCTCGAGTTGCGTCGCTGCTTCGAGCTGCCTCCTTGCCTCGGTTGCGTCAGGTGGGGTGCGATGCAGCAGCAGCAGCCCCAGCGCCAGGCGTGCTTCAAACTGCTTCGGGTCGCCGGCGATGGCCTTTCGGTAGTCGGCCTCGGCGGCGGCCACGTGTCCCTCTGCGTCGTCCACGTAGCCAAGGTCGAAGAGTGCCCGCGCGTCGGCCGGGTGAGCCGAGAGATAGGGTACGAGCAAGGCGCGTGCTGCAGGATAATCGCCCGCTGCGATCTTGGCTTCGGCGGAGGCGAGCGGCTCAGCGGCAGTTGCATCCGGCTGCTCGATCTGCCGATGCCTGGGCTCGGCAGGCTCGCTTGTGCCCGGTGGAAGTGGGGTCGCCTGTCCGCCCGCAACGCCGATGAGAAGGGTCAGTCCGCATGCTACGACCAGCAGCGAGCGGCGGCTCACGCTGGCACCTCTGCCCGCTGCGTGCGCGCTGCGAGCACACGTGCAAGCCAGCGGCCGGTATGCGAAAGCTCGCTCTGCGTGATCGCTTCGGGCGTGCCGGCAACTACCAGTTGACCGCCGCCCGAGCCTCCCTCCGGGCCCATGTCAATGACCCAGTCGGCGGACTTGATCACGTCCAGATTATGTTCAATAACCACCAGCGAAGCGCCTCCGTCGAGGAGCTTGCGGAATGCCATCAGCAGCTTGCTTACATCATCAAAGTGCAGCCCGGTCGTTGGCTCGTCGAGCACATACAGCACCCGGCTGCCGCCCTTCTTCGGGGCGCCGCTGGCTGTGCGCGCTGTCGCAAGATGTGCGGCCAGCTTGACGCGCTGTGCCTCCCCGCCTGAAAGCGTGGTCGCCGACTGACCGAGTCGCACGTAGCCGAGACCGACCTCGTCGAGCACCGCAAGTTTGTCGACGATCTTTGGATTACCGGCCAGGAAGCGCAGAGCCTCCTTGACCGTCATGCCGAGCAGGTCGTGAATGTTCTTGTTCTTGTACTTGACTTCAAGCACACTCGATTTGTAACGTGCGCCGTTACACTCTTCGCATGGCAGCTCGACGTCGGCAAGGAATTGCATTTCAACTGTCACCGTGCCATCGCCATCGCACACATCGCACCGGCCGCCAGGCACGTTGAAGGAGAAGTGTCCGGCAGCGTAGCCACGGCGTTCTGCCTCAGGCTGTGCGGCGAATAACTCGCGGATCGCGTCGAAGGCCTTGATGTAGGTGACAGGATTTGAGCGTGGGGTGCGGCCAATTGGGTTTTGATCAACGAGGACAATGTCATTGAGTCGGTCGGCGTTCTTGATCTCGCGATAGCACTTGCTCGGATCACCGCCCTCGCTCCTGCCGAGTTCATGGGCGACTGCGCGGTAGAGTACCTCGTGCACCAGTGTCGACTTGCCTGAGCCGGACACCCCGGTGATGCAGACCAGCATGTTGAGCGGGATATCCACGTCGACGCTCTTGAGGTTGTTGGCGCGCGCACCCCGCAGCCGCAGCCAGTCTTTGCTTGTCTCTGCCGGTGTCGGCCGGCGCTTGGCCGGCACGGCGATCGTAAGCTGTCCGCTGAGATAGCGCCCGGTAATCGAGTCAGGATTGGCGGCTACTTCAGCAACCGTGCCGGCAGCGAGCAAACGTCCGCCGTACTCGCCCGCGCCCGGGCCCATGTCGAGCAGGTAGTCAGCCGACTCGATCACCTCCGGATCGTGCTCGACGACGAGAATCGTGTTGCCGAGATCGCGTAGTGCGTGCAGGATACGGATCAGCTTTTCCGTGTCGCGGGAGTGCAGCCCGATCGAAGGCTCGTCGAGTACGTAGAGCGCCCCGACCAATTGCGAGCCGAGCGAAGTAGCAAGCTGGATGCGCTGCGCCTCGCCGCCGGAGAGTGTCGAAGCGAGCCGGTCGAGCGTGAGATAGTCGAGGCCCACCGAGTCCAGAAATCGTAACCGCTGCTGTATCTCTTTGAGGATCGAGCCGGCGATCTCTGCCTGCATCGGCGTCAGCTGCATCTCGGCAAAAAGCGTGTGCGCGGCCGCGATGGTAAGCGCAGCGGCCTCGCAGATGTTGACGCCAGCTCCCCGGTTCCCGAGCCGCACCGCGCGTGCTTCTGCACGCAGGCGCTGGCCGCGACACTCCGGACACCGCGCGTAACCACGGTATTTTGACAGCATCACGCGCACATGCAGCTTGTATTTCTTGGTGTCCATGAGCGCAAAGAAGCCGTGCACGCCAAGGAAGGCACCATGGCCGTTGAGGATGAACTCCTGCTGATCGGGCTCGAGGTTGTGCCAGGCGACGTTGGTCGGGATGTTATGCGCCTTGGCCACTCGCTTCAGATCGAGCTGGTAGCCGCGATACTTGGGCCGCATGAAAGGATCGATCGCACCGTCATCAATCGATTTCGACTTATCCGGGATGATCAGATCAAGGTCGAAGTCAATCGTGTTCCCGAAGCCCTGGCAGCGCGGGCAGGCGCCGAATGGATTGTTGAACGAGAACAGGCGGGGCTCTGGCTGCGTGTAGGTGCGATGGCAGGTTTTGCACTCAAAAGCGCTTGAAAAACGCAGGTGCTCGCGCGGTTGCGTTTCCGCATTTTCGTCGCCGGAGCGGGGAACGATCTCGAACAGGATTTCGCCGCACTCGCGGTAGCCGATCTCGACCGCATCAACCAGGCGCGGGCGACTGTCGGCGTTCAGTCCGATGCGATCGACGAGCACGTAAACGGGGAGAGCGAAGTTGATCGCGAGCAGCGACTCGGGCTGCGAGAACTCGTAGATGGTGCCGTTCTGGTAGAGGCGATTGAACCCCTTGGCGCGCAGCTCCATCAGTCGCTCCCGCATCGCCGGGGAAAGTGCGCCGGGCTTGACGGCGCTGGCTTTTTTCGCGGCTGCTTTCTTGAGAGCGACCTGCGAGCGGCTGCGCTTTTCAAGCATAGGTGAGACAGGTTCGGACTGCGGTGCCATCGCTTTGGGAATGACAGGGAAGAGCGCGTGAAGACGTGTGCCTTGGTCAAGCGCAAGCACGGTCGCAGCAATCTCGTCGACCGAGTCATGCCGAACGATTCCATCGCAGACAATGCAGTGCACTGTGCCGCAACGCGCGTAGAGCAGGCGCATGTAGTCGTAGATCTCGGTTGCTGTTGCGACTGTTGACCGCGGGTTGCGGGTTGAGTTCTTTTGCTTGATGGCGATGGCTGGCGCGAGGCCGTCGATCAGGTCGGCATCAGGCTTCTCAATCCGTTCAAGGAACTGGCGCGCGTAGGCCGAGAGCGACTCGACGTAGCGGCGCTGGCCCTCGGCGTAGATCGTGTCAAAGGCGAGCGAACTCTTGCCGGAGCCTGAGACCCCGGAGACGACCGTGAGTTTCCCGTGCGGGATCTCGCAGTCGACATTTTTGAGGTTATGGACGCGCACGCCGCGCAGGGTGATCTGGTCGTTCAAACGGCTGTGTTCCTTTGCGGAGTCGTGGGTTCGGCCGCGTCATGCGAGTCAAAGAAAGCGCCGAGGAAAAGCAGGATGCCACCGCAGACGATAGCCGAGTCGGCAACGTTGAAGTCGGGCCAGTGGTAGTGGACGATGTGGACCTCGAGAAAATCGGTCACCATCTTGTACTGGGTGCGGTCCCAGGCATTGCCAATCGCGCCGCCGAGGATCAGCGCAAGCGCAATGGAAGTGGCCGTCCATCGCCGACCCAGGCGAATGAGGGCGACCAGCACAGCCAGCGCTGCGAGGAGCGAGAAGCCGGTGAGCAGCCACCGGGTGCGCTCCGGGGGGGCGTTGTTGAAAAGCGAGAAAGCCGCGCCGCCGTTGAGCACATGCGTGAGGCGAAAGACATGCGGGATGACCGGAACCGCGTCGCCCTCCTCGATGTGCCTGTCGACCCACATCTTGGTGGCGCGATCCACGGCAATGACGAGTGCCGAGACCGTGAAGAGCCATGCGCGCGCATCGCGGCCACGGGTTTGCAGATGAGTCTGGGTAGAAAGGGGCGTCTCGCTCATGCAGACACCAGCTCGCCGGTGGTGCGGGAGTAGCCTATGGTGTCGAGTGCCTCAGCGCAGCGGCCGCAGACGTCGGACCATGGGCCGTACTCGGCGGTGTCGGTGCGGTAGTTCCAGCAGCGAGCGCACTTGATGCCGTCTGCTGGAAAGACGTGAATGCCGACTGAGGATTCATCGGCAGCCGACCAATCTGCCTTCAGCGCGTCTGTCATCCTTGTATCGATGTCAACTGCAGCGACATTTAGCAGTTCTTTCAACGATCCTTTGTAGGCTTCGTACAAAGCATCGCTGGTCGGTCCAACGACCATTTGTAACCTGGCTTCTAGAGACTTCCCGATCTTCTTTTCTTGTCGAAACACCTCCAACTTGCGCAGAGCATGTTCACGGGCGTTTAGTACTTTTTCCCAGCCCGTCCGTTGTGCCTCGCTCAAGGTCTCGAAATGATCCTTGCTCGGAAAGTTAGCGAGATGCACGCTTGCTGCCCGTCCTTCCACCTCTGGCAGGTAACCCCAAACCTCATCCGCGGTAAAGCTGAGGATTGGCGCGACTATTCGCACGAGCGCTTCCGCAATCCTCCAGATCACCGTCTGCGCAGAGCGCCGTAGGCGGCTTGTGGGTGCGAAGGTGTACATGCGGTCCTTGATTACATCCAGATACAGCGAACTCAAGTCGACTATGCAGAACTCATTCACCGCGTGGTAAACCCGATGAAACTCCATCGCCTCATACCAGGCTGTGACTCTCTCGACTAACTCCCGGGTGCGGGCGAGCATGTACTTATCGAGCGGCTCTAAGTCATCGTAGGCAACCTCGTGCTCGGCAGGGATAAATCCGTGGAGATTACCGAGCAGAAACCGGAACGTGTTCCGCAGCTTGCGATAGTTATCCGCAACCCGCTGCATCAAATTCTCACTTGCCGCCACATCTTCACGAAAATCAACCGACGCAACCCACAGCCGCACGATCTCCGCGCCCATGCGGTTGGCTATGTCGACTGGATCGACGCCGTTGCCGAGCGACTTCGACATGGCGCGGCCTTGCTCATCGAGCGTCCAGCCGCTGGTTGCCACGCGCTTGTAGGGAGCTTGGTGATCGTCGCGTACGCCCACTGCTGTGAGCAGGGAGGTGTGAAACCAGCCGCGGTGCTGGTCTCCGCCCTCGAAGTACAAGTCAGCTGGCAGGCCCAACGCCGGGTCCTGTCCCATCACCGCGTACCAGCTCGATCCAGAATCAAACCACACGTCGAGAATGTCCCGCTCCTTCTCCATCGTGCCCCGCGCGCCGCAGCTCGGACACGCAAACTCGGCGCCTAGCAGCTCTGCGGCCGAACGCGTGTGCCAAGCGTCCACACCATGCTCGGCGAACAGTTGGACGATGCGCGCATTCACTGCACGATCCTTCAACGGCGTGTGGCACGCCGAGCAAAGGAACACAGCGATGGGCACGCCCCACACCCGCTGGCGGGAGATGCACCAGTCAGGGCGCGTCGCAATCATGTTTGCGATGCGCTCCTTGCCCCAGGCCGGGTCCCACACCACGCGATCAATCTGCTCGAGGGCCCGCTCGCGGAAGGTTCGGTCGCCGCTCTCGTCTTCGTCTTCGTCAAAGGCCCGCGACGCGCCCGAGTAGGGCATGTCCGTCTCCATGCCGATGAACCACTGCTCGGTCGCGCGAAAGATGACGGGCTTGTGGCAGCGCCAGCAGTGCGGGTAGGAGTGATAGATATCTGCGCGGCCCATCAACGCACCACGCGCTCTGAGCAGCTCGATGATCGGCTCGTTCGCCTGAAAGACCGTCTTGCCTTCGTACTCGTCGAGCCCGTTGCGCAGCCGGCCACTGTTATCGACGTCGCAGGTCGGGTCAAGCGAGTAGCGCACGCCGGTGTAGAAGTCATCCGCCCCGTGCGCAGGCGCGGTGTGCACGGCGCCCGTACCCTGGTCGGTGGTAACGTAGTCGGCATTGACGCCGAGGATCGACCGCTCAAGAAACGGATGCTGAAAGGTTGCGCGATCAAGCGCTGCGCCTTTGATTCGCACGACCTCGATCGCGGCGCCCAGCCCGCAGGCTTCGCGTACGGCTGACGCAAGCGCAGCCGCCACCAGGTAGGTCTCACCCGCCTGCTCCAGCGCCACGTACTCAAGCTCAGGGTGGAAGGCAATGGCAAGCGAGGCAGGCAGGGTCCAGGGTGTGGTTGTCCAGATGATCGCCCACACCTGTTTCCCTGCAAGCTCCGGCGCGAGCGTTGTAGCGGCGCTGGTCAGCGCATACCGCACATACACGCTGGGACTGGTGTGCATCTCGTACTCCACCTCGGCCTCTGCCAGCGCCGTGCGGTCGTGGATGCACCAGTAAACCGGCTTGAGCCCCTTGTAGACAAAGCCCTGCTCAAAGAACTTGTAGAAGGTCTCAAGCGTCTTCGCCTCGTACTCCTTGGACATGGTCAGGTACGGCTGGTCCCAGGCGCCCAGGACGCCCAGCCGCACAAACTGCGAGCGCTGCAGGTCGACATACTTCTGCGCATAGGCCCGGCAGGCATGCAAAAACTCTTCCGCGGGCGTCTCGAGCTTTTTACGGCCAAGCTGTTCGTCGACCTTGATCTCGATCGGAAGCCCGTGGCAGTCCCAGCCCGGCACGTAGGGCGCGTTGTAGCCCTGCATCGTCTTCGACTTGACGACGAAGTCCTTGAGACACTTGTTGAGCGCGTGCCCCAGGTGGATCGGTCCGTTGGCGTAGGGCGGCCCATCGTGCAGGATGTATTTCGGCGCGCCCTTGCGGGCCGCGCGAATCTGCTCATAGAGCCCGTCCGCCTCCCAGCGGGCCAGCCGCGCCGGCTCCTGCTGCGGCAGGTTGGCCTTCATGGGGAAGTCCGTGCGTGGCAACGTCAGGGTCGCTTTCAAGTCGGGATGCGTGTTCCCGGCGCGGGGCGCTTTGGCGGAGGGTACAGGGGCGGGCTGGGTGGTCTCTGGCATAGGTGTCGGTTTGGTGCCTCGATGGGGCATGACGTATCGGGTGCCTGGCGTCAAAACTCCATTGTATCGCCGTGATACCCGGAGGGGCTTCCGTGCGTCTACAGTTGTAGGCGCCTGCTCTCAGTCATCCAGCTAAAGGGCAGGTCACGTGCCAAGGGTACTGCCCAACGGCGGTGAGGCAAGACAGGCAGCCGGCGAGTCCTACATAATAGGGACACAGGCGAGAGGTTCGAGAGCGCGGCATCTTACGGGGCAGCGAACGCGAGCAGAAGGGTTCGAGCGGGTAGACCATGAGTAATGATTTGCTGACACCGCCGAAGGTTGAGACGACCGCAACTGCTCGCCCGCAGAACGACCACACCTCGCTGCTGCCGCTGGAAGCGGAAGGCTCGATCTGGACCTCGCTCGTCGAGAACGTGCGGGATGTCTTCCAGCCGAAGAAGCTGCCGCCGCTTGAGCTGACCTCGACGCCGATACCGGTCGAGGACCTGTTAGCCGAGAAGCGTGGACCCCTCTCGAGGATCCTCTCGATTGGCGTGCACGTGCTGATCATTGGGCTGGTCATCGGCCTGTTTCTATGGGGACGCATGCATCCGCAGCCGAAGGTAAAGCAGGCGGTGCTGACACAGATCGACATCTCGCCCTTTGTGCCGGTCGCCCCACCCCGGGCATCGCTCGCTGGCGGCGGAGGTGGCGGGGGCAACCACGATATCGTGCCGCCGACCAAGGGCAGGTTGCCCAAGATGGCCAAGACGCAGATCACGCCTCCGCAGGTGTTGAAGATCGATCATCCCAAGTTGGCCGTTGACCCGACGATTGTGATGCCGCAGCAGATCAAGCTGCCGGATACGAACATGCCTAACCTGGGGATACCGCAATCCTCACAGGTCACGCTTGCCTCCCAGGGCTCGGGCCATGGTTCGGGTTTTGGTAGTGGAGGCGGCGGTGGTATTGGCTCAGGTAGCGGCGGTGGCGTCGGTCCGGGTTCGGGCGGCGGTACCGGCGGTGGTGTCTACCACCCCGGCGGCGGCATCTCTACCCCCAAGATTATCTACTCAGTCGATCCCGAGTTCTCAGACGAAGCACGCCGAGCCAAGTACCAGGGCGTGGTCGTGATCTCGCTTATCGTCGATGCCCAGGGGAACCCGCAACACGTGCGCGTCGTTCGCCAACTGGGCATGGGACTGGACGAGAAGGCGGTCGAAGCGGTGAAGCAGTACAAGTTCAAGCCCGCGCTTATGCAGGGCAAGGCTGTGCCGGTCGAGATCAACATAGAGGTCAACTTCCAACTGTTCTAAAAGCTTGGACTCTGGGAGTCCGAGTCGGTGTCTGACTGACCGGCGCCGCAGCCGCTGTGGCAGAGAGCCTGAGCGGAGGTTTAGCGTTTCAGCGCTTCTCCGTTCGTCCTCCTGCAGATTGAACCACGTATCCTGAACACGATTGCGCACACGATTGCGGGTTCGTATCTAACGCACATGCTCCCCCGCTCGCGCCCGTACCAGCTTCTCGAGCGACAGTGGCAGCTTCCGCACCCGCACGCCGGTTGCGTGCCACACAGCGTTTGCAACTGCAGCCGCTACACCGGTCACCCCGATCTCCCCAATCCCGCGCACTCCAAGCGGATCGATCAGGCGGTCAGGCTCCTCGACCAGCTCGACCTCGATCTCCGGCACGTCCGCACAGGTAGGCAATAGGTACTCTGACAGGTCGCCATTGACGGGTAGGCCGCGACGCTGGTCTCCCGGACTTGGGTGATAGATCGTCTGCTCCATCAGCGCCATGCCCAGTCCGAAGATGACCCCGCCACGCACCTGCGCGCGAGCTGTGACCGGGTTCAGGATGCGACCGCAATCCATCGCAGCCACCCACCGGGTCACGCGCAGGTCGAGCCCGGCCGGGTCAACCTCGACCTCGCAAAAGTGTGCGCCAAAAGAATGGAACGTGTACGCTTCGGCGGCTTGCTCGTCCGGTTTAGCGGCGGTCTCCACGTTGAGCGTCCAGCCCTCAGGCATTCGGCTCAGCAGCTCTTCCACCCGCTCGTTCGCGCCGCCGGCGTGCAACACCCCGTCGTGCAGGCGGACCTGCTCCGCCGGCTGCCCAAAGAGCGGCGATCGCGGATCGCCTACAGCGGACCGAAGCAGCTTTCCACGCAGCTCCCGGGCAGCCGCGTCTACTGCGGGCGCTACACTTGCCGTGGTCTGCGAGGCGCCCGCAACTGGCGCCTGCGTATAGATTGAGTTTCCCAGCAGGAAGCGTACCCGCTCCCGTGGCCAGCCGAGCGCCTCAGAGGCTACCTGCTCCATCACGGTCGCCGTACCAGTGCCAATCTCGTGCGTTGCCGCAGAGAACTCTGCGACGCCATCCCGCCCAAGCTGCGCGCGCACTTTGGCAGGCGACCGCCGCCCCGGGTACGCTGCGGTAGCCATTCCCCAGCCCACCAGGCGTGCACCCCGACGCATGCTTCGCGGCTCGGCCTGCCGGCGCGCCCAGCCAAAACGCTCCGCGCCCACCCGGTAGCACGTCCGCAGGTGCTTGCTCGACCACGGACGATCTTCCTGCTTATCGCGCTCGGCATAGTTGCGCAAGCGGAACTCGAGCGGATCGAGCTCGCACTCAACCGCTGTCTCGTCCATTGCCGACTCAAGCGCGAACATCCCCGGCGACTCGCCTGGCCCGCGCATAAAACAGGGCGTCGGGAGGTTGATGGGGGTTACTTTGTGGGAGATCGACGCATGCGGGCTGCTGTACAGGTTGCGCGCGGTCATGCCGGCGGGCTCCACATAGTGGGCGACCGGGGAGGTCTCGCTCAGCGTATGGTGCTCAATCGAGAGCACTCGCGCGCCTGCATCCGCCGCCAGCACAAGCGATTGCCGGGTGCGCGGCCGATGCCCGGTCGAGGTAAACATCTGCCCGCGCGAGAGCACCAGCTTGACCGGCCGCTGCATGGTGCGTGCGGCCTGTGCGCAGAGCGCCACATGTTGCCACAGGAAGCCCTTGGACCCGAACGCCCCACCGACGAACGGCGCACGCACCTCAACAAGGTCGTCGACCTGCGCCTCGGGGATGCCAAGCATATGGGCGATCACGTTGCGCGATCCCTGCACCCAGCGCGTGCTGTCATAGAGGAGCAGACGCTCGCCGTTCCACACCGCAACCGTCGCGGAAGGCTCGATCGGGTTGTGGTGCTCGACAGGCGTCTGGTATTCCAGCTCGACCCGGTGCGCCGCCGCTGCGGGCCGCGTGCCCCGGCCGGCTTTCAGCTGCTCCTTGTCGTTGGTGGCAAAGTGGTCGGGAGCGTACTCGCCCGGCAGGCCCCAGGCCAGGTCGAGCACCGGCTCTTCATGCTGATAGCTCACCGTGACCAGGGCGGCGGCGCAGGTGGCTTGCAGCAACGTCTCCGCGATGACCAGCGCCACATGCTGGCCCGCGTAGTGCACCCGTGCGTCTGAAAGGGGAGCTCGCCGCTCGGCAGGGAAGTCGCGGGTAAACTCCTCGGGCGGGGCCTGCAGCACGGGCAGGTTCGCGTGCGTAAAGATGGCGAGCACGCCCGGCGAGCGCTCGGCAGCCTCGCTTTCGATCCGTTCGATCAAGCCTCGCGCGATCGTCGATTGCACCAGCACCGCATGGCACATGCCCGGCACGGACAGGTCGCCCGCGTACTCTGCGCGCCCCTGCACCTTCAGCGGCCCGTCCACCCGCTGCCAGCCGGTGCCCCGCCCGGGCGTCATCGTGTCTGCCATAGCAGGTGGGATGCTGTCTTGATGGTGCGCTCTGGCGCGCCCGGCTGACCCTGGGAGGAGGTGAGTGTTGCAGAGCCGTACATCGACCAGGTTTTAAGGTCGAACCTGGCGATCCTTCGCCCCCTGCCGCCCCCTGCATCTACTTGAAGGCAAGAGACGTCTGAGGAGACGCAAACAGATGCCCTACCTTAAAGCTGACGACGGAACCGAGCTCTTCTACTACGACTGGGGCACAGGCACCCCCGTGGTGCTGATTCATGGCTGGCCGCTCACCTCGGCCAGCTGGGAGTACCAGGCGCGCGTGCTCGCCGAGAACGGCTTCCGCGTGATCGCGTACGATCGCCGGGGCTTCGGCCGCAGTGGATGGCCCTTTACCGGCTACGACTACGACACACTTGCCATGGACCTGGGCACAGTGCTCGACTCGCTCGACCTGCGCGGCGCAACCATCGTTGGCTTCTCCATGGGCGGCGGTGAGGTGGCGCGCTACCTTGGCAAGTATGGCTCGGCACGGGTGGCGAAGGCTGCTTTCGTCTCGGCTGTGACGCCCTACCTGCTTAAGACAGACAACAACCCCGAGGGCGTAGACGGCAAAGTCTTTGACTCGATGATCGAGAACCTGGTCAAGGACCGCCCGGCTTTTTTGCAGCAGTTCGGGTCCATGTTTTACGGGCGCACCCTGGTCAACCACACAGTGTCCGAGCCTTTTCTCGAGTTCACCCAGGCCATGGCGCTCACGGCGTCACCCAAAGCTACCATCGACCTGGTGCGTGCCTGGAGCGGAACGGACTTCCGCGATGACCTGGCGAAGATCAGAATCCCTACGCTGATCATCCATGGGGGCAATGATCAGACGGTACCCGCCGAAGTTTCTGCCCGGCGCACAGCCAAGCTGGTCCCGCATGCCGAGGTGATCGAATACAACGGAGCCCCGCACGGGCTCACCGCGACACACGCCGAAAAACTCAACGCGGACCTGCTCGCGTTTCTCAGAGGTTGAGTTTGCGCTTTCACACTCAATACCATCCAGCGCATCCTGCAACGGTCCGTCCCTGCTACTCAGGGACGGGCAGGCGCTGGCACCCGATGCTCTACCTGTTGCTGTTGCCCGTCACGGCTCAGGCTCAGGACCTTGGCCTTAGCCCGACCCGCCCAACCATCGCCAACAGTGCCACGATCCAGAACAAGGGCGTGCTCCAGGTCGAGCCAGGGTATGACGCTTATCCTGGCAACCCGCCAGGGAATCAGCAAACGCTCGCGGCTGCGTTCTTCTACGCGCCTTACTCCAGGCTGCGGCTTGATCTTGCCTGGTCAAGCTTTGCCCACGAGCAGGACGCGAGCGGTACCACAAACGGCGTGGGCACCATCACCATCGGTGGCAAGATCCCTTTCTATAAAGAGAGCTTTGGGCATAGCTGGCCAGGGGTCGGCCTCCAGTACGAGGCGGAGCTGCCTACGGCCTCGGTCCACCCCTTCCAGAATCTCGGCCAGCAGGCCATCCTGCTCGTGAACAAGCACATCTTCGGTGTCGACTTCATCGGCAACGGCTCCATCGTCCAGGCCGACTGCCAGGCCCCTACGGGCTGCAGCTATGGCTCGCCATCAGCTATCACCTCAACAAGGTGACGCGGCTCTATGCCGAGGCTTTTGGACAGAACACGTCCTCGTCAAATACGCCGCCGGGGACCTATATCTTCAGCGGCTTCTACCACCAGTTCTCTGACTCGTTCGGCGTGGATGGCGGCCTGCGCTTTGGCGTCAGTGATCACTCGTCAAGCTTCGGCACGACGGTAGGCGTCGTGCTCGGCAAGCGTCTGCGGCCTGGACCCGCAACCGTTCCGCCTAAGCCCTGAACGCTGAAGCGGAAGGGTACCTATGGTATCCTTCGGTCATACACTGAGACAGTGAAGATAACTCGAATCAAGCAAGAGGAGTAACGCACCCACGTGCTGGCACCTGCGAAAAAGACCGACCTCATCTCCCGTTTTCGTACCCACGAGAGCGATACCGGCAGCCCCGAAGTGCAGATCGCGATCCTGAGTGAGCGCATCGGCGAGCTCACCGAGCACTTCAAAGCCCACGCAAAGGATCACGCCTCGCGTCGTGGCCTGCTTATGCTCGTCTCCAAGCGCCGCCGTCTCCTGGACTATCTGAAGACAAATGACACCGACCGCTACCGCGAAGTCATCGGCAAGCTCGGCATCCGCAAGTAGGCGGAGAAACGAAGCCACTTGGACCTTCCCGCGCACGCGACAGGTATCTGCAATTACCGATCTTTAAGCGGGGCGGCGCCTTTCAGCGTTCGCCCCGTTTGCTTTTCGCGTGGCGCTTCCTCCACCCCTTTGCGCGACTTCGATCGTCCGGCAGTCTCTCCCTCCCGCCGACCCGTCGCGCTGCTGTAAGAACGACTAGCGTGCACCAAAGAGCAGTGTGAAAGAGGAACTTATGAAGCAGGAAGTTACAGTCGAGCTTGCCGGTGGCAAGCAGCTGACTTTTGAAACAGGCCGCATGGCCAAGCAGGCACCCGGCGCGGCGCTTGTTACTCTCGGTGACTCGGTCGTTCTTGCAACTGCCGTCGCCTCACCCGAGCCCAAAGAGGGCATCGATTTTTTCCCTCTTACCGTTGACTACCGCGAGTACGCTTACGCTGGTGGACGCATCCCAGGCGGCTTCATCAAGCGCGAAGGCCGTCCTTCCGAGAAGGAAGTCCTGACCTCGCGCCAGATCGACCGTCCTATCCGCCCGCTGTTTCCGGAGACGTTTCGCAACGAGACCCAGGTCATTGCTCTGGTCTTCTCGGCCGACAAGCAGAACGACCCGGACGTAGTCGGCATCAACGCGGCCTCGGCTGCTTTAGCCCTTTCGGACATCCCCTTCAACGGCCCGGTCGGCGCAGTGCGCGTTGGCTATCTTGGCTCGCAGTACGTCATCAATCCGACCTATGCCGAGCGCAAGGAGAGCACGCTCAACATCACCGTGGTTGGCACCGCTGACGGCATCGTAATGATCGAGTCGGGCGCCAAGGGCGTGACCGAAGAGATCGTGCTGGGTGCAATTGACTTTGCGCACACCGAGATCAAGAAGATCGTTGCAGCAATCAACGACCTGGTCTCCCGCGCCGGCAAACCGAAGCGCACTGTGGCTGCCCTCGAGCACGACGAGACCTACTACAGCGCGTTGCAGACCAAGGTAGGCGACCGGCTCAAGGACGCGCTTGACACGCACACGCATGCCAAGACCGAGAGCTACTCGCTGGTAAAGCAGATCAAGGATGAGCTTGCGGCTGAGGTCAAGGAACTGCCCGAGGGCGAGCAGTCCGCCGCGAAGAAGAAGCTTGGCAAGTACTACGAACTGTTGCGCGAGAACATCTTCCGCCAGCAGGTCACCAAGGATCGCATCCGGCCGGATCGCCGTGCGTTTGACCAGATTCGACCCATCTCGATCGAGACTTCCGTTCTGCCCCGCACCCATGGTTCCGCCTTGTTCACACGTGGCGAAACGCAGGCGCTGGTTACCGTCACGCTCGGCACGGGTGACGACACGCAGCGTCTCGAGTCATTTGAAGGCGAGCAGAAGAAGCGTTTCATGCTTCACTACAACTTCCCGCCATTTTCCGTTGGCGAGACCGGCCGCATGACCGGCGTGGGGCGCCGCGAGATCGGCCACGGCGCGCTGGCGGAGCGGGCAATTGCTGCTGTCCTGCCGTCCGAGGACGAGTCCCCTTACGCCTACCGCGTGGTCTCCGACATCCTGGAGTCCAACGGTTCATCTTCAATGGCTTCGGTCTGCGGCGCCTCCCTGGCGCTGATGGATGCCGGCATCCCGCTCAAGGGCTCGGTTGCTGGCATCGCGATGGGCCTGGTCAAGGAAGGCGACGACTACGCCGTCCTGACCGACATCGCGGGCGCGGAGGATCAT
>CAZZYO010000070.1:0-19547 GCA_964658255.1 Candidatus Babeliales bacterium
CCGACTACCAGGCGGAAGCTGAACGGAAGCGCGCCAACCACGTACTCGTAGGTGCCAACGACCAGGTTCCCATCGGTATAGTTCGGGTCCAGTCGCAGTACCTCGGCGTGGTCCCCGCGAGCGTTGAGCGCCATGCGGAGCGAGCCCGTAAAGGCCCGCTCTACCATCGCATCGTAGGTCGCCTCAAGCGAGAGGGCCCAGCCGCGGGCATAGAGCGCGTTGACGTCCGCGCCGTTGTGATGGAGGCGTGCATCTGCCTGGGCGATCGCCTGATCGGCAAGCTGCCGGACCCGGTCGCGAACAGCGGGATCCTCCACCACCGTGTGTTTGCCGGTGAGGAAGCCATCGTTGGCGTAAAACGTAGTGTCAAGCAGATCGAGCCGATTCAGCTCGCGGAACACGACCGTGTCGAGTACATAATCGACTGCGATCGGCTCCTGCGGGTGAGCCTTTTCCACTTTTTCAAAGCAGGTAAGCGCGCCATCGTAGTCGAGCGTGTAGAAGTGTTCAAACGCCTCGCGCACCTCAGGCGTCCGGTTCAACGGATCAGTATCAACAGGCGTTGCTGCAGCGCCTGCAAGCGTTGCCAGGCACGCGGATAGCAGCGGCAGAGCTATCCAGCGTGCAAGCTTTGCGGCATGAGGCGGTCGGGGTCGGACCTTCATCTTCAACACAAATCCTATCTGCTTATTCGCCTGCCGTCAGGGGTTGCGACGATGCCACGGCCTGCACCCCTGACTCCTCACCAAAGGCTGCGTACAGGTGGTGCATGGAGCCACCTCCGGCACCCATCGGCGTGGCCGCCCGAAGCGCCGCCGTGACGTATCGTTTGGCCGCCTGCGCTGCTTGTTGGACGGAGAGACCCTGCACCAGGCCGCACAGGAGGGCAGACGAGAAGGCACAGCCGGTGCCGTGCGTCGCCTGCGTCAGCACGCGCTCGCCAGCAAGCCAAAGGGGCTCCTGGGTGGGGAGAAAGACGCAGTCGTCGGGCGGCTCCAGGTGGCCTCCGGTCGCGACGATTGCCAGTCCGGAGTAAAGCTTTTGAAGAAGGCCAGCTGCCTCGATCGTGGCTTGCCGCGCCAAGGTTGGTTCCAGATTGCTCGCCTGACCTTGCTGCGAGTAGCCGGCAAGAAGCAGCAATTCGGCCGTATTCGGAGTGACCGCGGTAACCAGCGGGAGCAACTCCGCCTGCAGGGCTGCAACGCCCGCAGGCTCAAGCAGCGGGTGGCCCGAGCTTGAGCAAAGCACGGGATCGAGCACGATGGGCAGAGCTGGGTTCTGCTGTGCGCGTAGCCCTGCCAGGAAGCGAGCGACAAGGGAAACATTGGCGGCTGTGCCAAGCATGCCAACCTTCACCCCGGCCACCGGCAGGTCTTCAGCAAGGCAGGCGAGCGTCTCAGCCAGGAGTTCTGCGTCTACTGGCTCAACCCGCTTGACGAACCGCGTGGACTGCACGGTCAGCGCTGTCGTAGCGGCGATGCCGTACATGCGGTGGGCTGCGAAAACCTTCAGGTCGGCGGTGATGCCGGCCCCCGAGGATGGATCGAATCCGGCGATGGTGAGAACGACGGCAGGTGTCCGGCGGCCTCCGGCAGGAGTGGACACGGGTAAAGTTTGCACGGTCGCCTCCACGGTGTTGAACCCTTATCTTCGTCTGGCCGCGCACAGGGTCTGCACTTGCAGAAGCAGACGCTTGACACTGCGTCGCTGCTAGTTCCAGAACCTTGAAACAAGGTAATTTCTAGCAGCATATTTGTCACTGTGTCTGCAACATAGGTTACTTCTAAGTACCTCGCCTGATTTGACTTACAGACTCAGGCCTGTACAATTTGCAGGGAGACTTATGACGACAACCTTTGCAGAAATGAAGGGATGTTGGCAGCGCATCTCGACCTATACCGGTCTGGTGATCGTTGCCGGCTTCGCTATCTCAGGGGCGACCGTGGCCCGACCGGCGAGCGTGGCAGCACACACGACCGAGCAGCCCAAGCACCATTGGTATCAGGTAGGCCGGGCATCATGGTACGGGGGGTCCTTCCAGGGCCGCGCGACGGCCAGCGGCGAGAACTACAACATGACCGACCTGACCTGCGCTCATCGCAGCCTGCCCATTGGAACTCTGGTGCGTGTGACCAACCTGATGAATCACAAGTCGGTAGTTGTTCGCGTCAATGATCGTGGACCTATGTTGGCCAGTCGTGTAATCGATCTCTCCTATGCAGCGGCTCATTTTCTCGGCTTCAGCGGGACGACGCAAGTACGGCTTGACATCCTTCATGGGACGACTCTGGCAGAAGTGCAGTATCCGTCCCTAGCCCTGTCCTCGTCTCGCTAAAAACGTTTGGTGGCTTCGCTTCTCGTGAAGCCACGTGCTTCTCTCGGTGCGCACACTGCGCGGCCCCACCGCTGCGCTAGACTCGAAATCGATGCCTGAGCTTGCACCAGCGCTCCTTCTCTCTGCTCGCGAGCGTGTCATCGTCGCCCTCGACTTTCCTTCCGCCCAGCCGGCTCTCGGCTTTCTCGCGAACCTCAATGCAAGCTGCCCGGTCCCGCCGCGCTGGGTCAAAGTCGGGCTGGAGTTGTTCCTTGCCGAGGGACCCGCACTCGTCCGACAGCTTCGCGAAAAGCAGTACTCCGTTTTCCTTGACTTAAAACTTCACGACATCCCGAACACGGTCGCAGCAGCGGTTCGCGCGGCCTCCGCACTCGACGCTGACCTGCTCACGATCCACGCAGCCGGCGGGCCAGCGATGCTTGCAGCCGCAGCAGACTGCGCAGCAGCCACGAATACTATTGGCCGCGCGCCAAGGCTGCTCGCCGTGACGGTGCTGACCAGCATGGACCAGGCTCAACTGGCGGCAATAGGCGTCGACGGGTCACCCGCCCAGCAGGTACTCCGTCTCGCCCGCCAAGCCCGCGAGGCCGGCATCGGCGGCCTGGTCGCCAGTCCGCTTGAGGCCTCCGCCCTGCGCCATGCCCTTGGCCCGGAGACGCACCTGGTCACACCCGGCATCCGACCGGCAGGAGAGGCTGCACAGGATGACCAGCAGCGGATCGCAACCCCTGCGGCTGCTCTGGCTGCCGGTGCAAACCAGTTGGTGATTGGGCGACCTGTGACCCGGGCGTTGAACCCGGTTGCGGCCTGGGATGCGATCCTGCACGAGATTGCCGAGATGGAAGCCCTGCTACAAGCGGACGCAAAAAAGCCCGGCTAAATAACCGGGCTTTTCTTCATGCCTGCGACGAAAGCTCCTAGAGCTTCTCGTGAAACTCGCAGGCCGAGCACGAGATGTACACACCACCCGGCGCCCCACGCTCGCGGTCCTTCACCCGCTTGACGATCCGGGTCGGCTTGCTGCACTTTGGGCAATCGGTGCTCTTGGTGGTGTCCATAACCTTCTTACGGTCAGCTGTCTTGGCTATCTTGGCCATCGGGGTCTCTCGCTCCTTCAAAATTGACGAATGGGCGCTCACCTTGCGGGGATGCACACCGCGGCCTGACCTTATTTCGCTTTCGTGCTTACGCTTGCGGGCTAAAACGAAACGAGCGGTACGTCGGACGCTGCTTCCAGCTTACTACAGACGTCCTGACCCGGACGCCCCCCAGGAGCTTCATGATCTGTCCTCGCCTCGCTCTTTTATCCTCGCGCTTGCTCCCCTGCGGCTGGGCGCGCCCTTGGCGGCGCGGGATCCTTTGACTCCTCCGTCTGGCTCTTCTCCTGCGGCTTGACCGTTCCTCGTACGACCATGAAGCGGTTCAGCAGGTCGAACCAGAAGGGCGCGCCAAGCGAGACGGCCAACGCTGTAATCAGCCATCCGCTCGCGGCGGTGAGAAGGTGAAACCAGCGCAGCCTGGTCTCCTGCCAAGTGCGCCCGACGAGGCGAAAGGATGGTGCGCTTTGCCAGCCGACCGGGTAGAGCGTCGCCGTGGCGGTGCGAAAGGCGTTGATGTCCTCGCCAAGCTGTTCCGGACCAGCCGAGCTTGTTCCGGAAGCATCCTTCTCGGTACGCTCGTGCGTGCTGTGCATCTTGTCTGCTTCGTCCACCAACGTCTGTCGCACGTCGCGGTCAAACCACAGCACCTGCGCCACGGCAATGCTGTTGACATTGAACGCGATGGCAAGCAGGAGACCGATCACGAGCAGAACCGCCTGGGTGTTTCTCTTGTACCAGCCAGACACGCGGTCCATGGCGTCGTTGTACCAATTTTCGAAGTTGGTCTTCAGACGCGTGATGTCATCGCCGGCATCGACAACCAGCGCCAGCAATGCCTGCGTCGTCTTATCCTTAGAGTCTTTCGCGGCAGCACTGGTGAGGTAAGCGCGAACGCTTGTCACGGCTTGCGGGCCAGTCTGGTGATCGACATTGAGAATGTCGACCAGCGCAAGCGCAAAGGTCCGCGACGGAATATAGGCTGGCATATCGCTCACGTGCGGGGCCCAGTCCAGATGCGGGATCCAGGCGACCCGCATCAGCCTGGCCAGCCGTTTGATCAGCGCGACCCACAGCCTGATCAAGGCTGACCTGAGCCTGCCGAGCGAGCCGGAAGAGGCAGCCTGGTGTTCCGCCGCCTTGGCCGCCAGCACACTGCCCGGCAGCGATGAGAAATCCAGGGCGCTGCGGTATAAACCCTGGATGAGTCCATGGGTGTAGAGCTTCTCGACAAAAGAAACCGGCGGCCCTTCGCGCGGGAAGAACTGGCCGCCCGAGAAAAGGCTGAACATGCCCCGGTAGAGGTTCGCCGCGCGCGCTTGCACCAGGGTGGCGAGAATCTCGTGGACTGTCGAAGCGATCAGGCTTAGCAGCAGAAAGACAAAGGCCATGCCGATCGCCACGTCAAGCACAACAGAGCCGAACATAGTGCAGTGCTCCCGCCCAAAGACCAGAGATGTTGAGAGCGAAGACTAAGCGCGTGCTCGGCGCCTGTCAAGAACTTCGGCACGGCGCGGGTGCCTGGTTTGGACGCGGTTTGCACTTAGCGCCAGCGCCACCCTGTGTCCTGCGCAGTTCTGGCGCCGTTGGCAGAGCGCAGTCTAGGGTGATGGCGCCTTGGGCGGAAACTGCACCGGCCCTTGGCCTGCACCGCCCGTCTTCTCAGCGGGCAACGTCTCACCCGGCCGACGCAGAGTAGGAGGCGCAGGATTGGCGTTCTGCTCGGCACGATCGGTCGCCGTTTGGTCTCCTTCCTTGATCACGCGCTCGTTCCGGTTCGGAGCCTGGGTCGACCAGTAGTCGCCGACCTCGTTCGCGGAGCGCACATGTGGCGCCATGCCCACGTCCGCGTCCGCGATGCGAATGACCCGACCGCCGTTGAACCGCACGAACTGTACGTGTTCGGGCGGCGTGCCGTAGACCCACTCCTCAAACGGCATCTGCCCTTCATGCTCGCGCATCTTTTGCAGCGGCTGCCCTACGGTATGCAGCACCATCTCGCTGCTCATGCCCACAAGCACGTGATGCTCCAGGACGGCCTTGCGCAACAAGGGTGGCAGCGTCTGCGAGTAGGCTTCCAGCGGAGATTTGACCTTGAATCCAACGATCGGGTCGATGAGGGCCTTGACCTGCTCGCCGGTAACATCCGGAACGCCCCCGGGAAAGATCAAGGTGACCCGCGTACCGACAGGCTCACTGCCATCATCGCGGGCCAGAGGCATCCCCATGCCGCCGGCGCCTATCTCTACATGGCGCAGGTACTTGTGTTTACGATCGGGACCGCCGTTGAACTCGAGGATAAGCCGGTCCGGCTTGAACCTGATTGCCGTGACCATCACCCGGTCGCCCGGCCGCGCCGCTATGCCCTTTTGATTCAACTCGTTCACGTAGTCTGAGCCCACCGGGGACATGGCGCCATTTGCCTGGAGCGTAAGCCCGCGGCTGGCAAGTGGCAGCGGCCGCATGGCAAAACCCTGCTCCGACTCAAGGCTACGCTCGAGCTCGAGGCGGGTGTGCTCCTTGGCAGGCCGGGTGGGGAGGGTGACCTCGGTCGGCGTGAAAGCGATGAAGCGGCCTTCAAACTGCTCGTTGGTGACGACAAATACCTGGGCACGGGCTTGTTGCGCTGCAAACGATACACCAAGCAGCGTTACTGCCAGGATCGAAGAAGGGAGAGGGAGGATGCGATTCATGGCCGTGGACTCTCCGCAGCCGACTGCGGCCAGCTGCAGACGCTCTTAGGATGATGCGGAAACGCAGCTTTGGCAAGTTACCTTTTTGGAAGATGTTTGCCGGGCTGCATTCGCAGACTGCGCGCAGCCAGATGCCCGGCGACACGGCTGGCCGTGTTGGCTACTGCAGGTCTCGTTCGTCGCGCTCGGCAGTCGCCTCGGGGGCGGGCGCAGGTACCAGTATCTGCACGAGTTGGTGGCCGGCAGGAGGCGGTGCCAGGTTTGCTCCTGGACCCATGCCCTGCTCGTGCTGATGGCGCGAGAGTGCGTCGATGTCGACCGGGATGCCGCCGGGAACGATCACCGGAGTCGCGTAGCGGTGCTTGAGCTCGCGCGTCGCCGGAAAAAGCAGGACCAGCACCACGAAGAGAACCACGATGCCGACGGCGCCACCCTCTGGTCCGTAGCCGCCGCCTGTGAGCCAAACCGGACCGCGCGTGTACGACGAGACGACTGGAGAAAAGCTGGTCAGGCCGCTGACCGGCAGGCCGAAGAGTAGTCCCATGCTGGCGTTCCACCCAAAGTGAAAACCCCAGCTGACCCAGAGCGCCCGCGTGCGCAGGTAGGCGACGGAAAGTACCAGGCCGGCAAGCATGGTGGAGCACAGACTGGCCGTGCTCGCATCCGGGTTGAGCAGGTGCGCCCCGGCGAAGATGAGCGACATCAGCAGGGTAGCGAGGCCGGGACCGACCGCCTCAATGAGGCGCTGGAAAGGGTATCCGCGGAAGGCGATCTCCTCAGCAAGCGCAGCGACCGCTAACACGATCAGGTCAGAAGCAAAGACAAACCACTGGTGCGCAGAAGCATCGACCCGCACCAGCAGCGAGCCAAAGAGCGCCAGAGGCAGAACGCTGGCAACTATGCCGCCCCAGCCAAGGACAAGGCCTAGACCAGCCTCCTGCCGCCATCCCGCACGCCGGGTAAGCCCCATCGCCTGCATCGGTGCGGTCTGTCGCTGGGCGATGCGGCCCATCCCGGCATAGCCAACCAGCAGGAGAAACAGCAGCATGCAGCGGCTGACCAGCTCGTACCATTCTGGCCCGGCAAGCCCACGGGCTGCGTGAGCGGCCACCTGTTGCGCAAGCACGGCGTAGACCGCTGCGAAGAGGAACCAGACAAAGGCGCGCAAGCGCTCAGCAGACAGGGGCGACAGGACGCGCTCCTTTCCTCTGCTGCCGACCTGCGAGTTTGTCGTGGGAGCGGGTCATCGATTTAAGTCGTGTAGAACTGCGCGATGTTGCGGAACTTGTCATAGCGGCTGGCAAGCAGTGCATCCAGGGAGAGCGAGCCGAGCTCGCCCAGCTGTTCGACAAGCTTGTCGGCCAGCAGCTCGGCCGCACGCGCAGCATCCGTGTGCGCTCCGCCATCAGGCTCGGCCACAATACCATCAGTGCAACGGAGCTCGAGCGCATCCTCGGCGGTCGCGCGCAGGGCCTCGGCTGCGAGCGCGCGTTTTCCCGCATCGCGCCACATGATGGACGCGCAGGCCTCAGGCGAGATGACCGAGTAGATCGCTTTCTCCAGCATGAGTACGCGATCAGCCACAGCCAGCGCCAGCGCCCCGCCCGAGCCGCCTTCGCCAGTGATGACGGCGATCGTAGGAACGCGCAGACGAGACATCTCGCGCAGGTTGCGTGCAATGGCTTCCGCCTGACCGCGCTCCTCGGCGCCGAGGCCGGGATTGGCACCCATCAGGTCGATGAGCGTAATCACTGGCCGCTTGAACTTCTCTGCCAGCTTCATTGCGCGCAGCGCCTTGCGATAGCCTTCAGGATCAGGCATGCCGAAGCGGCGCGCCACTTTCTCCTTCGTCGTGCGTCCCTTCACATTTGAAATGACCATGACCTCGTCGCCCCGCAGGCGCGCAAAGCCACAGCTGAGTGCGGGATCGTCGCCAAAGTTGCGATCGCCGTGAATCTCGAAAAAGTCAGTGAACATGCGCTCGATGAACTCGGCAGGGTCCGGCCGCTGAGGATGCCTGGCTAGCTCGGTCTTGATCCAGCGCGCTTGCGGCGCGACGGCCTGTATCTGCTCGATAGTTCCCTGCTCAGCCATTCGACTCCAGTTCTCGGCAAGGTGGAAAGAAATGCAGGCTTGATTGTAGGGTGTGGCCCGCGGGGTTACAAATGGGGCGCTTGAGCTAATCCATCACCTGAACCATGCCCCGGCCCAGCAGGGTCTCGGCCCGGTCTAGGAACGATCGATCGGCGGCAATCGAGAAGCCCTCCGGCTCAAGGACCACGCAGTAGTCTCCACGCAGCTCGAGGTTCAGCATGACGCGGCCGGGTCCCGGCGCCGCATCCATCATCCCGCGCAGTTCAACCAGCATCGCGTCGCTGGCGCGCTCAAGCGGCACCTTGATGCGCAGATTCTTCGGCAGCCGAACCTTGACATCTTCAAGCGCCTGGATCGAGGAGAGGCATAGCTTTGGCGCGGCATCTTCATCACAACGAAGCTGCCCGCGCACGATCACCGGCACCTCGATCTTGAGGCTCTCGGCGAGCTGCGCATAGTCCTTGGGGAAGCAGATCAGGTCAATCTTGCCGACCGTGTCCTCAAGCGATGCCTGCGCGTAGAGCTCACCCGAACGCTTGGATTTCGCAACCTTGAGCCCGACAATGACGCCGGCAATGGAGATCTCATTCTCTGGCTGCTGTCCCCGTCGCGTGGGCGCCGGCGAGGGCTTCATCTCAAGCGCTGTCGCGGTATCGACCACGCCGGGCAGGTTGGAGAGCTTGTCAGCATACTTGTCGAGCGGATGCCCCGAGACAAAGAAACCGAGCACCTCCTTTTCACCCGCCAGGCGCTGGTTCTCGTCCCAATCGGGAATATTGGGGAGCGCATCGGCCTGCTTGGTCTCGACCGGGTGATCGTCGAAGATGCCGAAGAGGCCATGCTGCCCGCTGGCCAGATCGCGCTGCGATTTCTGCGCGCGCTCAATGGCCCGATCGGCTGCTGCCATCAGCTGCGAGCGCCGACCGAACGAGTCCAGCGCCCCTGCCTTGATCAGCGACTCGAGGACGCGCTTGTTCATCAGCCGCAAGTCAACCTTCTCGCAGAACTCCCAGTAAGACTGGAAGGTCTTGCCTTCCTCGGCAAGCTGCCTGCGCACGGCAAGAATCGAGTCGATGGCATTGCGCCCAACGTTCTTGATCGCGGTCAGGCCGAACTGAATGCAGTTCTGGTTGGGCGTGAAATCGGCATCGGAGAGACGAACGTCCGGCGGGTCGACCGAGATCTCCATCTCGCGGCATTCCTTGATGTACTTGACGACGTTCTCAGGTTTCGATATTTCAGACGTCAGCAAGGCCGCCATAAACTCTACGGGGTAGTGGGTCTTGAGGTAAGCCGTGTGATACGCGAGCAGGGCGTAGGCAGCAGAGTGGGACTTATTGAATCCATATCCGGCAAACTGCTCCATCAGGTCGAAGACCCTGGTGACGGTGTCCTTCTTGAAGCCTTTGTCTGCCGCGCCAGTCACAAAGCGCTCACGCTGCTTGGCCATCTCTTCTAGGTTTTTCTTACCCATCGCGCGGCGCAGCAGGTCGGCCTCGCCAAGCGAGTAGCCGGCGACTGCGTTTGCAATCTGCATCACCTGTTCCTGGTAGACGATAACGCCAAGTGTTTCCTTGAGGATCGACTCCATCGGCGGCAGGTCATACTCCACCTTGCGTCGTCCCCACTTACGCTCGATAAAATCATCGATCATGCCGCCCTGGATCGGGCCAGGCCGATAGAGCGCGTTGAGCGCGGTCAGGTCCTCAACCGAGGTGGGCCTGTAGCGGCGCAGTACATCCCGCATGCCGCCTGATTCGAACTGGAAGACGCCCGAGGTAAGCGCACGATGAAAGACCTTCTCATACGTGACCTGGTCGTCGAGCGGGATCGTGGTCAGGTCAACCACAGCACCCTCTTTGTTGCGCTTGATCATGCGCAGGCAATCGTCGACGACAGTGAGCGTCGTCAGCCCGAGAAAGTCCATTTTGAGAAGACCCATCTTCTCAATGGCTTTCATGTCATACGCAGTCACGACGTCTTCGTTTTTCGAGCGGACGACCGGGACCAGGTCAGTAAGTGGACGCGGCGCAATCACCACGCCAGCAGCATGCACGCCGGCGCCACGCACCAGGCCCTCCAGCTTCATCGCAGTATCAATGACCTCGCGCATCTGCGCGTCTTTGTCATAAGCCTCCTGCAGCTGCGGCGAATCCTTGAGCGCCTGCTCGATGGTGATGCCGATGGTCGCGGGGATCATCTTTGCGATGCGGTCTACATCGCCGTATGGCAGGTCAAGCGCGCGCCCTACATCCTTGACGGCAGCCTTGGCCGCCATGGTGTTGAAGGTGATGATTTGTGCGACCTGCTCGCGGCCATACTTGCGCTGCACGTACTCGATAACCTCGCCCCTGCGATTCATGCAGAAATCAATGTCGATATCCGGCATCGACACGCGCTCCGGATTCAGGAAGCGCTCGAACAGCAGCGCGTTCTGCAGAGGGTCGACGTCGGTGATCTCCATCACGTAGGCAACGAGCGAACCTGCGGCCGAGCCGCGACCCGGGCCGACGGGAATATCGTGCTCCCGTGCGTACTTGATGAAGTCCCAGACAATTAGAAAGTAGCCGGGAAACTTCATCGCCTTGATGCACTCGAGCTCGCGCTCCAGGCGCGCTTCGTAGTCGCCGATGGGGAAGCGCAGCAACCCGCGATCCTGCAGGTGCCGGATGGACGTTCCAAGACGCTTGCGGAAGCCCTCGCGGCACACCTGGTCAAAGTAGCTATCGATCGTGTGCCCGGCCGGCACGGCAAACTCAGGAAAAGGATTCTCAACCTTGTTCAGCTTCAGGTTGCAGCGCTCGGCAAACTGCATCGTCCGGCTGACCACTTGCGGCGCGTGCGAAAACACCTGCTCCATCTCGGCCGCAGTCTTGACATAAAACTGATCGGAGTCAAACTTGAAGCGCTTGGGATCGTGGATCGAGCCCGCGGTCTGAACGCACAGCAACACCTCGTGCGCGTGGTGATCGTCCTCGCAGAGATAGTGCGAATCATTGGTCGCGACGAGGGGGATATCCAGTTCTTTTTCCAGCCGGAATAAGTCCGCGTGTATCTTCTTTTCTAACTCCAGCCCCTGGTCCTGAATCTCCAGGAAGAAGTTACCCCGTCCGAAGATATCCTGGTACTGCGAGGCGGTCCGCCGTGCGCCCTCGTAGTTATCCTTCATCAGGTGCTGCGATAACTCCCCTGCAAGGCACCCTGAAAAGCCAACCAATCCCGACGCATGCTCGGCCAGGTATTTCTTTGAGATGCGAGGCTTGCGGTAGAACCCGTGCAGCGAGGCCTCCGACGTAATCCGCACCAGGTTGCGATAGCCTTCTTCGTTTTCGGCGAGCACGAGCAGGTGGTTGTAGTCATCCCCCTGCGGGTCAGCGCGGTGATCTTCCTTCTGGCACACGTAGAGTTCGCAGCCCAGGATCGGCTTGATGCCCTGCTTCTTCGCCGCCTCAAAGAAATGGACAGCGCCGTAGATGTTGCCATGGTCCGTGATGGCAACCGAGGTCTGCCCGATGTCCTGGACGCGCTTGACAAGCTTGTCTACGTCGCAGGCTCCGTCGAGCAGGGAAAAGTCTGTGTGCAGGTGAAGATGGGTGAATTCAGCCATGGGTCTGGCTCCATTTTATTCCTGCGCTTGGCCTGCCATGGTCAGGCCGTGAGCAGCCGCTCACACCGACGAGTGAGGAAAACGCGTCCACAACCAAGGCCTGGTTGCGCGCGACCTGGGTCGCAGGCGCTTTACTGCAGATCCCGACACGCTGCCGCCACTGCATCGCTTGCCGCTACCAGCTCGTCGTCGCGGGTGAGGCAGTCGGGGCAGAGCCGCAGGTACGCTCCGCGCGCATTTACAGTGATTCCTTGAGCGACCAGACGCGCTGCAAGCCGCTGCGCCTCCGGGTGACGCACAACCAGGAACGCGCCATGCTCCGCATCGCCTCCCTCGGCCGCGACCCCGCGGTCGCCAAGCAGCGTGCGCAAACGCGCGAGCTGCGCAAGGCTGTACGCCCGCAGCCGGTCAACGCCTAGAGCCTGCGCAAATGCGAGCCCGCTCCGCGCCTGGTAATAGGTCAACACAGGCGGGGTACCCTCCAGGAACGCATCCGCGCCCTGGCGCAGTCGAGGGCCCTGGTCGGTCTGCCACTCGGACTCGAGTGCAAACCAGCCCGTGTCGAGCGGCCGCAGCCCCGCCGCGAGCACGCCGGGCGAGAGATAAAGGAACGCCGCGCCGGGGCCTGCGCGCAGATACTTGTAGCAGCCGCCCACCAGGTAATCGCACTCCATGGCCGATACATCGACGGGCAGCGCCCCGAGCGAGTGGTAGCTATCGATCAGCAACCGTGACCCGGACTCGTGGCAGGCACGCGCCAGTTCGTGCACGTGCGGCAGCAGCTGGCCGGTTGCGAAAAAAACGTGCGAGACCACGACCAGCGCATACGCCTCACCACGCACAGCCTGCTCACGCACTGCCTCGCACAGCACCTCCGTCTCAAACCGGTCCTGGTCACGGCCAGCGCTTGGCGACGCCAGGGTGAGCCGGATGCGCAGCAGCGAAGCGTACTGGGCCAGCAGCATGGCAATTGAGGTGAACTCGCCCGTGGTCGAGAGCACACGCGCCTGGGCGGGAAGCATATTGAGCACGGTGCGCAACGCCGGGCCGGCCGAAACACGCGGCACAATACAGTGCGGCCCCGGCGCATGGCAAAGCGCCGCCAGCGCAACGCGATAGCTGTGCTCCTCGGCGAGCCACGGCTCCCAAGCAGCGGTAAGCGCATGCTGCCAGAGAGCGGCACCCTCGGCGAGATCCCGCTCCACCGCATCCAGGGGCCGTCCGAGCGAATGCGTGGCAAGGTAGCTCCCGGGCCGGGCGAGCGTTTTGCTGAAGAGCGGCGCCAGGTGCGCAGCCACCGCATCTTCGGTGAGCGGCCCCGGGCCGACTGCAGCCACAGCAGAAGACAGGTCAGTCGGTGCGATCAGGCTCAACCTGGTTTCCCGCTCCGACACTCCAGCCTCCGCAGCCGGCAACTCACAGCGCGCCAGGCATCTGGTCTCGATGGTAGCGTAGGGGCATGCGATTTGCTTTCCCTTCCGCCGGCGCCGCCCTGGCGCTGCTTCTTACTCTGGCCGTCACGATACTCTTCCCAGGTGGGGCACAGGCGCAGCAGCCGAGCCTGCCCGTGGCAACTGCGTCGCAGGCGCCGGTAGCCACCGTTTCGAACCCGCACGAGCACGCCCTGGCCACGGACTTCGCCCAGCTTGGGCGGTACGCTGCGGCGAACGCACTGCTTCCGGCGCCGGCACCGGCCGAGCAGCGGGTGATCTTCTACGGAGACTCGATCACCGACGCCTGGAAGCTCGAGCAGTACTTCCCCGGCAAGGGATACATCAACCGCGGCATCAGCGGCCAGACCACTCCACAGATGCTGGTCCGCTTTCGGCAGGATGTCATCGACCTCAAGCCTGCGGTCCTCATCCTGCTTGCCGGAACCAACGACCTCGCCGGCAATACCGGCCCTATGACCCTTGAGCAGATCGAGGCAAACTACGCGAGCATGGCAGAGCTGGCGCGCCTGCATGGCATTGCGATGGTCTTCTCCTCGGTGATGCCGGTGAACAACTACATTCACCCGGAGATGACGGTGGGGCGTCCGCCGGAGAAGATCCTGGCGCTCAATAGCTGGCTGAAGGACTACTGCCAGGCAAATCATCATCTTTACGTCGACTACTTCAGCGCCATGGTCGACCCGGCGGGCATGCTCCGGCGCAATCTCTCGCCAGACGGCCTGCACCCGAACGATGCGGGCTACCAGGTAATGGCGCCACTTGCCGGCGTAGCCGTTTCCGCCGCAGCGGCGACCGAGGCGCAGGCGGCGAAGCGTTGAGCGGCAAAGCCGGTCTGGTAGCCTGACGTCATTGATGATGCCCAGGCAGACGCTACTGGTGGACGCGGACGACACGCTATGGGAAAACAACGTCTATTTCGAGCAGTCCATTGCCAGCTTCCTGAGCCTGCTTGATCACACGCCGCATTCGCCCGCCGAGCTGCGCGAACGGCTCAACTCCATCGAGCGCCAGACTGTCGCAGAGCATGGCTATGGGACAGGCTCGTTTCATCGGTCACTGCAGCGGTGTTTCGAGGAGGCAAGCGGCAGGCCGCTCGACGACCACGATCGCGCGCGTATTCGCGGCTTTGCGCGGTCTGTTGCCGAGGCCGAGATCGAGCTGCTGCCTGGAGTGGCGGAGTCGCTGCCAAGGCTGGCCGAGCAGCACAGGCTGGTGCTGGTCACCAAGGGCGATCATGCGGAGCAGGGCGACAAGCTCATGCGCTCGGGCCTGGCGACGCACTTTGCTGCCGTCGAGATACTGCGCGAGAAAGATGTGGACGCCTACCGCGAAGTCGCCGATCGGCAGGGTTGCAGCCCTGGCGCGACCTGGATGATCGGCAACAGCCCCAGGTCCGACATCAACCCCGCGCTTGCAGCAGGACTGCATGCGGCTTACCTGCGCTACCACTCAACCTGGATCCTTGAAGAAGAGACGCTGGTCGAGCCGAAACCTGGGCAGCGCCTCCTGGTTTGCGACAGCTTCACGGAGATGGCGCAGCTGCTGCTGGCTTGAGCCTCCTCCTGGGAGTGTTGCTGCTCAGCAGAGCGGGTGGGTAGAGAATGAGATCGATACCAGTATCGTCGGCGTGCTAAGGTGTGCGGCAGCGGCCTGACTGAGGCCTGACCTCGGCCCCGGGGCTAAGAGCAGGCGCCGCGACGCAACAGCAAAGTGAGGCGAGATGCCAAAGCAGAGCAACAAATTGAGTGCAATCTCCCGGTTGCCCCGCCAGGCTGCCTGGCTTATCCTGGTGTGCTTTGCCTGCACACCTTCCGGCTTTACGCAGCAGCAAAACGTTGAGGCGCCGACGTTTACCCTGCGCACGACGGTGCGACGCGTCATCGTGGACGTGGTGGTGACCGACAGCAAGGGCAAGCCTGTACCGGCGCTCAAAGCCTCTGACTTCTCGCTGACCGAGGATGGCAAGCCACAGCGAACGCTCTCCTTTGACGCACACGGCTTCAACGGCGCGATGGATTACACGCCGCAGTCTGTGCCGCCCGGGCCGCCCAACACCTTTATCAACCTGCCGTCGTCTCCCGAGCGTGGCCCGCTCAACGTGTTGCTGCTCGACCTGGTCAACACCGCGCCGGACGACCAGATCTTCGCCCGTAAACAACTTCGGCGGTTCGTCGAGGAGAAACCCGAAGGAGCCAGGTTCGCGATCTTTGTCTTTTCCGATGGCCTGCACCTGGTCCAGGGATTCACCTCGGACAAGCAGCAGTTGCTGTCTGCAGTCGACACGAAGCAGTCCCGCCGGCACATCCCCATGGTCTTTCTGCTGGGCAACAACTTTGGCCAGGGCGATCCAAAGACGATGCAGGAGGTATTCGCCTTCATCGGTCGGTACCTCGATGGGCTGCCCGGGCGCAAGAACCTGATGTGGATCTCCGGCAACTTTCCGCTGGCCTTGTTCGCCAGCGACAATGAGGTCGAGAGCTACCAGGCCAAAACGCGCCAGATGCTCGACCTGCTCGCGCAGGACCAGATCGCCGTGTACCCAGTCGATGCGCAGGGGGTGGTGGTCGATGAAGTGTATGCGCCCTCCGGGTCTACTTCGGCTGAAGGCGGTGGCATCAATGCCGACGCTCGCAGTGCAAGCGCGCCGGGCAGCGCGGGCGGGCACTCCGCGGCAGGCGGCAGCAATGGCGTGGGGCAGAGCTCGGCGCCGGGAGGCTCGGAGCGATCAGGCGAAGGCTTCTCGCAGACCAACGCCAACTACGGCGTAGCGCGCGAGGTGGCCGAGATCACCGGTGGACACGCCTTCGTCAGCACCAATGACATGCACGATGCGCTGCTGGAGGCGACCGAAGACGGCACCAGCTACTACACGCTCAGTTACGCGCCCAGCAATGCGGAGTACAACGGCAAGCTGCGGCAGATCCACGTAGCCCTGGAGGGGAAGGGCTACCACCTGGCCTACCGCCGGGCGTACTACGGCACCGACCCAGAGCACACCCCGGGCAGCCCGGCAGCAAGCCTGATCGCCACCTCGCTTGACCAGCCCGAGGTGCGCCAGCGCGGCGACTCACTCTCGGCAAACATGGAGCATGGCGCTCCCATGGCACACCAGCTTGTCTTTGGCGCGCATGTGCACGCGCTTGCCGGCCCAAAACCCGGCACGCCGGAGCAGATGGCCAGCCTGTCTGAGGTGCAGAGTTTCTCAGGGCATCGTGCCAGGCGCGAGCGCCTGCGGACGCTCAAGCCGGTTGCGCTCGAGCCAATTGCCATCGACTACGCGGTGATTGCCAGGCAGTTTGGAAGCCCAGGCCCAGGTGCTGCACCGCCGTCGATTGAAGTCGCTGCAGCAGCCTACGATGCGGATGGCCGCATCCTGAACGCGAGCGTGAGCCAGACGGTTGAGACTTCAGACGCAGTGACGCCAGGCTCCGCCGGGTCCAGGGCCGTGTACCGGATCAAGCAAGTGCTCAACGTGCCGGCAGAAGCTGCGTCGTTGCGCATGGCAATGCGCGATGTGCGCACCGATCGCGTCGGCGCGCTCGAGGTGAAGCTGCCGCTTGCGCCCGAAACCCAGGCCACAACAGCGGCGCCTGCGGGGACCACACCCTAGGCCCGCTCTGCCGGTGGATCCGCCCTCGGCGCATGGCCGGATCCGTGCGTGTTTTGCTATACTCGCCAAAGCGCAAGGGACTTACTTGTGGCAAGCGGAAGTGGTGAAATGGCAGACACACCATCTTGAGGGGGTGGCGCCGAGAGGCATGGGGGTTCAAGTCCCCCCTTCCGCACCAAGTGAACCTCAACAACGTGATCGCAACTGTCGCACAGGGCTTGGACCTGACGCGCAGTTCCAGAAAGTAGCCGGTTCTCGCAACGACCCGAGGCCAGGCACAGAAACTCGACCAACCTATGCTGATCGCTCTCTTCACCGTCGTTCACGTGCTTGTCTGCCTGTTCCTGGTGGGCGTCATCCTTCTGCAGCAAGGCAAAAGTGCTGACCTTGCCGGCGCCTTCGGCGGTCAGGGATCGCAGACTGCGTTCGGGCCGCGCACTGCCGGTAACCTGCTGACCAAGATCACGACCTGGTGCGCGATCACGTTCATGGTCACTTCGATCGGGCTGACCATCCTGATGCAACGTCATGCCGGCGGGCACTCGGTACTCGAGAACACGAAGACGACACATAGCGCCCCTGCACCTAAGAAGTAGCACTTCGCCGCTGTTAGTTCTCGGTTAACAAAAAGGAAGGCCATTGGGCCTTCCTTTTTGTTTATCGCGGCAGCCTCACAGCTTTTGCGGGCAGCCACCATGTTGTGTGACCAGTGCGTCCACTTCGGTTGCCGTCTTGGATCGCCAGGTCTCCTCGGCCGATCGCCTGATCTCGGGCGAAGCGCTCGTCTCCACCTCCTGATACACAAAGCTGATGATCCGATCCTCCGGGTCGTCGACCCACGTGTTCCCTTTGCCTTGTACCCGGGTTGCGCCTCGCTGCCATCCCGCGGGCGTCAGGTGCCACTCTGTCCACTCTTTTCTTGCAGCCATGGTTCTATTGGATGACGAGACGCGGCAAGGCTGCAAGTGGGGACGTCGGCCACGCCGTGTGCCGCTTCCCAACGTGCTTGGACACGACGCTCTTGTTGGCCCAAGCTGCGTACCAGCAAACCGCGCTCGTGCCTGGGCAAATCCGGGTAGATTCGGATTGCTGCCATTCAACGCGGCAGGGCTTCCGTCCCGCTGATGGTGAACGGCAGGCCTGTATCTCCAGCATCTGGCTGGTTGCTGCCTACGTAGAGGGTGTACGCGCCTGCTGTCACGGCACGCTCGCCGGCTGCACTTACCTGGCTCAGCTGGCGCGGTGCAATCGCGAGTGTGACGGCGCGACTCTCCTTCGGCGCCAGGTGCACTCGCGCAAAGCCGACCAGCGCCCGCACGGGCGCTGTCTGCGAGGAAGGGGGCGTAAGATACGCCTCGACAACCTCGTCGCCAGCTATCACTCCTGTATTTGTCACCGTCGTGGTTACCTTTAAGGTATCCCCTGCATGCAGGCTTGTCGAAGACAGCTGCGTCCCCGCATACGTGAACGAGCTATAACTGAGGCCATCGCCAAACCTGTAGAGCGGCTGCGCATGGGAGTAGCGGTAGGTACGCTCCTTCATCGAATAGTCATCAAAGGGCGGCAGCTGAGCGACCGAAGCATAAAAGGTGACAGGAAGCCGGCCCGCAGGATTATTGCTGCCGGTGAGCGTGTCGGCGATCGCCTCGCCACCCGCCTCGCCCGGGTACCAGGCTTCGAGCACCGCAGCAGCATGCTGCTGGGCCCAGTTCACTGCCAGCGCGCTGCCGTTCATCAGCACCACGATCAGCGGCTTGCCTGTGCTTGCGACAGCCTCGAGCAGCTGCTGCTGTGCCGGGGGCAGGTCAAGGCTGGTGCGGTCGCCACCTGCGAAGCCCGGTACCTTCACCGGCATCTCTTCGCCTTCCAGATCGGGTGACAGGCCGATGAAGGCAACCACCGCGTCAGCCTTGCGCGCCGCGGCAACAGCCTCGTCACGCAGAACGGCAACCGGGGGCTGCCAGTTGAGCGTGATGCCTGCGCCGAAGAGCGGCGTGACGTGCGTGTACTCGAGCCGGAAGCTATGCGGCCGCGAGTCGTCAAAGTGCACGTGGAAGGACGCGTTGACGCGAGAGCGCGAGAATTCGGCAGGATTGGTCCTGCCCTCGATCAGCTTCCTGTCATCGACAAAGACGGAGTAGGTCGCTGCGTCGTTGCAGGGGTAGCAGTCGACCAGGGTTGCAGCAAAGGTGTAGTCGCCCGGCGCAGGCGGCGTAAGCGTCCCCGACCAGCGGACTGAGAAGTGTTTGAGCTGAACGCCAGGCGCGGGGCTGGCCGCGTTCCAGTCAAAGTCAATGTGCGAGTCGGTGCGGCTCAGCACAGCAGCACCGGAGAGGTCCGGGGTCGCATAGTAGTCAGCGTGCAGACCTGGTGTGGAAGAGCCCGCGGAAGGGTGGAAGAGCGTCTCCGGCGCTGGCACGTTCAAGCCGTCGACATACGGCGCTCCCTGCGCGTAGAGCACGTGCCCAGGGAGAGCAGCGCGCAACCCGTCGAGCGGCGTCACCGGGTGCGAGGGGATGGCGTTGTAGTTGCCCTCAAGCGCAGCGAGGGAGGCGGCGTTTGGTCCGACGACGGCGACCGTCCCGATCCCACGGGCGAGCGGCAGCGTGTGGCTCTCGTTTTTCAGTAGCACGATGGCCTCGTGCGCTGTCCTGAGG
>CAZZYO010000071.1:0-19466 GCA_964658255.1 Candidatus Babeliales bacterium
CAAGCAGGCGCGCGCATTGACCTTGTAGGCTGCCACGGACAAACGATCTACCACCAGGGCCGCCGCGCCGCATGGCTGGGACGCAGCTTCGCCTGCACCTGGCAGATCGGCGAGCCTTCCCTGCTAGCAGCGAGGCTCAACGTACCGGTGATCGCAAACTTCCGCCCTGCAGACATGGCACGGGGCGGCCAGGGTGCTCCGCTTGTGCCGCTGCTCGACTACGTGCTCTACCGGCATCCTCGCCGTGTCCGCATTCTCCAGAACATCGGCGGCATCGGCAACATGACCGTCGTGCCGGCCGACGCCACCCTTGACGCCGTGCGTGCCTTTGATACGGGTCCGGGAAACATGATCCTCGACGCGCTCATGCAGCAGCTCTACCAGCGCCCCTATGACAAAGGCGGACGCATCGCAAGCAGCGGCACTCCGCTTCTCGGTGTAGTGAACAAACTCCTTGGTGATCGATTTTTCCGCCAGGCGCCGCCGAAGTCTGCTGGTCGCGAACAGTTTGGCGCAGCCTTTACGGCGACGCTTCTCCGCGCATGCCATCGCCTGAGCCGCAACTCGGCTGACGTCATCGCCACAGCCGCTGCGCTTACTGCGGCCAGTATCGCAGTTGCCTACGAGCGGTATGTGCTCGCCACGATTACAGATACAAAAGCAGAGATGTTTGTCTCTGGCGGTGGCGCGAAAAATCAGGCGCTGCTGGCGATGCTGCGCGCGCGTCTAGAGCCTCTGGGTTGTTCTGTAGCGACAACTGCCGCTACCTCGCTCCCGGTCGAGGCGAAGGAAGCTGCTGCCTTCGCGCTTCTCGCCTATCAAACCTGGCATCACCGTCCCGGAAACGTGCCATCGGCAACCGGTGCGAGTGCGCCGGCGTTGCTCGGGCAGGTGTGCGGCTCACTCCAAGGCGGTTTCTACCGTGGGTAACTGCGTCGCCCGCCTGCTGGCTGTGCCGGTCGCTGTTCTGGGCCTGCTCTGCATGAGTGCCTGTCACCGCGGGGCTCCTGTTCGTGACGGGGTCACGATGCTGATTGAAAGCAGCCCCACCAACCTCGATCCGCGCATCGGCACAGACGCGCAATCCGAGCGCATCGACTCGCTGATCTTCGATCCGCTGGTACGTCGCAACGAGGAATTTGGCATCACCCCATGGCTTGCCGAGAGGTGGGAGACGCCAGATCCCCTCACGTACATCTTTCACCTGCGTACCGGCGTGCACTTCCACGATGGAAGATTGCTGACTTCAAAGGATGTGAAATGGACGATTGATTCCCTGCTCCACGGCGCAATCGTCACGGTCAAGGCTGCGTCCTACGCGTCGATTGCCAGCGTCGAGGCTCCCGACGCCGCGACGGTCATCGTTCGCCTGAAAAAGCCCGATAACTCGCTCCTGCTGAACCTGTGTGATGGCGTCTTCGGTGTAGTGCCAAGCGGTGCAGGCAAAGACTTTTGGCGACACCCTGTCGGCAGCGGTCCTTTTGTCTTTGTTAGCCAGGAGCAGGATAGAGAGGTCATTGTGCGGCGTGCAGCCAGCTATTGGCAGGCGCTGCCGCATATCGCGATGGTGCGTTTCGCCGTTGTCCCCGATGCCATCACGCGCGCCCTCGAGTTGCAAAAGGGCTCGGCAGATGTTGCCATCAATGCTCTGCCAGCTGACATGCTTGCGCCGCTCGCGCGCAATCCTCGCCTGCGCATCGAGGCCAGGCCTGGCACCGTCCTCGTCTACACAATCTTCAACCTGCGCGACCCGAAGCTCAAAGACCTGCGTGTGCGCCAGGCGATTGCCGAAGCGATCAACCGCCCGGAGATGATCAGCGCACTCTACGGCGGTCACGCACGCCTGGCTGAAAGCGTGCTGCCGCCCGAGCACTGGGCCTGGGCTGCGCAGGTCGAGCAGCATCCATACGCCCCCGCAGCGGCTAACCTGCTACTGGATCGGGCCGGCTACAAGCGCGGCGCGGATGGCGTGCGCCTCCACCTGACGATCAAGACGTCAACGGATGAGACAACCCGGCTTGTTGCCGTGATTATGCAACAGCAACTGGCACAAATAGGCATAGCGCTCGAAGTACGCAGCTACGAATTTGCAACCTTCTACGCCGATGTCACCAAGGGCGCCTTCCAGCTTGCGCCCTCGCGCTGGATCGGCGGCAACGAGGCGCCGGATATCCTGCGGCTCGCCTACGCGACGACTAGCTTTCCGCCGCACGGGGCCAATCGCGGCTACTATTCGAACCCGGCGGTAGATACGCTGCTCACCGACGCCAGCAGTCACGCTGACCAGGCAACGCAGCAGAAGGATTACGTCCAGGTTCAGGAGGCCCTTGCGCGCGACCTCCCTGTCATTGACATGTGGTATCTCGATACCATTGCTATTGAAAGCACGCGCCTCACGCCGTTGCATCTCTCCTCGTCAGGCAGCTTTGATTTCCTGCGCGACGTGAGCGTAGCGCGATAACGCAAGGGGCAGCCGCACAGAACGCAGCGCGGAGCAGTCCTCTCACTCCTGCGCGCAGGGTGAAGGGCTCGACGTGCCTATCCTGGAAGGAAAAGCCACAAGGGCGTTCCATGATCCGGGAACACCCATGGCAGGAATGCCCTAGCGCTCGCCCCACTTCAATTTGGTGCGCAGAACATCGAAGAAACTGCTGGGGCTCACGCGCAGCAGCTTGACCTTGTGCGCCGAGCGCCAGCAGCGCAGCTCATCGCCACCGCGCACCGCGATCGCTTCCTGGCCGTCGACGGTGAGGTAGTTCGGCTCGCCCGAGCCGACAATGGTAATGCTCAAGCGTGCGTCCCCGCGGACAACAAGAGGCCGCATCGTGAGCAGGTGTGGGCACACCGGCGTGATGATGTGCGCGTCCACAGTCGGCTCAAGAATAGGCCCGTTGGCGGAGAGCGAGTAGGCCGTCGAACCTGTCGGCGTCGACACGATGACGCCGTCGGCTCGATAGGAGGCAGCGAGCTTGCCATCCACCTCCACGCTGAATTGGCCCATGCGCGCGATGGTTCCTTTTGACACGACGATATCGTTCAGTGCCTCGTGCTGGCAGACCCTCGCTCCATCTCGCCAGAGCTCCGAGTGCAACATTGAGCGCTCGTCAAGCGAGCCGCAGTTGAGGCACCAGGCGTCGAGCGTTTCGTACAACTCGCTCAAGCGAACCTCGGTGAGAAAGCCGAGCGAGCCAAGGTTCACACTGAGGATCGGGGTGCCGAGCTTGGCGAAGACACGCGAGGCGGCAAGCAGGGTGCCATCGCCGCCCAGCACGACCACCAGGTCCGGACGCGCCTCTCCCATCGCCTCACGCGCAACCACCCGCGCCGCGTCGGTATAGCTTCCGCTTACGGGATCAAGGATTGGGTCAAAGTCACGCGCGCGCAACCAGGCCACGAGCTCGTTTAGAAGCGAGACGAGTTCAGGCTTTTGCGGCTTGGAGACAATCGCAATCTTGCGCATGTTTGTTAGTGTAGCGGAGGCAGAACGACAAGGCCTGCCGCCCGGAGCTGCCGGCAGTTACCGCAGCAAAACGCGCAGCAGAAACTCGTGGTTACCCTGCGCGCCCGTTATTGGCGAGTCGATCAGATCGGTGGCGACCGCACCGTGTTCAACGGCGCAGACGCGCACCTTTTCAATAGCAAGCGTGTGCGCGGCGGGGTCGCGTACGATGCCGCCCTTGCCGACATGCTCGCGCCCTGCCTCAAACTGCGGCTTGACCAGGACCACACCTTCGCCCAACGCAGGCGCCGCCGCCAGCACTGCCGGCAGCACAAGGGTCGCCGAGATAAATGAAACATCCATGGCAAAGAAAGAGAACTCGTCAGCCGGCGGCGCGTAGGCCGTGCCGGCCGGCGACGCTCGTACAGCCAGGGCTGTGGCCGACAACTGGCCCGCGGCAAGCTTGCGCGCATTGGTGCGCTCCAGCAGAGAAACGCGCGGATCGGCTCGCAGCGTCTGGGCGATCTGCCCCCAGCCTGTATCGACCGCCAGCACCCGTGCCGCACCATGCTGCAGCATGCAGTCGGTGAATCCACCAGTCGAGGCGCCAATGTCAAGGCACGCACGGCCGTTCAGCTCGATCTCCCAATAGGCCAGCGCCGCTTCCAGCTTCAGGCCCCCACGGCTCACGTAGCGCTGCTCTTCCCCAAGCATGCGCAGCGCTGCCGTTTCCGCTACTGCAAAGCCGGGCTTGGTTTGCTTTTGCTCATCGACCAGGATGCGGGCTGCCAGGATCAGCGCCTGCGCCCGCTCGCGCGTCGGCGCTAGTCCGCGTTCAACAACGAGCTTGTCCAGACGGGTTTTCACCGAAAGTATGTAGCAGTCGCAGGCACAGAAAAGGGCGCTCTTCGCGAGCACCCCCATCTGCGGTTTGGCTTGAGGATGAACACTACGGAGCGCCCGAGCCCGGCGAATCGCTGTTGACGATCGTGTTGACAGGCGTTGCCGAGGTCGTGCCATTAGCGGCTGAGTACTGCGTTGTCGCGTGCACGTCAACGCCGAAACCCTGCAGTGTCACCAGCGCGGAGATGATGTCAGTGTCCGTGCGAATGATGGTGAGCACGTTGCTATCCGGCGCAGTCACGTAAACCTTGCCGCTCGGGTTGTTATAGGTTGAGCTGATCGCGCGCGGATGGCCGCCGACTGTGATCGTTTTCTCGACCGTAAAGTTTGTCATGTTGACAACCGAGATTGTGCCGTCACCCTGGTTGGCAACATAGGCCCGTGAGCCGTCGCCGAGCAGCGTGATGGCAGCCGGGTGCGAACCGACCGGAACGGTTGCGAGCACCTGGCCAAATCCCGTAGCGTCGTTGCCATAGATATCGAGTGGGGTGTTGATAAAGCTGACCGAGTTGGAGTCGTAATTGACGGTGACCAGCAACTGCGACTGCGCGAAGAAGGCGGCGTACACCGGCCCGGCTGTCGCTGCGCTGGCCGCCGCAGGCAGCGCGATCGTCCCGGTCGCGTTCAACGCCGTATCAAGCGTGTTGGTCTGCGTGTTGATGACCGACACGGTGCCGCTGCCGCGGTTCATGACAAAGGTGCGCAACCCGTCAAGGCTCGTGATGCCAAAGACCGGGCAAATACCCAACGGGAGTCGGCTGGAGACGCTGTTGGTCGAAGCCTCGATGCCGTCAGCTTCGCCCGTGTTGGTGATGGTTGAGAAGTCGGTCGTGTTGCAGTCGCCCCAGCGTGCATTACTGCCGGTGACTCCCTGGCTGATCGCGTACACCCTTTGCGCGCTTGAGGTGGCGCTGGTGCCGGTAAGGCCAGCCGAGCCGGCCAGCGCTACAGGCGCCGGCGCTACTGCTACTTCCTGCAGCAGCGAGATCCCGCCGGTGAGGTTTGCGAGCGCACCCACGGTGCCGCGGACCTGGTTGATCACATACGAATTTGAAGGCCGCACCAGGATGTTGCTCTGGATGGAATGCCGCCCGGTCGCCGTGTCCGCAGGGAAAAGCGTCGTCGTAAACAGCCCATTATTCTGCAGCGTTGCAGAGATGGGAATGGTCGTAATGGTGCCGTCACAGTTCAGCGCGTAGGCATTGCTGCCCGTCTGGTCGACAGCTGAGGTCAGCGGCCCATTGCCGATGGTTGCCTGCGCAAGGATGCTGTCACCCGAGAAATCAATGACCGTCGCCACGCCTGGATTGGCATACGGAGTCGCCGGGCATGGATCGGTCGAGCTGGCGGCTGGAGCGAGGTCTGGCTGCGAAATCACGATAGCGTACGACGTGGCTTGCGGCGAAGGCCCGGTCGGAGACACGGGATTGATGACAGGGCGGTACTTGTTCCCGCATCCTGTGGTAAGGGCTGCCACCACCAGTGTGCCGGTGATGAGCCATGCATTGCTTCGCACTCGTTGATACCTCGCTGCAATTCCAGGGCTGTTCTTTGGTGTTAGACCCGATTGTAAATCAACGTCGATGTGGCAGTTCGTGTGCGCGCCAGCCTGCGGGCCGAGCAGGTGTGAGTCGCATCTACCACGTAAGCTCAGGGTGAGCTCAGGGTGAGGGCGGGGAGAGATCATGGATCAGCGCGAGCAACTGCACTGGCAATCGCAGGCCGTACTGCTGCTGGTGGTACCCGCCGCTGCGGTGTGGGCGCTGGTGCTGCTGCTGCAGAGCGCCAGGGAGCCGGCAACCTGGGCCGCGCTTGGGGTTGGCACGACCCTGGCCCTGCTGACCTGGCTGGCCAGGGCCGCCACTGTAGCCGGCGCGTTGACCGGCGGCCTGCTGATGGCCTGCTTCTGCCTCAGCACGCCGGGCTGGTGCTCGTCTGGATGGGCCGTGCTGGCCATGCTGGTGCTGACGCTTGCCAGCACACGCCTGGGGCGAGCGCGCCGTCTAGGCAGCGGTGACACCGGCCTCGACGTCGATGACGCGCGAGAGCAGGCGCATGGCCGCAGCGCGTCGCAGGTAGCCGCTAACCTGGGTGCGGCCGCGCTTGCCGGCACGCTCGCCAACGTGCACGGGCAGCAGGTCGCGGACACGGTCATGCTTGCGGCGCTGGCTGAGGCAGCCGCGGATACGCTGGCGTCGGAACTCGGCCAGGCGCTTGGCGGCATGCCGCGGATGCTCACCAGCGGCCGGCGCGTCAGGCCGGGGACAGATGGTGGCGTGACCATCGCGGGCAGCCTGCTCGGGCTGGGCGGCGCGTGTGTTGTGGCCTGGGTTGGCGTAGTTGCGATGCGGCTGCCGGCCCGGGCCTCGCTCTTCGCGGCTGCCGCTGGCACGGCTGGGATGCTCTTCGACAGCCTGCTGGGCGCAACGATTGAGCGTCGGCACTGGCTCAACAACGATGCAGTCAACTTCCTCGCAACCATCGCTGCCGGGGCGGGCGCGCTGGCATGGGCCGAGTTGTTCCGCTAGCCGGGCTACACAGGCTCGGGCAGAGAAGCCATGCCGGCCAACACGCCCAACTCCTGCTGCACCCGTTGCCACGCCTTTCGGTTGCTCCGCGTGCTGATGGGCGCGGCAGGGTCGGCGTAGTAGGCAGTCACATCACGCTTGAGCCCGGCTGGCAGTCTCTGCGCCGGGTTGCGCGTGATCTGCTCGAGCAGACGCGCGTAGGTCTGGTCGGTCAGGCGGTAGCTTCCTGGGACCACCACCCGCCCCGTGTCGAGGTCGCGATTCGGTACTACGTCAGCCGAAAGGCGATCGGGCCAGGGCTGCGCCAGCGCCGCTCGCAGGGATGTGACCGAGTGGTTAAGGCTCGCTACATACCGTGCCTCGGCCAGCGGCTCAGGCCCACGAATCGCCAGCATCGAGAGCGGGCCGAGTTTGGGCGTGATCGCAATAAGCCCGGCCAGCGTGTAGGTACCCAGGCCTGCGTGCCTGCGGTACTGATCCCAGCCACTCTCAAACTCGGTGCGTGCCAGGTCTTTTTCAAGCTGCACAAAGTCGGGTGTGCGCTCATCGGGTGGAAAGTTCTTCCGGTGAAGCAGATTCTCAGCGTAGGCGACGCGTGGAAGCAGCGTGCGCACGGCGAAGCGGTAGCCGCGAATCGTTGGACGCCGCTTGCCCAGGACCTGGTCCGCATTGAGCCCGTAGGTTTCAAAGAACGCTCGATCGAGCAGGTCGCGCGCGATATGAAGCCCTACGTGGCGCAGGTAGGCAGACGGCGCAAACCGGTGCTTGGAGATCTCGTTGATATCGAAGGCAAACTCAACCCGGACGTGCGCGTGCGGGCTGTCATCGTAAGGTACGCTCGGCCCGTAGCGATGTTCGAGAGAGGGAAACTCCTCGGCAACGCTCGGGTTGGTGGCCTCAGAGTGGCCGATCGTGTCGCCAACATAGTGGGAGAGCGCGCCGATAGCAAAGCCCAGCTCATCCGGTGTGCGCGCATCGCGCACCAGGGCTCGCACAAAGTCGCCCGAACGCACATAGTGCGTCAGGTCGCTGAAGAACTGGTTGCCTCCGGGATAGTAGCCGAGGTCCTGGATGGCGCAGCCGCCATAGGCAAAGGCATGGGCGCGGTCGAGCTGGTCTGCGCTGAGGCCTGGATAGCGCTGACGCAGCAGCGGCTGGATGGAGCCGGTCCACGCCAGGTCAATGAGCTGCTCATGCGTCTGGACTGAATAGCTTCGGGCTGGCTGCTGCCAGCTGCCGGCGAGTGCAAACAACGCCAGCGCGGCACGGAAGCAGAAGCCGGTGCGAGTCTTCAGCTTGCCCTGCGCGGCTCTCTCCAAGTCTCCTCTTTCCACGCTGCCGCCCGGATCAATGTATATGCAGTCGAAAAGCGGTGTAGCTGAGAATTTCATGCAGTATGCGCTCAGCTGCAGCCTGGCGTGAGAGCGGTCTTGCTTCGCGACGCGGCGATGTCGAAACAACCAGCCCTGCTGCCGTGCAAAGCGCGTGTATGCGGAACAGGTGCGTGCCGTCGCTCACGGCAACGATGCGGTGGATCTGGTTGGCGCGGGCAATCACGGCCAGGCGCTCGGCCGACTCGCGCGTATCACGGCTGCGCGTTTCGGCGATGATGTCGCTTTCCGGCACCCCTTGCGCGACCAGGTAGTCCTCCCCGACCCCGCCTTCCGAGTGGCGCTCCGACGGGTCACCACCGCCGAGGGTAATGATGAGCGGGGCCAGCTTTTCGCGATAGAGCTCCAGCGCATGGTCCAGTCGTGCTCGCAGTATCGGGGAAGGGCGACCATCGTATTCCGCCGCCCCAAAGACAGCGATCGCGTCAGCCGGGCGCGCGTCATCGTGGATGGCGTAGGCACGGATCTGTCCGTACACATACGCGACCCAACCCAGCGCGCCGACAGCGCAGACAAGCAAGCCGAACCCAAGCAAACGCCCGCGTGGGCGTTGCGTTGGCGTTGGCCGGCCCGGCGCCGGAACCACCGGCTGTGCATCAGCCATCGCTCAGCGGCTCAGGGCCAACGCGATCTCATGGGTCGGGATCGCGCCCTCTCGAATGACCTGCCAGGAGCCGTCGCCGCTCGATAGATCGACGATGGTGGTTGGCTGACTGCGCCCGGTCGGGCCGCCGTCCACGATAAGCGGAATGCGGTCGCCGATCTGGTGCAGCACGCAGTTGGCATGGGTGCACTCGGGCGCGTTTTGCAGGTTTGCCGAGGTCGCCGTAATCGGCAAACCGAAGCGCTCGACCACCGCGCGGGCAATCGGCGCGTCAGGGATGCGCAGCGCGACGTTGCCGGTGTTGGCTGTGGACCGCAGTGGCAGCCGCGAGCTGGCCTTGACGATCAGCGTCAGGGGCCCAGGCCAAAAGCGCTCCGCGAGCCGGTCAAAATCGAAGCCCAGATCGCGGGCCAGCTCGTAGGCCTGGGCCAGGCTCGCCACCAGGAGTGAAAGGGGCTTGTTCTTGAGCCGCGACTTGATCTCGTAGATACTCTCGACCGCCCGCAAATTGACCGGGTCGACGGCAAGCCCGTAGAACGTATCGGTCGGCAAGCCAACGACCTTGCCGCTTTGCAGACAGGAGACGACATATTGCACGCGCTCCGGCTCTGGTTCATCCGGATGTATGCGCAAGATTTCCGCGGACAAATTGGCTCCCTGGGCAGAGAAAATTAGAGGCCCTCTGTAGAGCCCTGGCTATGTGCCACTCAAACGCAGAGCCGGCGCCAATTGGGTAAGATCGTACCCATGCCGGCCACTCGTCTCGCGCCTCTCCGCATTGTACAGAGTCGGCACAATGCCCGGGTTAAGCAGCTGCGGGCCGCGCTGCTGCGACCAGGCGAAACGCAGATCGGCCTGGAAGGCCTGCATCTAGTTGAGGAGGCGCTGCGGAGCGGGCTGGCTGTCGAGACGATTTTTGTCCGCGCCGGCTCGCAAGCGGAGGCTGAGGCACTCCTGCAGCCGCTGCTCCCTTTGCTGAACAAAAGCGCTCAGCCAGACGGACCTGAGATCCTGGCGGTTCCTGACGAGGTTCTGCGCAGCGCTGTCACAACCGAGCATCCGCAGCCGATCGCAGCCCTGGCTGTGCCTCCGCGCTTCTCCTGGGAAGATGTGTTTGCTTCGACAGGCGAACCGTTGCTGCTGGTGCTGGACGGGGTGCAGGACCCGGGAAACGTGGGCACCATGCTGCGCTCGGCCGAGGCGTTCGGCGCCAGCGGCGTGCTGGCGCTGCCGGGCACGGCAAGCGTCTGGAACGCAAAAAGCCTGCGCGCGGCCATGGGCTCGTCCTTTCGCCTGCCGGTTCTGCGTTGCCTGGGCGAAGAGGCTCTGCTGCAGCTTGGTGCGCGCGAGGTTCGCTCGCTGGCTGCAGTCGCGCCAGCGCACGCCGGCGCCATGCCAGCAGAGTCGGCTGACCTGCGCGGTGCGACCGCAGTGTGGATCGGCAATGAGGGCGCGGGATTGGGTGCGGAGTGGATCGCCGCTTGTCATGCTGCCATCACGCTTCCGTGCCCAGTCAGGGTCGAGTCGCTCAACGCAGCAGTTGCGGCCAGCGTGTTGTTGTACGAAGCCTCATGCCAGCGCGCGGCCGGGGCGCTCTCGCTCAAGATGCAGACCGGTCATCGAAGGAACCCATGAGCCTCTTCGGTACAACTCCTGATCTCGCCGCGGCGGCGACCCCCTCGCGCGCCGCGCCGCTCGCCGAGCGTATGCGCCCTCGTTCGCTTGACGAGTACGTCGGGCAGGAGCACCTGCTGGGCCCCGGCAAGCCGCTACGATTGCAGGTCGAGCATGATGACGCCTCTTCGATGATCTTCTGGGGGCCGCCCGGAGTGGGCAAGACCACGCTCGCGAAGATCATCGCCGCTACCACCGCGGCAACCTTCATCGAGTTCTCCGCCGTGCTCTCCGGCATCAAGGAGATCAAGGCGGTGATGATCGACGCAGAGAAAGCGTCGGATTACGGCTCGCGGACGATCCTGTTTGTCGACGAGATACACCGCTTCAACAAGGCGCAGCAGGATGCGTTTCTACCCTTTGCGGAGCGTGGAACCATTCGGCTGATCGGCGCAACTACCGAGAATCCATCGTTTGAGATCATCGCCGCCCTGCTCTCGCGGTGCCGCGTCTACACGCTACGGGCGCTTGCTGATGACCAGATTGTCAGCCTGCTGCGGCGCGCGCTTGAAGACCGCGAGCGCGGCCTCGGCGAGTACGCGCTTGCAGCGGACGACGATGCGCTGGCGCGCATTGCCGCTTACACCAACGGCGACGCCCGCAACGCGTTGAGCGCGCTCGAAATTGCCGCTTCGCTCGCGCAGGTTGGCACCCGCACTATTACAGTCGAGTACGTCTCACAGGCTCTGCAACAAAAGACGCTGCTCTATGACAAGCATGGCGAAGAGCACTACAACCTGATCTCCGCGCTGCATAAGTCGGTGCGCAATTCAGACGCCGACGCTGCCCTTTACTGGCTCGGCCGCATGCTTGCCTCGGGCGAGGACCCGATGTACATCGCGCGGCGTGTGGTGCGCATGGCGGTTGAAGATATCGGCCTTGCTGCGCCCGAAGCGCTCAACCTGACGCTCTCGGCACGGGATGCGATGGACTTCCTCGGCTCGCCCGAAGGCGACCTGGCGCTGGCGCAGGCAGTCGTGTACCTGGCGCTCGCGCCGAAATCGAACGCCCTCTACACCGCCTACGCTGCCGTGCAGCAGGACGTAGAAACCACCCGCGCCGAGCCTGTCCCGCTCCACCTGCGTAACGCGCCTACGAAGCTGATGAAGCAGCTCGACTACGGCAAGGACTACAAGTACGCGCACGACGAAGCAGGCAGGGTAGCCGACATGGAGTGCCTTCCGGAGAACCTGCGCGAGCGGACCTACTACCAGCCCACGCAGGAAGGCCGCGAGAAGCTGCTAAGTCAAAGGATGGAAGAGATCCGCCGCCTCCGGACAGAGAAGCGGAGCGAGGCGCAGTAGCGTCCACTCGCAATGGTTCTGTTGAGTACCGGGGGCATGCACAGCTCACGTCAATCATGGATGGCACACAAGAAGCCGACTAGAAACAATGCTGCACAACTGATTTCGAGACGGATGACAATCCAGAGGGGAGATCTCCGAAAAGCGGCAATCAAGCCGAGCCCATGCCCAAGGGAGATAGGAAGCACGTGGCAGCCATCGCCCTTCGCCTTGGCCGTACACTCGGCTTCACCAGCAACAGCCTGGACCAGACCGCAAGAACAAGGATGAGAGGCCATCAGGTGAACAGAAAACCCACGCAGAGAGATGTACCGACCGGACGCCTGCGCGGCTTGCGGTCACCTCGTGATATGTGTACCGGGGTTTCGGCGCGAAGCGCAGCACGCAGTAGGCGCAAGCCGCGTAGGCGTCTCGAGAATCACAAGCCTTTCGCCGCCTCTTGCTTCAGACCGTCCAGCGCGCCAAACACAATCCCTGGCGTCAGCACCTCCGGCAACAGCTGGGGTGCCGCCCCCACCGCGGCCGGGTACAGCGCATACGCCGGAATCCCGCTTCGCCCCAGGGCCGCCAGCGCCGCGCCGATCGTCTCATCGTGCCTGGTCCAATCGGCACGCACCAGCACCACGCCGCTCTCGCGCAGGCGCTGCTGCACGTCCGCCCGATCGAGCACCACGCGCTCATTGACCTGGCAGCTCAGGCACCAGCTCGCGGTGAAGTCGACCAGCACCGGCTTGCCCTGCGCGCGGGCCTTCTCAACCGCGTCCGTGGTGTAGGCAACCCAGTCATTGCCGCTGGCACCGGCGTTGGTGCTGCTGCCCGGCGCCGGCGCAGCAAAGGCGTTTGCCGCCACCACCGGCAGTGCAACCGCCACAGCCAGCACGGCCGTTGCCGCGAGTGTTGCAGGCAGCTTCGCAGGCCATCGGCCCAGGATCCACCCGGCCACGCCCAACAGCAGGAAGCCAGCCAGCAGCCCGAGCAGCGCATTTACCCCGGCTGACTGCGTAAACAGCCACACCAGCCAGATCACCGTCGCAAAGATCGGCACGGCGATCGCCTGCTTGAGCACCTCCATCCAGGCGCCAGGCCTCGGCAGCAGACGCGTCCACCCCGGGTTGTAGGCCAGCAGCAGGTACGGGGCGGCCAGCCCGAGCGCGAGTGCTGTGAATACCGCGAAACTCACCGCAGCCGAAGCAGCGAGCGCATACCCGATCGCCGCGCCCATGAACGGAGCCGTGCATGGGGTAGCGACCACCATGGCCAGCACCCCGGTGAAGAAGCTGCCGGCGTAGCCGCCCTTGTTGGCAAGCTCGCCGCCGGCGCTGGTAAGCGAAAGCCCTATCTCGAACTGCCCGGCGAGCGAAAGCGCCAGAAAGAAAAGAAACAGCGCCATGATCGCGATAAAGGTGGGTGATTGAAACTGGAAGCCCCAGCCGAGCTGGTGCCCGGCCGTCCGCAGCGCCAACAGCAGCCCCACCACCGCCCAGAACGACACGACGATGCCGAGCGCGTATACCCACCCGTGGGCGCGCTGCTGCCCACGCTCGTGCTGGGATGATCGCAGCAGGGACAGCCCCTTGATAAAGAGCACGGGGAAGACGCACGGCATCAGGTTGAGAATGATGCCACCGAGGAACGCCAGCCCGAGGACGCGCACCAGACTCGCGACGCCTGTTGTGCGAGCGATTGCGGACGCCGGGATTGTGCCCGGGTTCGCATGCACCGAGTAGGCGCGCCTGTCAGGAAACACCACAATCCCAGCCAGCGAACCAGGCAAGGAACCAGCCGGGTCAGCGGCCAGCGTGAGCGCGATGCCCTTCGCGAGTGGCTGTGCGGGCTGCGGAGCGGCGTTGGCAAAGAGGCCCTGGTCGGCAGGAAAGAACTGTGCCGCCGGTTCGGGGTGCCCGGTGAGCACGGCGAGGGTGACACTCTTACCGCTCTTCGCGAAAATCGCGTTCCCTGGCAGGGGCTGCGGGAGCGAATGCATGGCGCTCGCGACCAGAGCGGCTGCGGAAGCATCCGTGCCTACCGACGCTCCAGCGGCGACTACGGGACGACTTACGCCCAAAGCAGCCTTGCCCGGCAGGCACACCTCGCGGCAGACCAGCCAGTCCAGCTTGGCACCCAGCGTCGTCGGCCCGGGCTGAGCCGAGGCAGCCACATGCAGCGGTACAGGAAAGACAACCTGGTCCTCGTAGCCGTAGTCCATCAGCGGCCCAAGCGGCAGCCGCTTGGGGGTGGGATAGAGGAAGGCGTCTGCGGTGATACCGGCTGGCAAAGCCCAGGTAACACGCGGCGGCTCGCCGGAGTCACCCGCATTCTGCCAATACACATGCCAGCCGCGCTCCAGCTTGAACTCAAGACCGAGCGTGTAGCTGGCGCCCGCTGCCAGTTGCTGTGGCGGAACGATCAGCGTCACCGACACATGCGGCGCGGTCGCGCTCGGGGATGCAGGAGCCTGCCCGCGGAGCAATCCCGGTGAGGTAAGCAGAAACAGGAGCGTTACAAGGAGCAGGCAGGGTCGGCGCATACAACGCCATTGTAGGGCTTGGCTGCAGGTGAGCCGCGGCCTATGCGCTTCAGGCGTCGTCTTCGTCCAGCTCGGCGAAGATCTCCGGCACATCCACGTAGATCGGGCTATCGGCCCCAGTCAGCCGCGCACCTGGCACCCAGGAGTCGCCGGTCCACATCTCGGCGGTGCGCGCCCCTGGGTCGAAGAGCCAGATATGCTTCACGCCCATGGTCTGGTAGTCGACCGCGAGACGCTTGGTCTCAACGTAGCTGTCGCAAGGTGAAAGCATCTCGATGACGATCAGCGGCGAGTTGATGAGCGTCTGCGGCGCAGGCCCAGCCACGACAACGACCACATCCGGCAGACGCACACGGGATGGTGAAACGCGCGTCCTCGCTTCCACCCCCGCCCACACCCTCCACTTCTTAGGGTGGTTGTCGAACCAGACTCCCAGGACTACCTGCAAACCGCTGTGAACGGTCTGAACCACGGGACGCTCCCTCAACGCGCCGTCCACATACTCCACGTCAGGATGGTAGCTGGTGCGGTCGTACTCCTCGATAGAAACCGCCGATGTACGAAGCGCGAATGCAGCAGCCCATAAGCTCTCCTCCGCTGGTGCGAAGTGTACCCTCAGGTTCAAAGCGCGCCGGCCAGCCCTGGCGTTCTGCAAGTACCAGAAATTACTGCGCGCGTGCAGCGTGCTCCTTTAGCAGGCAGCGGTCCATCACGACCTGGATCCCGTCCTTCTGCGCCCAGTCGGCCGCTTCGTCGTGGCAGACGCCTTCCTGCAGCCAGAGCGCGGGGAGCTTGAGCCGCATGGTGTCCTTGACAACCTCGGGGACAAACACAGATGCCCGGAAGATGTTTACCAGGTCTATCGTGCCGCCCTGCGTCTTGAGCGCCTGGGCGGCAGCGTCAAGCGTCGGGTAGGCAGTCTCGCCCAGCACTTGCTCGATCTTCGGATTTACCGGGATAATCCGATAACCCTTGGACTGCATGTACTTCGACACTGCATAGCTGGGGCGCGACATGTCATCGGACAACCCAACCACGGCGATGGTGCGCGTTCTCTTGAGGATGGCTTCAATGGTCTCTGGCTCATTCATCATTTACAGCTCCAGATCATCGGATGCGCCCGAGTCTACCGGGACTCCACCATTGCGCCGCATGCGCAGGTAGCCGGTCAGAAACGGCGCCAGCGCCCCGTCCAGCACGCGGTCCACATCGCCTACTTCTACCTTCGTCCGATGATCCTTCGCGATGCGGTAGGGCTGCAGCACGTAGGACCGGATCTGCGAGCCAAACTTGATGTCCAGCTTTGAATCTTCGAGCTCCCGCGAGATGGCCTTCTTCTTGTCCAGCTCGTACTCGTAGAGTTTGGAGCGGAGCATCTTCATCGCCTTCTCTTTGTTCTTGTGCTGCGAGCGCTCGTTCTGGCACTGCACCACGATGTTGGTCGGCAGGTGGGTGATGCGCACCGCGGAGTCGGTGGTGTTGACATGCTGGCCACCCTTGCCGCCCGAACGGTAGGTGTCCGTGCGCAGGTCGTCCGGCTTGATGTCGATCACGATCGAGTCGTCGATCTCCGGCGAGACAAAGACCGACGCGAATGAGGTATGCCGGCGCTTGGCCTGGTCAAACGGCGAGATGCGCACCAGCCGGTGCACGCCCGTCTCGCCCGAAAGCAGGCCGAAGGCGTAGTCGCCGGTGATGGTGAATGTCGCCGACTTGATACCGGCTTCTTCGCCGTCCTGATAGTCGTTCATCTCGGTCTTGAAGCCCTCGCGCTCCGCCCATCGCAGGTACATGCGCATCAGCATTTCGGCCCAGTCCTGCGACTCGGTGCCGCCCGCTCCGGGATGCACGGTGACGATAGCGTTGAGGGGATCCGTCTCGCCCGAGAGCAGGGTCTTTGCTTCCAGCTTCTCGCTGAAGTCGGTCAGCCCGGTAATCTCCGACGCGAGCTCCGGCTCTACTGCTTCGCCTTCGCGCGCCAGCTCGAAATAGCTCTCGATATCGCCTTGTCGGCGCTCAAGCTCGTTCGCATCTGCAAGCAGCGCTTCCAATCGCTTGCGGTCCCGCATGATCGGCTGCGACAGCTTTGGATCTGACCACAGGGCGGCGTTTGAAAGCTTGGCTTCTATCGCTGTCAGCTGGCGGCGCAGGCTGTCCGGGTCAAAGATACTCCCGCAGGTCAGTGACTTTGTCGCGGACCGGAGAGTAGGCAAACTCAAGATCGTTCAGCACGAGGGACCTGTCTTGGAAATGCAGATTTGCGGAGGGCGACGCCCGTCAACGCTATGGCCAGTATCCCACACAGCCACGCAAAGACATCGCCGTAGCGGGTGTAGAAAGTCAGGTCCGAACGGTAGCCGTAGTCGGCGGTAAGCGCGGTCAGCTCGTGCCTCTTGACGCTCTCCACCACGCGCCCCAGCGGATCGATCGCCGCGGTTACGCCGGAGTTGGTATCGCGCACGATCCAGCGGCGGTTCTCGATAGCCCGCATCCGCGCCATGTTCAGGTGCTGCCACGGCGCGCTGGTGTCGCCGTACCATCCGTCATCGGAGATGTTGACGAAAACCTCGGCGCCGTTGTTCGCAAACTCGCGGATCTCCGAGGCGAAGACCGCCTCGTAGCAGATAAAGACGGAGAAGCGGTGCGTACGACCGCTAACCGGCGAGGAGAGTGAAAAAACCTTCCGCTCGGTGCCGCGCGAGAACTCACCGACGTTCTCCGTCAGGTGGCCGGCAAAGGCAAGCAGCCCTGCGTAAGGCACGTATTCGCCAAAAGGCACCAGGTGAATCTTGTCGTAGCGGCCAATGCGCGCTCCGTCCGGTGCATAGACGGTACCTGAGTTGTAATCGTGTCCATCCGGGTCAGCCGAGGCGTTGCCGAGCACCACCGTAGCCCCGGTAGCCGCGGTCAGCTGCCGCATCAGCACCTGTGTCGCCGGGTCGCCTTCGTGGAAGGGTGAAGGCGCTTCTGGCCACGCAACCAGCGAGGCAAGCGGCTGCGCCCCCGAACAGAGGCGTTGGACGATCTGCGGCCGTGCTTGAGGCATGCCAAGCAGATAGGGGGTGCAGGTCAGCTCACTCAAGCGCTCCAGCTCCTGGGCGTGCCGGTCCCACTCTGCTCCCCGCCACTGGTTGTCGTACCCTCGGCCAACAAGCAGGTTCGGCTGCACGAGCACTGCCTTGGCAGTGGTGGGCGAGGGGGCAGGATGCAGGTAGGAGCCAAGCTGCACCGCGCAGACCCCGACCACTCCACCCGCGAAGAACCGCATCCGGCGGCGCTTGCTGCGCGCAAAGAAGATACCCATCAGCGCAGCGTTTGCCGCCATCAGTACGAATGAGATTCCATACACGCCCGTGTACGGCGCAAGCGGGGTCAGCAGAAGGTTGTCTACCTGCGCATAACCCAGCTGGTCCCAGGGGACGGTCGTCAGGTGAGCCGCCAGGTACTCCACCGCCACCCACAGTACCGGAACCGCAAACAGCACATGCAGCAATCGCCAACCCGCGTGGCGAAGCATCGCGACCAGCCAGGCAAACAGCGCGAAGTACAAGCCCAGGATCAGGCTGTAAAGCACCAGGATGCCTGCCGAGACCCACGGCGGGAGTCCGCCGTAGATGTGCATCGTCGCGTAGATCCAGTAGCAATTCAGCAGGTACCACACCACGCCGCAGGCGTACCCAGCACCGGCGCTGTGCCATAAGTAACGTGACCCCGCGTGATCTTTGGGTCCGAGCACCGCGTACAAGAGGGGTACGAGCGCGAAGAAAGAAAAGACGGCCCGCCACGGCGGCAGCGGGCCCGCCAGGGGAAAGGGGAGATCGAGCAGCACTCCAGAGAGCGCGCCCGTGGCAAGGTTCTGAAGCAGAGACGATCGTGCAAGAGCACCCAGGTTGGGTCTGGTAACAAGAGACATGCCGGGTGAGTCTAACACTGTCCGCTTTGTTAGCACGCTTACGGTAGAATGAGGCTCGTGCACATCATCACCTCTGCTGCCGTGTACCTGGTCGAGGCACTTTTCTTCATTGGACTCGCCGGCTCATCAGTTGTGGTCGCGATCAGTTTCGTAGAAGACCTTCATGAGCTCCTGGGCGAAGACTAGAGTATTGCTCCTATCGCTACGCCCGGCGGGGACGGGCTCGACGCGGCTTTTCTTAGAGGAAAAGTCACTCGGACGCTCGCCGGTCGAGGTACACCCATGGGAGAAGTGCTCTAGCCACCGTATGTCATTGTTTTCCTCTCTCACACCTACGGCGGCCGACCGGCGCGAGACCTCCGCACGATGAGCGAAGCCTCGCATCCTTCCGGGTACAAGCCAGGCAGCCCTCTGCCCAGCCGCAGTTTCACTGCCACCGCTCCCGCCCCGGTGAGCGACCGCGTGCGCCTGGTGGTCGCCTCGTCGGTGATGCTGACCTTCATCTCCTTCTGGCGCGCGGCGGCGGTCGTGCTCAACGATCTCGGCTCCTCGGCCTTCTACGCTGGTGGCATTTCGGAAGAAGCAGTCGGCAAGTCCGCGCCCTGGTTCATCCTGGCCGTCATGCTGTTCTCCTTCGCGGTGCGCGCGGTCTATGTCGAGAGCTGCTCCATGTTCACGCGGGGCGGCGTCTACCGCGTTGTAAAAGAAGCGCTCGGCGGCACCTTTGCCAAGCTCAGCGTCTCCGCGCTGATGTTCGACTACATCCTCACCGGACCTATCTCGGGCGTTTCCGCCGGCCAGTACATCACCGGTCTGCTCAACGAACTGCTGACAGTCGCGGCCTTGCACAACTGGCTGCCGCCGGCGCTGATGCTGAGCCAGCACACGGCCCGGCAGCTGCCGATGAACGGGACCGCGGCTGCTTTCTGCATCATCGTCACGGTCTACTACTGGTGGCAGAACACCAAGGGTATTGAGGAGTCGACCAACAAGGCGCTTGAGGTGATGAAGATCACCACCGTCATGGTGGTGCTGCTCGTCGGCTGGGGTGTCTTCTCCGTACTGCACCAGGGCGCGCATCTACCCCCGGCGCCCATCCCGTCGAACCTGCACTTCTCGCACGATTCACTCGGGTTCCTTAGCGGGACCAGGCTCGCTGCCAGCCTGGGCATCTTCGGCATCA
>CAZZYO010000072.1:0-19397 GCA_964658255.1 Candidatus Babeliales bacterium
CATGCCCGGATGTGGTTTGCGGCGTATGTGGTGCACTGGCGCCGAGTCCGCTGGCAGGCGGGTGCCCGCTGGTTTCTAGAGCACCTCATCGATGGGGATCCGGCCAGCAATAACCTCTCCTGGCAGTGGGTCGCCTCAACCTTCGCGAGCAAGGCTTACATCTTCAACAGGGAAAATCTGGAGCGGTATACGGACGGCGAGTACTGCCGTAGCTGCCCGCACGCCCAGACGCGTACCTGTCCGTTTGAGCAGGATTACGAGAGCCTTGAACAAACACTCTTCCCTAGTCTCCACGTTCGGGCGGACCCCACGGCTATGCCAACGCCGCCCATGCCCTACGCTCGCTCTCTGGCGAAAGAAGAAAAACTCAGCGCCTCAGGTAAGCCTCTGCTGTGGGTTCACACTGACAGCTTGAATCCGGAGTCACCCATGTTCCAGGCGCACCCGGATGCGCCATGTATCTTCATTTGGGACACAGCCTGGATTGCAGAGGAGCGGATCGCACTCAAACGCATCGTCTTCATCGCTGAGTGCCTGATGGAGATGCCAGTTAGGACAGAGCTTCGTGCGGGCGAGATAGCGGCCGCGTTGCTTGCCAGCGCGCAAGCATCTGGAGCTGACTACATCCTGGCTCAGCGTACGCCCGACCCTCGCCTGCGTGCTGCGGCCGCCGCAGCGATGCTTCACCTCCCTGTCGTGTGGTACGATCCACCGCCATTCGTCGAAGCTAATCGCGCTTTCGATCTGAAACGGTTCTCCAGGTATTGGCAACGCGCGCAGAGTTCGGCTATGACGATGACACGGTGATCAAAGGGTAAAGTGGTTCGTCCACCCTTGGTCGACGACCGTCACTGGCTCGGCGAGAGCACGCTCCGAGGCATCGCCACAAGCCTTGGCTAGTGATTCTTGGTGTCCAAAGTAAAAAGCCCTCTCCCGATTGTGGGAGAGGGCGTAAGAGCTAGATCATCCTAGTCGCCGTCATCATCGCCGGCCGGGGCTCTCCTGTGATTGAATTCGCTTGCCGGACGAACCTTCTTCTCGCCTGGGTACGGGACCTTGTAGTTGGTAGCCTCGTACCAGTTGAGGTGGTTCACAGTGTCTGAGTCTTCGGAGTCGGGTGCGTGCTGTTTGCCTGCGAAGACCTGCTCCTTCTTTTTCATCCATCCGGTTCTAAGCGCTCGCGTCACCGGCGATACATCAGCAGACGCCTGAGGCGCAGGGCTCACCGCTGTTTCGTTAGCAGCCATCGTCTTGGGAGCTGGGATCGGCTGGGTCGGCGTTTGTTTCACGCCTTGATTCAGCGGGATCCCATTCGCCACGTGTGTCCACGGCAGAAAGTTTTCGGCTGGAGGATTGTCGATAAAGATTTCGCTCATGGGCGAGACTGTCAGGTCGAACTGGTTCATGGGGGGCAGCCCAAGAATCTGCTCAATGGTGCGGGTCATGTTGACCTGCGTATAGAAGGTGCTGTCCTCGGTGACCCCGGCCCCCGAGCCATCCGCATTCACCCGCTGCTGCACGTACGGGCTGAAGATGTAACCAGGGCTACGATGACCGTCAACGTGGTCAACGCCATTTTGCGCGTCATCCTCCTCGACAAAGATCGCCGAGGAAGACCAGATCGAACTGTGACTGATCGCGTCGACATAGCGGCCAAGTGCCAGGTCGTTATCTGCCTGCATTGCCGGTCCGGTGGGCGGACCGCCGGTGTGATCAGAGCTGATCCACATGAACTCTAACTGGGGAACCGCTCCACCCGATACGTCCTTTTTAAACTCCTGCTCCCAAATATCGAAGCGGAACTGATCAGGAATACCGAGGTCGAACTGAGGATAATTCTGGACCGTGTTGTTGATCAGGTTCGGCAGCGGAGAGTGTGAGGCTACGGTGTTGACATTGTAGAGCTGGCTCTCCGCGCCAGACTCGTAGGCCAGCGTGTCGTTGTAAAAGTCGATCCACTGCGGCTCGTTGACAGAGCCGGTAGGCGACAGGAAGGTGTTGTACTCGATGTACTCACCAAAGTTTTTGAACGTGACGCCTTTCTTTACAGCCACGTCCCAGAGGTGGCCCACCTTTTGATAGGCGATCGCGTCGCCGCCATTCGATGGATAGTCGCGTAGCCAATCTGGCGACTGGATATCGTCGGAGTATGGTGCCATGGCTTGCACAATCCAGTTGTGCCCGTCGGCAGACTGCCGGCTCGGATCATAGAAGTTGTCGAAGAGTGGAAAGCGCTGCACGAGCGCGTGAGCGTTGGGCGTCACGGGGCCGAACGTTGGGTTGTCGCCATAGACGGCAAGGGAAGCCTCACCATTTCCCTCGGCGACATCACCAAGGATCTGATCGTAGGTGCGATTCTCACGAATGATCACGAAGACATGCTTGATCTTGGAGGGAGAACCGATCTTCTCAGGGATAGCCAGCGGCGCGGCTTTTTTCGAGCCTCCACCCGCCGAGAAGATGGCCTCCTGCAGATCCCAATGGTTATTCTGGGCCACCTGCTGCGTCCCGGCTGCAAGGGCGCCCGGGTCCGTCAAGGGAACAAGGCTTACGGTGCCAAGGTCCTGGTGCGTGTTAAAGCTAGTTACGCCGCCGTAGGTTCCGTAGGAGTTTTCTGCGGTGCTGGTTGGAGGAGGCGCTACCGCGAAGCCGGTCGTTCCGATACCTTTGTCGTTGGCTACAAGCAGCACCTTATCCGCGGCGTCAAACGCAACAGAGCTGGGACCGTAACCGACTGGGATCGCACCCAGCACCGAGCCACCGTTGAGCAGGCTGACTACCGCAACCGCATTGGCGTTGTAGCAGGCGATGTACGCGATGTTGTTTGTTGGATCCACAGCGATGGAGACCGGTGCAGCGCCATAGGCAGCTTCTTTCTTGCCCGGGACCGCAATCGGCAGACTCAGGTTGAACGTCTCGACTACCTGCCTGGTCGTGGTGTCAATGGCTGTTATCGTGTCGCTGTACGTGTTGGCGACGAGAAGATACTTGCCCCAAAACGCCATGCCAGTTGGGTGCAGACCCGTCTTGATGCTGTCCGTGACCTTAAACGAGGCCAGATCCACCACCGAGATCGTGCCATCCGCGGTCGAGCCTGTCGGGAACTTGGCCACCACCGGCGTGCCGTTTGAATACTGCTGAAAGTCATTCTCAGTCGCAATACGGCCAGCTTCGTTGGACACATAAGCCGTCTTGCCGTCGGGCGAGATGACGACGCTGTGCGGCACATTGCCGACACGGATCTCTGCACCCTGGACCGGGGTTGCTGCGGTCAAGTCAATCCTGGTGAGCGTGTCGTTGTTGTCCAGCACCGCGTAGGCAGTTTTGCCGTTCGGCGCAACGGCTATGCCCATGGGATAGGAGGTCGATGCGCCGTCCCCGGTAAGAGAGACAGTCTGGCCGCAGGGGATAGCAGAGCTGCCGGTCGTGCCCGGAGGGCTGCTTGGGAAGCATTGCACAGTGGTCAGGTACCCGGCAGCGTTTACATCCAGCGGCACGCTGACGTGAGCATAGTCAGAGAGCATGCCAGCAGTGTTGACCTTGGCGATACCGACAAAGCTGCCAGCACCCGAGCCCCCATCCTGGCTGAAGAGCAGGTACTTGCCATCGGGCGAGTAGGCAATGCCGACGCTGCTGCCATCTGCATCCTTGCCGGCGGCCGCTGAGTAGGTTTGCAGAACGGCGCCAGTCTGCGTGTTGAAGATGGTGACAGCTTGCGGTGCGCCCATCTGGAGGACCGCGCCGGTGTGGTTGCCCGTAGGGTTAAGTGCGACGGCCTTGGCGCGGGTAGTGGTGCCGAGATACACCTGCGTTCCTGCGGGCGTGATGATCTGGCCGTTGCTGGCTACCCATGGCGCGGGCAGGCTTGACGAATAGTTGGGACCACTCGCCGCGTTCTTGTTTTCGCCTACCGTGTAAGTCGGAAAAGGGACAGATTGGGCGAGCGTCGTGGCGCTGAGACCTGCCGTTACCAACAGACCGGCAAGCGCAAGCGGAAGCTTGAACGGCCGGGGATTGGAAGTGCTGACTGGAGACATTTTGCTGAACATGGATCCTCGCTCTACGGTTGGTGACGACGTTTGCTGCTCTCAACGGCCGACTATCCGTTGACGTATCTGATCTTGACTCCGCCAGTAGCTGCGAGCCGCCAAAGCGTGAGCCGGAGCAATGCTCGTACTGCTACCTACGACACGGAGTATGGCTGGGTGCTTGTGACGAAGGCGTGACCCGAACATGACAATTCTGCAATGTAGGAGACAAGCCAGGTGAACCTGGCGGTGGCACAGAAGCGGCTACCCGGGTTCGATTCGCTCAGTCCGCTAGAACTGCAGTCGAAGCGCAATCTGGATCTCGCGAGGCGTGCCTGAACCCACCGGGGTAATTGGATTTACGATGGCGGTATTCAAGTTAATCGTGCTGGTGATGTTGCCAAAGCCGCTTGCGCAGCCCGTCGTCGATGTAGCGGAGAGAGTGCACGTCGTGTTCGGCTGCCCGAGTTGCGGGTGATTGAAGATGTTATAGAACTCGGAACGAAACTCTACGTTGGCCCGCTCTCCCAGCGGGAACGTTTTGGCAACACCACTATCTACCTGCCAGGTGCCGGGGCCGGCAAAGAGGTCACGCGGCGCGTTGCCGAGTGTTCCAGCTTGAGGAGCGGCGAAGGCGGCTGGGTTGATCCAGTGAGCAATCGTCCTGCCTCCTGACGGAGTGAGCGAAACCCCCGGGACGAGGTTCGGACGCAGTGTGCCCGAGTTTCCGTAGGGCGACGTGACGCTGCCGGGCAGGAGCACATTAACCGGGAAACCCGTGCGGGCCAGTGCTGTGGTGGTCAGCTTCCAGTTGCCTGCAATGGCGCTGCCGATGCCCTGGTTCAGCATCTGTCTGCCGCGGCCGAAGGGGAGCTCATACACCGCGTTGCCGTTAACCACCTGCCGTGCGTCCCAAGCGCCGCTGGCCCACTCGCAGGATAGACAGAGCGGGTTCTGCGGCGAAGTTTCATCGCCGTCGCCACTTCCATTCGAACCGTTGTCGAGTTCGTGCGAATACGTGTAATTGGCGGCGACGAGCAATCCGTGGGCGAACGGCCGGCGCATGGATACGACGAGGCCGTTATACGAGCTGGCGCCTGTCGAGCCTCGCCAGCCGATTGCAGGAGCAAACGCCGGATACTGCAGCGTTGAGGTTGCAAAGCCTGGAGGCAGGTACAGGTTCACCACGTTGGTTTCCAGCAGATGCACGCCGTGGCTCCCCAGATAGGAGAGAGTGCCCACAAAGTTTGCAGGCAGCTCCCGCTGCACAGAGAAATCCCATTGTTCGGTGTAGGTATCTTTGCGGTCGCGCTGCTCGGCGTTCGGTGCGATCGTTCCGGAGCCGCCAAAGGTGACTGGGTAGGTCACGCTTTTCAATGAGTAGGACGGGATCTCGTTCTTGGCAGGCAGATTCTGATCGTCCAGCTGGCCATCTTCGTGGTACATCCCAAAGCCGGCCCGCACCACTGTTTTTCCGTCTCCTCCCGGTGACCAGGAGAGACCCAAACGCGGGTCAATGTCGCCATAGTTTTGCTGGCCGAAGCTGGCGCCGACGCCGCAGAAGCCCTGCGCTCCGCAGGTGCCGAAGTCAAACGGGTTCGCTTTCCCGTGAGCTTCATTAAAAAGACCGAAGATGGTGTATCGCACGCCCAGGTTGAGGGTGAGGTTAGCAAGCGCCTTGTATTCGTCCTGCGCATACTCCATGTACAGATTCTTGCGCAGGTCGTTTACGGGCAGCGCGCCAGTAAGGCTTGCTTTCGCTACCTGATCCTTTGCCAGCGTCGTTAGCGACGCAAAGGTCACTGTCCCATGCTCCCCATAATGCTGGTTGAGCTGGATGTGGCGGATCTCGCCCCCAAACTTGAGAGTGTGCCGCCCATGAAGCCAGGTCAGGTTGTCGATCCCGGCAAACGTGTTGCCCACGTACACCGTGTTGTAGGCGTAGTTCAGGTTGCCGAAGCCCGGGCCGGCGTCGGCCGACGAGATCGCAATCTGGTAGGGCAAGCCGGTACCGCTGGAGTAATCCGTATTGTCGCTGGACCGGTTGAAACCAAACTCGGCCTCATTAGTAATGTAGGGGCTGAAGATGTGCAGTAACTCGATGGCGCCATTGACTGGGGCGCTTACCCTTTGCTCCACGTTCGTCGCGCTGGTGGAGACCGGCTGACTACCGACGGACCGGTCGTAATTGAAACGCATAAAGCCGGTGGTCTTCGACGTAAATCGGTGGTCGAGCCGCAGCATCGCCGAGCTTTCGTTCGTCACCTGGGTGCAGGCGCAGGTCAGCACATCGATATCCGGGTCGCTGGTAGGTGTCAGGAGCGCCTTTGGACCTGCCGTGGGATAGGCATTCACGATGCCGTAGACGGGGTTCGAAGCAGAGATGGTAGCCCGGTAGGCTGGGCTGGGTACGTCACCGCTCACCGGGTACCCCCACACCTGCCGGTAGGCTTCCGATGCGAGAAAAAAGAAGGTCTTATCGCGAACGATCGGGCCGCCGAGCGAGCCGCCAAACTGATTTAACCGTAGCGGCTGCTGCGCTTCGCCATGCGAGGCCCAGGCAGGCTCGGGTGCGTCGAAATAGTCGTTGCGCAAGAACTCGGACAGTCGCCCGTGCAGCTGATTGGTACCCGCGGGGGAAGCCACGGCCAGCTGCGCACCGCCCGTCGCTCCTTCATCCGCGCTTGCCATCAAGGTATCAACGCGAAACTCGGCAATGGCGTCGAGCGGAATGGACAGCCGCACCCATGCGCGCTGCGTCTGATTGACGACACTGGTCTCTTCAACGCCGTCATAGGAGAAGTTGCTGTCGTCCAGGCCGCGGCCAACAAAGCGTACCGAGCGCTGGTTGCTGCCGCCGGTGTCAATCGCTCCGGGAACGTAGGTCGTGAGCGAGGACCAGTCACGGCCGTTGAGCGGCAGATCGTCGGCCTGCTTTCGCTCGATGAGCCCCGTGATCGCGCTCGTGTTGCGATCCAGCAGCTCAGAACTGGATGAGACCTCCACCCGCTCCTTGCTGCTTGATACTTGTAATGCTGCATCCAGGGTGCGCGTTCTGCCAACCACCTGCTCCACATTCGTGAAGTTCAGAACCTGGAAGCCGGGGTGCTCGATCCTGACTGTGTATGTGCCGATCGGCAGCGCAGCTATCTCATATCTTCCAACGGCGTCTGAAACGCCTTCGCGCTGCAGCTGTGTTGCGTCTTCGACCGCGGTAATGCGGGCCTGCCCCACCACCCTGCCGGACGGATCGGTAACCGTTCCGGTCAAGGCGCCACGATCCACCTGAGCAAACCCCGGGGCAGCACCACAGAACGAAAGCGCGGTAGAAGCGGCGCAGAGGGATGGGAGGAAGAATGACCGGATCCTTTGCATCAATAGCCTCGTGAGATCGAGCTTAGGTAGAAGAGTTGAAGGGCAACTCGAACGCACAGCCGGTTTCTACCGGCTTTGCGACCCTGGAGGTCGAGAACGAGCGAGCCAGCAAGCCAGACAAAGCTTCATTACAAAACCGTAAGGTACTCCAGCCAAGCGCTTCCTTTTGTGAAAGTTTGTGAATAGTTCTGCGTGCCATCCACATGCTATGCAGGCGGCATCAACGGACGCCTGTCGTGGTAATGCTGGCGCCCTGCAGAGACTAGACTCTGCATTGCCGTCGCTCCATCGGCTCAGATATGCCTCGGCATCCGGGCATGGCATGTATGACAAACCACGCACCAGTCTGCCCGCATTTACCTGCCGTCAACATAAGTCGACTTAAGATCAGGTCTGGCAGGCGCACAGCAACTCTCATCAGCGCTCTGCCAGGGTCGATCATGCGCATCCTTGTCATTGATGATGAAGAGAAGACCACACGGTTTCTCAAGAAGGGGCTTGGTGAGGCTGGCTTTGTCGTCGATGTAGCTACGAACGGCGAAGATGGGCTGCATCTCGCACTCGACCTGGACTTCGACCTCGTCATCCTGGACGTGATGCTGCCCAGGATTGACGGCTGGCAGGTGCTCAGCCGCTTGCGGCAGTCCAACTGTGCGACTCACGTACTCTTACTGACCGCGCGAGATGCTGTCCATGAGCGTGTGCGCGGCCTTGAACTGGGCGCGGACGACTACCTGGTCAAGCCATTCGCTTTTTCTGAGCTTCTGGCACGTCTTCGTTCCCTGTTGCGGCGTACACCTGCCCGCGCGCAGGACACGGTTCGCATCGCGGACCTGGAGGTGGATCTGCTTCGCCACCGCGCTACACGATCCGGCAAGCGCCTCGAACTTACCGCCAAGGAGTTCCTGCTACTGGCCCTGCTGGTGCGGCGCGCAGGCGAGGTACTCTCCCGCACATTGATCGCAGAGTCGGTCTGGGACATGAACTTTGACAGCGATACCAACGTCGTCGATGTCAATGTCCGGAGGCTGCGCAGCAAGGTAGACGATCCGTTCCCATGCAAGTTGATCCAGACCGTGCGCGGCGCAGGCTATGTCCTTGAAGCAAGTGCCTCTTGATCGTGTCGCGGAGCCTCTCTCGATGTTTTCGGAACCCTTCAAACTAGTAAAGAGAGTGCTGGTCGATGCGAACGCTTCATCAGCGATTGTCTAGCGCGTCTCCCTTGTCGCGGTGGACCCGCACTCTGGTTTTCAGGCTGAGTGCTGGATACGCAGTCGCAGGCTTGACTCTGGTCGCCCTGGCGACCGCGACTCTTTACCTGGTGCTTCTTTCCGAGTTGAACCGAAGCACAGAACTGTTCCTCGGTGACAAACTCAACGTGCTGCGCACCATGCTCCGCGAGCGACCCGAGGATCAGGACGCGCTCCGCGAAGAAGTGGAGCTCGAAACCGCAGCAAGGCGCTATGAGCACTACTACATCCGCTTGCTCGATGAACATGGCCAGCCTTTGCTCACCACGCCGGGCATGGCAGATCAGGTGAATCTTGTCGAGCTGATGCAGTCACGTGCAGGCACTTTGCAACCAATGCGCTTTCATGGAAAAAACTTTCGAGTCGCCACGGCGCAAGCCCTGGTTGGCTCGCCTCCAAAGCGTACCTACACTATCCTCATTGCCATCGACGCCTCCCAGACAGAGGAGTTCCTCTCCCGCTTCCGTTTCGTCTTCTGGTCTATCCTCATCGTTACCTCAGCCATTTTTCCTTTGGTCGGTTACTTGATTGCGAGCCAGGCCACTCGACCGCTCGAGGAGATGGCGGCGACAGCCAAGCGCATCAGCTCTACCCACTTGAATGAGCGCATCCGTACAGAAGGGTACCCGTACGAGCTCGCGTCGCTGGCCGCCACTTTCAACGCGATGCTTGACCGCCTGGAAGGTTCGTTTGACCGCATCTCCCGCTTCTCTGCCGACATCGCTCATGACCTTCGTACACCTGTGAATAACATTCGCGGCGAGGCCGAGGTGGCACTCAGCCGAGCCCGCACAGTCAAGGACTATCGTGACGCTCTGGAATCTTCGCTGGAGGAGGCGGTCCGTCTGTCGGCACTTATTAGCGATCTGCTTTTCCTTGCGCGCGCAGAAAACCCGCTCACGCATCTTCGTCGCGACCCTGTGGACGTCCATGAGCTTGTCGAGTCTGTCCAGGCATATTATGAAGCGACTGCGGTCGATGCAGGCGTGCACTTGCGAAAGCGCACCGGCGACGAGCCTGTGGTTGCTCAGGTAGATCGAACACTGATGCAGCGGGCCTTGGGGAACCTGATCGCGAACGCCCTGGCCTACACGCCGCACGGTGGCTCGGTGTCCTTAAGCGTCGCAGAAGAGCCGGGGTTCGTGTGGATCGGGGTGAGCGATACGGGCATCGGCATACCTGAGGATGCCTTGCCTCGTGTCTTCGACCGCTTCTATCGCGTCGACCCCTCCCGCTCAAGAACCTCAGGCGGGACCGGGCTAGGGCTATCCATCGTCCAGGGCATCATGCTGCTGCATGGCGGCTCGGTCGAGATCGCGAGTCGCCCTGAAGAAGGCACGCGCGTGGTTTTGCGCCTGCCTGTCGGGGCAAAGCCCACGCAGACACACATGCTTCAACCTGCGCGACCTTGAGTACCATACGGATCTACGCGGCCAGTGAGGGCTGCGACTCAGCTCATCAGCGCAGCCGTCGCAACGGCTCAAACCTCAAACTGGCTCACCACCTGGCACCGGGCGGTTTGACACCGCTGTCCCAGAGAGTTCAGCATGAAACCGTTTAGAAGGTAGCTCCAGTGCGGCCGGAGGCGAAATGCGGTTGAGTCAATCGTTACGATCGAGCACGCGGGCGTTGGTCGCGAGTGGCCTGCTGATCCCAGCGCTTACCTCAATGGAGGCCCAGGCCGTCTATGGGTCTGTCTATGGCACGGTCTCAGACTCCTCCGGGGCCGCCGTCGCGGGTGCCAAGGTGACGGTCATCGATACCCAGAAGGGTACGGTGCTGACCACAACAACCAACAGCGGCGGCAGCTGGACTGTGGACCACCTTGTGCCTGACACCTACACCGTCAAGATTGAAGCGGCATCCTTCTCCAACTCCGAAAGCCAGCCGCTCGAGATCCACGCGGACTCGGCGCAGAAGGTTGATGTCGCTTTGAACGCCGCCGGAGCAACACAGACGGTCACCGTCACGACCGAGGCGCCTGCGTTGCGCACCGACCGCGCTGATGTGTCCACGATCCTTGATGAACGGGCTATCAGCAACCTGCCCAACTTCAGCCGCAACTTCACCAGCTTTCTCCTGTTGACTCCTGGCGTGCAGCACTCCAGCTTTAACATAGCGGGGCCAGAGAACCCGCAGGGTGGCCTGGCGCTGAACACGAACGGCTCCAACTACGGCGAACAGGGTTTCATCCTTGACGGCACCGATAATCGTGATCCGGTCCTCGGCATCATCGTGATCAACCCTACGCTGGACTCGATCGGCGAGACCAAGGTGACGACGCAGAATTATGACGCGGAACTTGGCGGGGCAGCCGGGGGAATCGTGAGTGTCACGACCAAATCCGGGGGCAATTCGCTGCACGGCGACCTGTTCTTTTTTCGCCACTCGGACGCGTTCTATGCCCGGAATCCATTCACCCAGTTCCAGGCTGATCCGGTCACCGGACGCACTGTGCCTGGAGAAGTCTACGGCCAGTTTGGCGGTTCGGCAGGCGGCCCTATCAAGAAGGACCGGTCTTTCTTTTTCGTCGATTACCAGGGGCTGCGTAATCGGCTGGGAACCAGCCTGATCCAGAACGTGCCCACGGCACGGGTTCGCAGCACATGCCTGGCGGCCGGGGCGGGCACATGCGACCTTTCCGAGTACACAACGCAGATCCTCTACAACCCAGTGACCAAGGCCCCCTATGGCGGGCCCGGGCAGATTCCCGGGGCAGCGCTGAGCTCGCAGGCGCAAAATCTGCTGCGCCTTCTGCCCGCGCCGAACACCACGGGCCAGGGCGTGAACAACAACTACGCGGCGTCTGGCAACGGCATCCTGAACAGCGACCAGGCCGACCTGAGGCTTGATCAGCAGGTCGGGCAGCGGCTGCATGCCTTTGGCCGCTACGACTACGCGCTGTTCCGGTTGGTGGGGGTGCCGGTCTTTGGCGCCGCGGGCGGCAACGGCTTCGGCCTGGGCGGCACCACGGGCGATACGCATACGCAAAATCAGAGCGCGACCCTGGGTTTTGACTACCCGGTGAAAAGCACGCTGCTGACCGATCTGCGGCTCGGCTTCCTGAGCTACCACGTTGCGGAGAACAAGTATCCGGGTCTGACAACCGCCACCGCGCTCGGCATCCCCAACCTGAACACCCTGCCGGACACAGCAGGTGCGCCGAGTTTCAGCTTCAACCAGGGCTCGGTCAGCTCGCTCGGCAACCAGTCCTGCAACTGCCCTCTCATCGAGAGTGAGCAGGTCTTCCAGCTGACCAATAACTGGACCAAGCTCATCGGCAATCATGCGGTCAAGGCGGGCGCCGACCTTCGCTATGCCAAGAACGTACGTGATGCCAGCGACTACAACCGATCCGGGCAGTTTGTCTTCGACAACTCCACCACCGGCTTCTCCAACGGTGCGAGCGTGGTCAGTACGGGCAGCGATCTGGCCTCATTCCTGGTTGGGGACGCGGCCACCTTCCAGCGGTTCGACGTGTACATCAACGATCAGTACAGCTACCAAAAGCGGCTTGCCTTCTATGTGCAGGACACCTGGCGCGCCACCCCCAAGCTGACCATCAACTACGGCGTGCGATGGGACATCATCTACCCGGAGACGGTCAATGGACTGGGGCATGGTGGCTTTGCTTCAATCAAGGGCGGTGGGATTCTGGTCGCGGGCGCCGCGGGTATTGGCACCAACGGCAACGAACAAATGGATTACACCAACCTGGCCGGCCGCTTCGGCATTGCCTACCAGGTCAACCCCTCGCTGGTGCTTCGTGCCGGCGCAGGGCAAACCTATGACACGGTGGGCTACTTCGGCTCGCTGTATGGCAGCGTGCTTTCACACAACCTGCCTGTACAGGCTAATGAGAACATCAGCCGCATTGGCAATTACAGCCCGGGCGCCTTCGCCACAACGCTTGCTGATCCGCCAACGCGGCCCGCTCAGCCGACCATTCCGGCAAATGGCATCATCCCGTTCCAGGATGCCTACAGCCAAAGCTTCCGTCCCGACCGCATCACCCTTCCGCGCGTGGACCAGTACAACGTAGCCCTGCAGCAGGCGTTCGGTCCAACGGTCAACCTCGAGGTAGCTTACGTCGGCAACATCGGTGAGCGGGTTTACCCAGGTGAAACCTACGGCTATGACCTGAATGAACCAAGACTGCCAACAACTCAGGCGGAGCTTGCCGCAGGAAACACCCTGCGCCGGCCTTACTACAACCACTTCCTCGGCACATACGAGGGTCAGCCCACTGTCTGCTGCTCGAATGGCATGAACTCGACCGCGCCGAGCGGGCGCGCGATCTACAACGCGCTTCAGGCCAAGCTTGACAAGCGCCTGTCAAACGGTTTGACCTTCAACGCGAACTACAGCTGGTCAAAGGCAGAAAACTACGCCAACGACGCCGCCTTTACCAACTACAAGCGCTACAGCTGGGGCCGCAATGACACCAACCGCGCGCAGATCTTTGTGTTGAGTGGCGTGTACGCACTGCCTTTCGGCAAACAAGGCAAGTACCTCACCAGCGCAAATCGCCTGGTGGACTCTATTGTAGGCGGCATCAGCCTGGCCGGGCAGGCCACCTGGGAGAGCGGGCGGCCCTTTACGCCTACCTACCAGGAGTGCGGTGCCGACCAGGACCTTGACACCAACTATAGCGGGCCTGGTACTACCAGCGACTGCCGTCCAGGCGGCACACCGGGCAACTTCCCGGTCCAGGCCGGCGGGTTGGACACCGTCACCCACGCGCGCGCTTTCTTCACTCCCGTGGCGCCGCTGGCTACAAACGGCGCAGTCTCCGGACCCTTTAGCCGTCCGGGGTTCGGCACCTTTGGCGATAGCGGACGCAACACGCTGGTTGGCCCGCGTGATTTCTTCTCCGACGTCTCCTTCATTAAGGACGTTCCTTTCACGGAGAGATTCAAGGGGCAGTTCCAGTTCCAGGCCTTCAACGTCTTTAACCACGCACCTCTGGATATTCCTACCTCGAGTAACTCGCGCTGCATTGATTGCACAGCGGCGCAGGGGGCCGGCATCATCAGCAGCCTGGAGGGCAACAGCACGATGCGCCGTTTGCAGTTTGCTGCCCGGGTCACGTTTTAAGTAACTCACGATGGGCGGCGCCAGAGCTCGCGGCCCCGCCCCTGTATCGCTGCGCTACCATCTGCCGCTGCCATCTCATGCACCTTGCTGCGCAGCCCAGCAGGAGCAGAACCCAGGCGTCAAGGAGTGCGATGTGACACCCTCGCGCGTTGCAGCGCTTGTCCTGCTGCTGCTTGCTGCCTCGGCCGGGGCGCAGCAGCCATCACCTGATCCCCAGGCATTTGCGCAGCAGATGGAATACAGCACCGACTCGGTTGGGCCGAACCGGTTTGTGGGCGCTCATGGACAGCGCGCGATCCTGATGGGCTACCCTGAAAGTGGCCTGGAGATGTGGGCGTACCCATTCCAGGTTTTTGACCATTACCAGGTCAGTTTTCGCCCCTCAGGGTCCACCGCCACCAAGGATGCAAGGCAGCTGCTGCGGCGTGTCGACTATCGGCCGGATTCGATTACCCGCACCTATATCGGTCCAGACTTCCTCGTTCGCGAAAAGCTTTTCGTTCCTCTCGACCGCGCTGCAGCAGTGCTCACCTACGAGGTCGAAGGCACTCGGCCGATCGACATCGAGGTACATTTCTTTCCCATCCTTAACCTGATGTGGCCGGGTGGACTCGGGGGGCAGTACACGCGTTGGAAGCCGGCCACCCAAGATGGCGTGCCGGGCTTTGTCATCGCAGGCCAGGGCAATGACCTGGCCGCCATCATCGGCTCGCGCGAGATCTCAACGCATGACGACACGGTTAATACAGCGCTGCTGACCGAGCACGGCTTTTCGTTCTCTCTCCACCCTGTCAACCGCAAGGCAACGGTGTATGTCGCGCTGGATGCGGCAACCGCCGACCTATCCGCTGTACTCGCAAAGCTCTCGGTGGAACGTCCGCAGCTTGAAGCAGACGCCGCTGCACACTATGCGACCCTCGACGCAGACTCGCTGCGCATCCGGACGCCGGATGAAGCGGTGAACCAGGGCCTGGCCTGGGCCAAGGTCGCCCTCGACCAGGCCTGGGTCTGCAATCCCCGGCTGGGCTGCGGCATCGCTGCCGGCTACGGACCCTCGCGCGACGCCCTGCGTCCACAGTATGCGTGGTTCTTTGGAGGCGATGGCCTCATCACGGCAAACGCTCTCGTCTCTGCCGGCGAGTACGCCCGCGCGCGCGATGAGCTGCGCTTTATCCAGAAGTACCAGAACAAAGACAACGGCATGATCTGGCACGAGCTCTCGCAGAGTGCCGGCTACATCGACTGGCAGAAGCTGCCCTTCATGTACGTGCACGTGGATATCAGTTTCGACTACTTGGCGGCGGTAGCTCGTTATCTGTCCACAAGCGGCGATCTTGCTTTCGCGACAGACAGCTGGGCATCGCTTTCCGCCGCCTACGCCTACTGCCAAGGCTCTATCGGCCCAGACCACCTGCCCCATATCCCGGCAGACAAGGAGGCCAGCGATGAGCAGCACAGGCCTGCCGACGACCTGAGCCTCTCTGCCAGCTGGATGGCTGCAGCAGCCGGATACGCGGAGCTTGCGCGGCTTACCACCCACGCAGCAGAGGCCACATCTGCGCTCGAACAGGTCGAACTCACTCGCAAGGCCATCGCGGACCACTACTGGAATGCTGCCGCTAACTACTGGTATGACGGGCACACCTCTGCAGGCGAGCCGATCTATCGCGAAGCCGTGGGACCCACCCAGTTGATCCCGCAGAAGGTCTTCTCGGCTGCACGGAATACAGCACTGCTCGACCGGCTTACCTCGGCTGACTTTCAGGCAGACTGGGGTACGCGTGAAGTGGCGTCCAGCTCAAAGGACTACAACCCTTACTCCTATGGCGCAGGGAGCGTCTCACCGGTGAGCACCATGGTGCTCGCCACGAGCCTGTGGCAGGCTCACCGGCCCGAGAGCGCATTCGCCATCTGGAACGGCGTGATGCAGTGGAATACGTTCGACTCGATGGGCCACATCCATGAGGTGCTCGCCGGCAACTTCTACCACGAGCAGACAGAGTCGGTTGCCGAGCAGACCTGGTCCTCGGCAGCGCTGCTCGACGGGACGGTGCGCGGCCTGTTCGGGCTGGAGATTGACTCACCGGCCGGACGGGTAAAGTTCGCTCCCCATCTGCCCCCGACATGGCCGGTTGTGTCGCTCGACAATATTCGTCTGCCGCACACCACGCTTTCCCTGGCGATGGCGCAGGATGCAAGTTCGGTTGCTCTCGACATCACTTCGCAGGGAGCGCCTGCTTCGCTGCTCTTCAACCCGCAAGTGCCGCTTGGTGTGCGCGCGGTGACAGCTGCATGCGATGGTCGCAAAAAAGAGATCACGATGGGGTCAGAAGGGTCTGACCAGCACGCCAGCATCCTGCTCCAGGTCCCGGCGGGTCATAGCCGCTGCGAGCTGCACTTTGAGGGTGGCGTGACAGTCTTTGTGCATACGCCCGCGCTGCGTGTCGGCGATCCCAGCTTGGCACCCAAGCTGATCCGCGTGCAGCTGAAAGGCGATCAGCTGACGATCACGGCAGATGTAACGCCACTCCGGGGAGCAGACGTGGAGGTGCGCACTCCCTGGAAGGTCGCCGCTGGTCGGGCCACCCTTGTGCGTCCACTCGGCAGCGGGCTTTGGGAGGTCCGCGCCCAGAGCGCGACACCGACGCCGGGCACGAGCGAGAGTGCCTACCGACGAGTCTCGATGGAGTTGACCGTCACGGCCCGGAGCCGATAACCCAGCAGCAAGACACGCTCACGGAGAAGGCGGGTTCGCCGATTCAGCCGCACCCAATCGGGTCCTCACACATCTTTGCCTGGCTGGTGACCCCGGGAAGACTCGAACTTCCGACCTGTGGTTTAGGAAACCATCGCTCTATCCACCTGAGCTACGGGGCCATACGCGCGTGCGTCTCAGTTTAGCAGCCCAGCCTGTCCCTTCCGCCACTTGCCCGTAGCCAGAGGGGCAGGGTCTGAAAGCTGCATCCTAACCAACGTTGCCTCCGCAGGAGATCATCCCTAGCCAGAAGAAGAACAGGAACGTATCGTGACACAGAACGCACGCATTCGAGAAGGCTTACCCTACCCCCGCGGCGCAAACTGGGATGGACAGGGCACAAACTTTGCCCTGTTCTCGGCCCACGCCACCCAGGTCGAGCTTTGTCTGTTTGATGATAAAGGCGAGAAAGAGCTTGAACGCATCACGCTCCCTGAGCACACCAACCAGATCTGGCATGGCTACATGCCTGACCTGCATCCGGGCACCGTTTATGGATACCGCGTGCACGGACCCTACGATCCCGAGTGCGGGCACCGCTTCAATCACCACAAGTTGCTTCTTGACCCCTACGCCTACGGACACACGGGTGAACTTGAGTGGAACCCTGCAATCTTCGGCTACGTCATGGAGTCCATGGACGACCTGACCTTCGACGAGCGTGATTCGGCACCGTTCATGCCGAAGTGCGTGGTAGTGGACCCGAACTTTGACTTCTCTGGGGAACGAGGCCGCCGCAGCGTTGCCTGGGATCAGACAATCATCTACGAGACGCACGTAAAGGGCTTTACGAAACTACGCGAGGACCTTCCCGAACACCTGCGCGGCACCTACGCCGGGCTGGCCTGCCCGCAGATCATCGACTACATCAAGTCTATTGGCGTCACCTCGGTAGAACTGTTGCCGATCCACAAGTTCGTCAATGACAGCAATCTACTCGAGAAAGGGATGGTGAACTACTGGGGCTACAACTCCATCGGCTTCTTTGCTCCCGACTCGCGGTACGCCTCTGAGCACCACAACACGCTCAAAGAGTTCAAGGAAATGGTGGCGCGCTACCACGAGGCTGGGCTCGAGGTCATCCTCGACGTGGTCTACAACCACACTGCGGAAGGCAATGAGAAAGGTCCGACGCTCTCCTTCAAAGGCATCGACAACGCCAGCTACTATCGCCTGATGCCGGATCAGCTGCGCTACTACATCAACGACACGGGGACCGGCAATACGGTCAACCTGAGCCATCCGCGCGTGTTGCAGATGGTGATGGATTCGCTCCGCTACTGGGTCGAGCAGACTTCGGTCGACGGCTTCCGGTTCGACCTGGGCACGATTCTGGCACGCGAACCAAATGGATTCGACAATAAGTCCGGGTTCCTCAAGGCTTGCTCGCAGGACCCCCTGTTGACCAAGATCAAGCTGATTGCTGAGCCTTGGGACTGCGGGCCAGGCGGCTACCAGGTTGGCGGCTTTCCTCCTGGCTGGGCCGAGTGGAATGACAAGTTTCGTGATACCGTGCGCGACTTCTGGAAGGATGAGGTACACGCCTCTGCACTGACGGAAAGAATGTGCGGCTCACAGGACTTCTTTAACATGCAGGGACGCAAACCCTGGACGTCGGTCAACTTTATCACCGCCCATGATGGCTTCACCTTGAACGACATCGTTACTTACAACGAGAAGCATAACGAGGCGAATGGAGAGGACAATAAGGACGGGTCAAGCGACAACCGGTCCTGGAACTGCGGCGTTGAAGGGCCGACAGACGATCCGGAGATTAACCGGCTACGTTCCCGCCAGATGCGCAACATGCTGGCGACCCTGCTGCTCTCGCAAGGCACGCCGATGCTGCTGGCGGGTGATGAGTTTGGCCGGACGCAGCAGGGCAACAACAATGCCTATTGTCAGGACTCCGAGATCAGCTGGCTCAATTGGGAGCTCAAGGACAAGGGCAAGCACCTGGTCGAGTTTGTCAGCAAGCTCACCAGCCTACGGCATAAGTTCCCGATTCTACGACGCAATCGCTGGCTGACCGGGGCCTACAACGAAGAGTTAGGCGTGAAGGACATCACCTGGATCAACGCCAACGGCAGAGAGATGGAAGACCAGCACTGGGGAGACTCAGGCATGAAGTGCTTTGGCATGCTGCTGGACGGCCGTGCACAGCCGACGGGGCTGGTCAAAAGAGGCGAAGATGCGACCCTGCTCGTGGTGATCAACGAGCACCACGACGTTGTCGAATTCACGCTGCCCGAGACTGCAGGCGGTGATGCGTGGACACTCTTGATTGACACCAATTTTGAAGACAACACGGCAGCGGGGCTCTTCAAGACGGGCGAGACCTACGCTGTCACGGAACGGTCAGTCCTGCTGCTGGCGCTCAAATCAGAGAACGCGCAAAAGGAACAGTACTAGAACAAAACATGGTCCGGCAGCTCGGCGCTCCCAACTGATTGGGAGTGCCGAGCCACGGCGGGGTAGATCCCGGGCGTGGCCGGCTCTGTGCTAGGCTGCCTCTTGGTGAACCAGCATCTGACTCAACTCTTCGAGCACGAGTACCGGCTACTCCGGCCACGCGCACCTATCCCTCCCATCCGTGCACGGTTCTACCGCTTCACCAGCCTCAACACCACCATTCGCCTTCGGGAGGGCGAGTTGCGGGTGCACCTCTCGGATATCCTTGAAGCCGCACCTGAGCCTGTTCTTCAGGCCATTGCACATATCCTGCTAGCCAAGCTGTACCGCAAGCCGGTTGAACCTTCTCAGGCAGCCCGCTACCGCCGCTTCACCCTGTCTGAGACGGTGGTGCGTCGCACCGAACAGGTGCGACAACTACGTGGGCGCAAGCGCATTGTGACCGCCAAGGGTGAGCGGTATGACCTCGACGAGGTCTTC
>CAZZYO010000073.1:0-5181 GCA_964658255.1 Candidatus Babeliales bacterium
AAATGACGGTCTGATGGGAAGGGTGGAACGATAAAGCCGTCCCACCCTTCCCACATTACGCACCGCGCAGACGGCGAAGAGAGAGTTAGACTGACATTTCTATCCGGCGCCCATGTAGAACATTTCTATCGGGCGCGAACATTGATCGCGGCGCTTGTTTGTCGGACGCAGTTCTGTCGATTCTGAGATCAAGATTGAACATGTTCTCTGGCCTCCAATGCATCATTTCTGCTCAACCACTTTAGAGAAGCATCAGCTGATAGGGCCAGTCTGAGCATCTCGTTCTTGGTCAACAGTTCGCAGACGCAGTGCTCCAACCCACAGATTCTCGAACGCAGATAAAGGATTTCGGCGGATTCGGTACGATCTGTGCAGGGCAACATGATCATTCTCCAAGACCAAGCCATGGCGTGATGACTATAAGAAACGTGTTCGGTGTTGTGTGACAAAGGGCGCACCTGCAGCTAAAGCTCAGGAGCGCCCCTCATTTACGAGAAGTAGGACCGTCCTACCTGTTCCCAGGAGGTTCGCAGTAGATTGTCCTAAAAAGGTGTCCTTTCGCTTGGGAGCCACAGCACCAGGTTCGTGACTAGCGTCCATCCTGTACTGAAGGTATGGCTATCTTCGTTAACGCAAAAGCCTCCTAATGACCATTGGCAAATGGCCCAATGGAGCCCCGTACGGTGGCAGCGGTTAGACTGAGGAATCGGTGCAGGAGGAGGTTCCTTCAACCGGCAGGTCACATCTCTATATAGCCACGGCGTACGGCGATCATTGCCGCGTCGGTCCGATCGCTGGCGTCAAGCTTCGACAGAATGCTTTTGACGTGATTCTTCACAGTGTTCTCAGATATAGACAATTCAGAGGCGATAATCTTGTTGGCCTGACCCTGTGACACGCCACGGAGAACATCTAGTTCCCGTTCTGACAACGAATCATCGACGGCATGTTCTGCCATCTCGCGGGCTATGTCCGGAGGTATTCGCCGCCGTCCTGATTGAACGATCCGAATCGTATCAATCAGTTCTGTTCTCAACAGATTCTTGAGTAGGTATCCTACTGCCCCTGCTTTGAAAGCTCGGAGGGCCACAATGTCTCCGGCAGCGGTCGTGAGGATTACGAATCTGGAATTTGGAAACTCTCTTCGCAACACTTCGATCGCTTCGATCCCACCGAGACCCGGCATGCGCACGTCCATCAGCGTGACATCAGGGCGATGGATGCGAAACATCTGAATAGCTTCGTTGCCATCCAATGCCTCGGCCACAACCTGCATATCAAGTTGTGAGTTGATTTCACCGCGCAGCCCGGCCCTCATCATTGGATGGTCGTCAACTACAAGGACTCGGATTGTTCTTGAATCAGGCATTGGCTGCCGCATCACAGGGCGATGTAGGGATCATCACGAGTCCCAGCCGACCCGGGCAGAAGCCGGGCCGGTCTCATGCAATGAAGACTACTCCCTATTCTCCCGAGGCGACAGGGGCCCAAAATAGCTATCGCCAGTTGTCTCTTTAGGAGCTTCAATCCATCGGCATCACCTGTTCAAATTTGTACGTGCAGAGATTGATTACGATGTTCCCTAGAGGCGCACCCGGAGCCAGACTGATCCTTTTACGTCTGTGCGCGGTTGGAGCTGGGGTGGGCTACGTCATGAGCGCTGGGGAGACAATGGCGTCTTGGGGCTTTTTGGCACTCTTGCCAATCGCATTCCTGCTGTTGGTTGGTCTGCTAACGCCGTTCGCTTGTGTAGGCGCCCTCACAGTGGAAGGCATCAGCGTTGTGCAGGCGAGCTTTAGAGGTCTTCCCTGCTGTCTTTTGGGAGTTCCCCTCCTAGTTGCCGTCCTCTTACTTGGGCCTGGGGCGTACTCCTTCGACGCGAAGCGTTTTGGGAGACGGAAGATGGCCGTTTAGTGCAACTAGCGTGCGCACAGTTCCCCTCGCCTTGCGGCGCGGGCTTCAGGAACGAGGTGAGCTCCTACGCCTACGGCTCAGCCGAAAAGAATACATGGATTGCACTCAATAAAGGACTTAGAGGCCCAACCTGCTTTGAGCGTACAGTGCAGATAGCGGCGCAGCGAGGGGGATTGAGGAGCATTTCTATTGGCAAATGTCCGCAGAGCGCTTAGCAGAAGCCTGAAAGGGCTAAGTGTCACCCTCTGGCGCACAGCCTTGCTGCTGGCTGCCGTCCTCACGTTTCACTCTGCACATGGCCACGCACAACGCTCTGCTCCGCTTGCCGGCGAGTATATCCGCACTGATTTCACGGTGGAAACAGGCCTTGCTGACAACGTAGTGAACGCGATCGTACAGACTGACAACGGTCTGCTCTGGGTCGGAACTCAGGCCGGCCTCGCCACCTTCGATGGTCGTAACTTCCACCCTATTCGTTTCAGCAGTGCAGGAGCTCATCCGCAAGGTGCAGTCCACAGCCTGCTCGTGTCGTCGACGGGAGACCTCTGGATAGGAACTGACGCAGGGGTTGTGATGCTCCCCCGGCAAGGGCTTGATGATCCGGATGCATCCCCATCATCATTTTTCCCCTTGGGGATTGCGAAGAGCGACGAGGTTGAAGCTCTCCTCGAGACGCGACTCGGAGTTCTGTGGGTCGGAACGGCACATGGACTGTATCGGCTAGAAGGAAAGGTATTTGCCGGTGTCCTGGCAGGTCCGTATATTAGTCGTCTCAGTGAACGCCGTAACGGCAATGTTGTAGTAGTGGCGAGCGACAATCTGTTTGAGTTTGCTGGTGACCAACTGGTTGAGCGGCGGACCGACATCACCCGTAGGCTCGGGGTAGAGATGAACGAACTCTTCGATGTCCTGGAGGATCGAAGTGGGACCACTTGGTACAACACAAAGAAGGGTTTGCGACGTGAACGTGGAAGCATCATCACGCCTCTCGGTCCACCGGAGATAGCCTCTGTTCCTTCCGAGAGAACGTATGAAGACCCTGACGGCAACCTCTGGGTTTCGACTGGAATAGGAGTTTACAAAGTTGCGGGCGACCGTCTGGAGTCTACTGGGGCGGGAGTAAGCGCCCGAAGCATGTTCGTGAGCCGCGACGGTGTTCTATGGGTAGGCACAAACGGCGACGGCCTTCTCCGCTTTCGTCGCCGCATTGTCAGAATGTTCTCGAAGGAAGATGGTCTCCCCAGAAACGTCGTGATGTCCGTGCTCCCGACCCACGATGGCCGTCTATGGGTGGGAAGCAACTGCGGCCTTTCGGTCTTCGATGGTGCAAACTTCACAAACTTTGGTAAACCGGAAGGATTGGCTAATACCTGTGTCTGGAGTCTTGCCGAAGACGAACAGCACGCTCTCTGGGTAGGAACTTATGGAGGGGGCATCTTCCGCTACATGGGCGGTCACTTCACGCAGTACACCACAAAAGAGGGTTTGATCAGCAACATTGTCTTCGGCGTAAAGATAGCCCATGATGACTCCATCTGGATTGCTACTCCTGACGGTCTGAGTCATCTGCGGGACGGGAAGTTCCAAAGCTATACGACGACTGACGGACTTTCGAGCAACCGCATTCTCAGCATCCACGAAGATGATCATCACCAGATATGGATTGCATCGCAGGCCGGCGTGGATCGTCTTGTCGGCGATCGCTTTGCCGCTTTTGCTCCTGCAGAGCGATCGACCTTTCGGCTGGCGAACGACTTCGCTGAAGACGCGTTAGGTCACCTCTACGCGATCGACACGACAGCCGGCCTAAGCATGCTTGAAGGCGAACACCTCCGAAGGGTAGATGTAGACATGAACCTGATGGAGATGGCGGAATCTGCAGACCACACTCTCTGGTTCTCCAGCCGGCACGGGTTGTTCGGCTTCGCTCGCAACGCTTTGAGCGACCCGATCGCTACTGGCGATCCCCCAATAGGTTTTCTCTCCATTGGTGCCGATGATGGGCTGACCTCCACGCAGTGCAGTGGAGGATCTCCCAATATCGCGATGACGGCAGATCGCAAGCTCTACGTAGCGACAGTCAAAGGCCTGGCGATGATTGACCTCGCAAGTTGGCCAGGTCGGAGCCACCGACCTCAAGTGTTCCTACAACAGATGTCGATAGATGGGAAAGAGGGGTTCACCGGCGATGAAATGGTCCTCCCTCCCGGCAGTCATCGCGTTGAGTTCCATATGGCTGCAGTGGACCTGGCGTCACCAGAAAAGATACGTTTGCAATTTCGTATGATTGGGGTCGACGGAGACTGGAACGACGCAGACGCTTCCCGGACCGCCATTTACACGAACATTCCACCAGGCATCCACACTCTGCTCGTTCGAGCAACTGATAGCAATGGCATTTGGGATCGCAAAGGTCGCGCGTACCGCATCGACCAGTTGCCATTCTTCTACCAGACCAGGATGTTCGCAGCCCTCTGCCTTTTCCTTCTGGTTGTCGCTCTGACAGGCGTCTACCTTGTGCGGGTCCGTCACCTTATAAAGCGCACAAGGCTGTTGCTGGAAGAGCGAGTCTCGGAACGTGAGCGAATCGCGAGTGACCTGCACGATTTATTCTTTCAAGCAATTCAGGGCTTGTTGCTGCGCTTCAACACCGGTACGTCTCAACTCTCACCAGACGAGCCAGCCAGAAAGATCTTTATGGAGACCCTGGAGCAATCAGACCAGGTAATGCTCGAGGGTCGAGAACTTGTGCTTGATCTGCATTCGGATAAGACCGATCTATCGGATCTGCCCAGAGCCTTCGGCTTTGTCGGCGATCAGTTCGCTGGCCTAGGCAAGCCCAATTATGACGTACTTGTCGAAGGTGAGCCGCAGCCATTGCATCCCACTCGGCTGTCGGAGTTGTATCGTCTTGGCACGGAAGCTATACACAACGCTTTCCAACATGCGAATGCGGAAGCAATTGAAGTTGAGATCGTATATGAGCGCGATTTCTTCAAGTTACGTATTCGCGATGACGGCTGCGGCATAGATGAAGCAACTCTTCGTGAAGGACGACGCCCCGGGCACCTCGGGTTCCCAGGAATGAAGAAGCGGGCGGAAAGAATGGGAGCGGAGTTCGCTATCTGGAGCAAAAAAGAAAACGGTACGGAGGTAGAGATCACGATTCCTGCAAGGGCCGCGTATCTACAACGGGAGGAGAATCCTGGCCACGGCCTCTTGTACCTTTGGGTTCGGGAACACGTACGGAAAGCAGTTTCGAAGCGT
>CAZZYO010000073.1:5191-18897 GCA_964658255.1 Candidatus Babeliales bacterium
AAGCACCCTCGTCGCATGTAAACGACGATAGCCCCAAAGGGCTCACGTTCAGCGGCCCGATGTGGTCTTGGTCATGGCAAGAAGTGCCTTTAGGGTTGGGATTGTCAGAAGCGTTCCGCTCGCTCTGATCAAGATCCACTCGGAGGCGAATTTGATGAAGGACAGCAATGCACTTTTTACCCCCACGGTGCTCGGAGCACTGAGCCTCAAGCATCGCGTCATCATGGCGCCCCTCACTCGCTCCCGCTCTGTGCAGCCTGACTCCGTGCCGGGTGAACTCATGCGGAAGTACTACGAGCAGCGCGCTTCTGATGGTGGACTGATCATCTCGGAGGCGACGAACATTTCGTTGACAAGCCGCGGCTGGCTGGGGGCGCCCGGGCTGTACTCTGACGACCAGGTCGCCGGGTGGAAAACGATTGTCTCAGCGGTACAAGCCAAGGGCGGGCACATGTTCGCACAGCTATGGCATAGTGGCCGCTCTTCACACACTGCGATGTCCGGTGGCACTATGCCGGTATCCGCCTCTGTTGACCCTCTTTATTGGCAGAACCCCAATCATCTTGTCTCCATCCCGGGAGGATGGGTTCAGCCCTCCCCTCATCGTGCCTTAACCGTGGAAGAGATTGCCGCTATCGTCGAAGACTACCGTGCAGCAGCACAACGGGCGCTGGACGCTGGTTTTCAAGGCGTTGAAGTTCACGGAGCGAATGGATACCTAGTAGATCAATTCCTCCAAGACGGGAGCAACAAGCGAACGGATGAGTATGGGGGTTCGCTTGAGAACCGGACGCGCCTACTGACAGAGATCGTGCAAGGACTAGTTTCGGTTTGGGGATCAAATCGTGTCGCGGTACGCATCGGTCCCTATGGCACCTGGAATGGTATGTCGGATAGCGATCCGGATACTCTCTTCGCCCATGTCGCCAAGGAGATGGATCGATTCGGCCTCGCTTATCTCCACTTGATCGACCCCAGGGTGTCCGGCAGTGAAGACGTGAAAGCGACTGGTGGGCTCGCAGCCCAGCGACTCCGTCCGTTCTTCCAAGGCAAGCTTGTCTCAGCAGGTGGATTCGAGCCAGACACTGCTGAAGCAGCCGTTGCCTCAGGCTGTCTGGATGCAGTGTCTTTCGGCCGCCACTTCCTCTCAAATCCGGACCTTCCCTACCGCATAAGGGAGAAGCTGCCCCTTGCACCCTACCACCGCGACACCTTCTACACGTTCGAGGCCGTCGGGTATACCGACTATCCGGTGTATGAAGACGCTTTAGTCGCACAGTAGAAGTCCATAACGGCAAGACGACAGGACGACCCTGGAGGATCTATGAGCAAGAACGCAAACATCATGTTGGTACACGGTGCATGGGCCGATGGGTCATGCTGGAGCAAGGTCATCCTTCTGCTGGAAGCTAAAGGCTATAGAGTGACAGCGGCGCAGCTTCCCTTGCTGTCCCTTGAAAACGACATCGAAGTTACCCGCCGCCTCCTATCGGAGCATCCCTCGCCCACCGTTCTGGTTGGTCACTCATACGGCGGCGCCGTCATTACAGGAACGGCCACAACGACATCGCAGGTCAAGGCGCTCGTCTACATCACGGCCTTCGGTCTGGACGAAGGTGAAAGCCTAGAGTCCTTGGCTAATCAAGGCTCCCCGTCGCCGGGATCAACGGCGATCCAGCCGGATGCTCATGGCTTTCTCTGGATCAATCGGGACAAGTTTCACGCTTCGTTTGCAGGTGGTGCTACGGATGACGAAGCAGCTGTCATGGCAGCCGTACAAAAGCCCCTTAGTTTGGCTGCTTTTAGCGGCAAGGAAGCCACGCCCGCTTGGAAGACCATTCCCTCCTGGTATCTGGTCTGTACTGACGATCAGATGATTCCACCACCTGCCCAAGAGTTTCTTGCGAAGCGCATGAATGCGACGGTTCACTCCGTTCTATCAAGCCATTGCCCATTTGTCTCCCATCCACAAGCCGTCGCGGACATCATTGCTCTTGCGGTCGACGCGATCAACGAATAGCAGCTTCCCCAACCTATGGCGGAATGCCGCCTCCTCGCGGGGATGGCGGCTTCGTGCCTTAGATCGATAGCCCAACAGCTTGAGGCACCCCAAGCCTGAATCTCAGCTCACCCGCAAACAGCGTTCCATAAGGAGCAGCCATGAAAGCCGCGCTCAGAGCCGATGTCTTTCTCACCCCAATGATTCCGGTTTCGAATACTGGCCCCCTTCCAAAAGGAGTCGTTCCACTCTGGCAGCCAACTAGCGCTACCCTCATCTCCGGGAGCAAAGACGCAGTTCTCGTCGATGCGACCTTGACGGCTACTCAAGCGATTGAACTTGCGGACTGGATTGCAAGTATCGGCAAACGACTGACGACGATCTATATCACGCACGGACACGGGGATCATTCGTTTGGACTTCCCACCCTGCTACGCCGCTTCCCCGGCGCACGAGCCATTGCGACGCGGGAGGTTGTGGCGCTCCTGAGAACACAAGTGAGCAATCCTCTTTGGGAACAGAACTTTCCCGGCCAGATTGAATGGCCGCAGGTCTTTCCTGAGGAACTGGAGGGAACGTTATTCGATGTTGAAGGAGAAGATGTTCGTATCCTTGAGGTTGGCCACAGCGATACAGAATCCTCGACGTTCGTTCACGTGCCCAGCATTGATCTGGTGGTCGCTGGGGACATCGTTTACAACGACGTTCATCAATACCTTGTCGAGTTGCCAGTGCCGTGCGAGCACAAACGACAGCTCGTCTCCAAGAAGTGGCCGGTAATGATGGGCGAACCCGACCCTGCTGAAGAGCTGCGGGTAGCGGGACATGCGCTTCTCACTGCCTGGCATGCCGATCAGGATGAGACCGATATCGTTCCGGTCGAAGAAGTCGCGCAGATACTCCAGTGCGACCGGGTTGAGGCGTTCCGCTTCATCGAGAATGACCAGATCCGCGTATTCCCAAGGCATGGTGCGTGACGTTGAGCCTGTGTGCTGGTCAATACAGACGTTGATGCGGCCGAGCAAGTCGTCAATCTCGTGCCGAAGCGCGCCGAAATTAGCTCGAACATCCGGATTGAAGAAGAGGACACTTGATTTGGCGAGTGTCGCATAGACCTTCTTGTCTGTTTCGTCGCGGGACCCCCAGCGGGTGAGGAGCGGTTCCACCGTCTGCCAGTGAGCGTACCGTCTTGCCCACACCTGCAGCGCCGTAGCAGAGTCCGATGTAGCGTTCCTTGCGAACGACGTTTGCAAATTCCATGAACCGGCGGTGTTCTTTGGTGACGATGAAAGCCTCTGCACGGCGGGGTGCTTTGCTTGTTCTCATTCAAGATCCTCCCGGTAGGTATGTAGTTTGGACTTCTTGAGCTGCACGTTTGAGGGCTTGACGGCAGATGGGATCGCCGCCTCGGTGTGAGGAGAAAGGAAATCTGCCACTGGAGTGACGCGTTCCCTGATCTGTCCACGAAGCGCGCGGCGGTGAGCCGAGCGCGCGGTCTGGATGTCCTTCAAGGTGATTGCCTGGCCGCTATGCTCGGGACTCACTGCACGGCAGAGGAAGCGATTCCGGTGAAAGACACGAATTTCAGCAACATCTCGTGGATCGTATCGAATGGTCACGGCCTCTTTCACGTACGCCGCGAGGGTTGGATCCATGTACCGAATTCCTTGGAAGTGAATGCCGTCGCGGTGAACAGTCCGGGCTTTAGCCACCGAGATCAGCAGCAGATCCAAATCCTCAAGACTGTCCGGCATACGCGGAAGCCAGCCGTTGCCCAACCAGGAGGTTTGCGGTGCAATGCGAATCTCGCGATGCATTCGGGCGTTATAGGTGTTGATCAGGAAGTTGCCGATAGCTCGGTCCAGTTCAGACAGAGATAGTTTTGGTTCTGTAGTCGGCTTGCCATGCTTTAGGTAGCCGGGCAGCTCAGGCAACAGTTCTGTGTTGAGAGTTCCGAATAGACGCTCGATCTTGCCGCGCCCTTGAGGACGGGCGATCGTGGAATAGACGAGTTCGAAGTGCAGGTCTACAGCCACCTGCTCAAGATGTTTGCTCGTGAAGTCGCTCCCATGATCGACATAGAGAACGTCCGGAATACCGCATATTGCCCATAATGGGTCTACCTTACGCCAGATCGCCTGACGGAGAGCAAGCGAAGTCTGGAAAGCCGAAGGTGCTCCAGCGAAGACCAGGTAGCCGGCCAGAGCGCGAGAGTGATCGTCGATCACAGTGGTCAGCCAGGGTCTGACTGGCTCGCCGCTCGCGTCTCGAATGAGCATGTCGAGTTGGGTGTGATCGGCTTGCCAGATCGCATTTGGGTGGCTTGCTCGGTGGCGGTACACCAGCTCGAACTGGTCGCGGAAACGAGCAGGACCTTCATGAGCCAGCGTGGTCAGGGCTGGATCGAACCGCGAGATGATTGCATATACGCTGCTGTACGAAGGCGAAGGCCACTCTCGCTCTTTACAGAGTGCGAGAACGCGGCGATGGACCGCAGCAGCGGAAGGCTGTGGCTTCTTCAGGAAGAGTCCTTCGATCAGTTCCACTGCTTCTGCCGGAAGCTTTCGTCTCCCGCGATCTTCGCGGGTCTGTCTAACGAGTCCAGCCAGGCCATCTGCACGGTATTGAGCAAGCCATCGCTCGACAGTCCGTAAACCCACGCCTGCAGCCTGCGCCGCTCTTGGAAGCGGGACACCTCTCTCCGTGTGAGAACGAAGCACCCGAAAGCGAGACATCGCTTGCTCGCGCTGTGCCTCGGTGAGTTCTGCCAACGCCGGCGATTTATCTTCCAAGCGCATCGCGACACCCTTGGACTACACTCGGAACCGTGTCCGTAAGACGATCCCTCAACGGACGCGTGAAGGAAGATCACTTCATAGCTCGAAACATAGCAAACCGTGTCTCACATATCTGGTACGGTGATATTCTCACACAGGGCCCCGTAAACGTTACAAATCATGCCAAAAACCCTCATCGGCTACGCACGATGCTCTACAGACAAACAAGACCTCACCGCACAGCGCGAAGCCCTTGCGGAATTGGGCGTGGCTGCAGATCGGATCTACGTCGATCACGGATTGACCGGAACGCATCGAGCCCGGCCTGGACTCAATCAGGCGCTTGCCGCTGTTCGCAAAGGCGACACGCTGGTCGTGCCGAAACTGGACCGCCTCGCCCGCTCGGTACCCGATGCCCGCTCGATCGCAGATGAGCTGGCAACGCGTGGCGTGACACTGGCCCTCGGTCAAAGCCGCTACGACCCAGCCGACCCCATGGGCAAGATGTTCTTCAACATCCTCGCTACCTTCGCAGAGTTCGAGTCCGACCTAATTCGCCTACGCACCCGTGAGGGCATGAAGGTCGCCCGCGCAAAAGGCAGACTCCGCGGCAAACAGCCCAAGCTCTCAGAAAAACAGCAGGAGGAACTCGGCCGCATGCATGAAACGGGCCAGTACACGATCAGCGACCTGGCCGAGCTGTTTTCCATTTCTCGTCCAACCGTCTACCGCAGACTATTGCGTTCTGTCCGACCGTAATGTTCCACTATTAGTGGAAGCATTTTGGCCCGTTCGCTTGAGTGCTCGGTGAGTGGTTTGGATTTGCCACTGATTGAGTGAGTCCGGCTGATAGCTACCAAGTTGTCAACAGTTGGGAGTGAGTGATGAGAAAAGCACTTGTCGGACTTGCTTATCGAGTGCTTTGCCCAAAAACGCTTACGCCCGTGCCTCGTACCGCTGTTAAGGTTTTCTCAGTGTTCTGGCCTTTGCGGCACCCACTTTCCATTGGAGACGACCGCGTCGATTCGTCTGGTGTTGGAAATGTTCTGCAACGGATCGGTGTCCAGGATGAGGAGATCAGCAGATCGGCCCGGAGCGATGGTACCTAAAGTCGATGACAAGCCAAAGGCCGATGCGGGTTCGCTTGTCGCGCTCTGAAGCGCCTTGAGCGTTGGCACACCTGCGGCCACCATTAACTCAAGTTCGTCATGGAGAGAGTAGCCGGGGACGACATATGGGTCTCCGAGATCGGTACCCGCGAGCAGCTTCACCCCTGCTTGCGACGCTGCAGCGGCCATTTCCGTCGCTCTTTCGAGTAAGCTCCTTTGGAAATCGGTGAAGGGTGGCGAACCCATTTCGCTGTCCCACCACTGCTGCAATTCCGGCCAGACAGTCGCGCTACCAGAAAGTTTTGCGGCGAGAACCTTCACGTTCGGTCTACCGATCATGTCACCGCTCCTCCATACCGTAAGAGTCGGGGTCAACCACTCTCCAGCACGAACTATGGCAGGAAACATCTTTGCCTGCACGTCGAGAGTCGCGCACCATGTCTCTTCATCAGCCGCCCGGTTCGCCGGCTCAGTGTGAATCTTTTGCCAATCGGCTTCTGAGCAAGGCATCATAAATTGTCCATGCTCCAGAGTTCGCTGGCCCGCCGCGGCCGCCGCAAGCGGGCCCGCCTCCGGCAGATGTCCATCGAACGGCAGTCCGACCGCATGTGCTTCCTTGGCAATCGCATCGTAGATGGCAGCCGTCATCCCGTTGTGAACCTTGATGAAGTCGACATGGCTCTTCAGCAGAACATCGACAGTTGCGCGGGCCGTCTCCGGAGAGGTCACGATAAACCGATCCGGCCGGTATTCTGCGTGAAGGCTTTCCTCGTAGGTCATGCCGTCCAGCTTTGGGCCGGGCGTGAGGATTCGTGGAATCAAGGCACCCTGCGATCTGGCCTCCTGCCACTGACGGATCTCGATCAAATCGCTTCCCATATCTCGTACGCTGGTAATGCCGTTCGCAAGAAACAACGGAAAGGCCTTTGGTCCCACCTGTGTAAGGTGGACGTGCACATCCCAAAGCCCTGGCATAACGTATCGGCCCTGCTCATCATGGATTTCTGTCCCCGATGGGACCCGTGCTAGGGCGGATTTCTCTACGGCAATAATCATGGAGTCGCGGAAGAGGACCGTCATATCCCGCTGCTCGTTGCCGCCTGATCCGGGGTTAATCACAGTTACATGCGTTATGGCTTGTAGATGCGAACCTTGACCTTTCGGATCTTCATTCGGCGTGAGCACCGATGTGATTTGGCTCCATGCCTTCATGGAGAATGCAAACGCGAACAAGGCAAGACATATAGCAGCCTGTCGCTGCTTGCTCCGGGAAGAACGCAAGTCTGCGAGTGGGGAACGCAGCACTATTTCGGCGACCGGTTTCCAAATCTGCTGCATGGGCAATGATAAGTCTATCGAATCATTCGCCCGTGACGTGCCTCTTGCAGGCGATCAAAGAAGACGGCACGCTCATCATTGAAAAGCCCAGCTTCGCCAGCTCGCAACTAAGACGACTGTTTGACGGCCTACAGCGTCGGCAGTAAGAGCTTGCGATCTAAGTTGAAATGCTTCGATTCCGAGCTGATCCAATTGCGGAACGCGGCTGAATGGGAGCGCTTCGAGTTTAGCTGAAGCAAGATATAACTTGCAGGTGCCGGAACGTACGCTTTGAACACATCGACGAGTCGTCCACTCTTAAGCTCGTCGAAGACGATGGCAGTTCGCCCGAGTGCGACTCCTTGGTGGTTCAGGGCAGCGCTGATCATCAGGCTGGCAAAGTTGAATTGTGGTCCAGCCAGATTCGCTAGCCACTCAGGACGCCTTGCTGCAAGCCATAGCTGCCACTCGAAATATTCAGGAGCTCCAATCCAAGGTGATGCATCGTGCAGGAAGGTGATCCCATCGCAGGACTCTCTTGCTCCAAACGCGGGATGCTTCGCCAGGTACTCCGGAGTCGCGACCGGAAAAAGGTACTCCCGAAGGAAGGTTTCCGATTGCGGGGGAACTTGGTCAGCAGCTTCGTAGCGGATAGATAGATCGATCCCTTCATCTTTCATTGTCGTGAGATCAAGAGAACGGAGTTCTGCTGTGAGGCGGACCGAGACGCCCGGCTGGTGTCGGTAGAAGCCGTCCAACCGAGGTACGAGCCAGTGAAGTGCCAGGGATGGTAGGCAATTTACCTGCAGCGGAGTGCTCACCGCTGCGAGCCGATCGACGGTCATGCTGATTTCTGCTAAAGCCGTACGAACGCTCTCCAGCAGCACGCCGCCTTTCGGCGTCAGCTTGAGACCGCGTGATTGCCGCACAAAGAGAGCGAAACCTAATCGATCCTCCAAAAGGCGGATCTGTTGGCTAACGGCACTCTGAGTGAGGTGAAGCGCCTCGGCTGCTCGCGTGAAGTTCAACAGTCGACCGGCGGCTTCGAAGCAGCGCAGAGACCCCAGGATAGACGGGTCAACATCCATAGGCATAAGCGTAGCTTATGACGACGTTAGAAACAATCTTGCCTCATCTGGGTGTTCAATCGGTCTAACACTTTGAGCATGGTTTGGCAGGAATGGCAGCTACAGCAAGCGGCTTTCACCGCTAGTCATTCGACAGGCTAAGTGGTTCGAAGCTAAGCCGAGAGGAACGGATATTGAGCCTCAATCTAAATCGCCGTTATGTTTTACGAAGCATGATGTCAGCTACGGTAGCGGGTTTGACTCCTAGCATCCTGATTCGGAGTGCCCGTGCAGAGACCTCAACTGGGCCTATTGTCCAGCGCGTACTTGATGCCGTAAGGGCCCGAATCAGTCAGGGGCTTGCCCAAGGTGAGTCGACCGGCGTGGCAGTTGCAGTCGTGAGTGGCGGCCGCATTGTGTGGGAGGAAGGTTTCGGTTGGGCGGACCGCGAGCAGGATCGAAGAGTAACGCAGCATTCGCCGTTCAGCCTGCAATCCTTGACCAAGCCTTTTACAACAACTCTTCTCACAACCTTTGCAGCCGAAGGCAAGCTTTCTCTTGACCAGCCCGCAAATCGCTACCTTGGCGCAAGTCCGATCCAAGGGCCGAATGGGAATCCTGAAAGAGTGACTGTTCGCCTCTTGGGCTCACACTCGAGTGGTCTCCCAAGCACATACCAGGAACTCTACGACGGGGTGCCTTCGCCGGCTCCGGCCGCATTTCTGGGAAACTATGGAATGCTCGCCTATCCTCCTGGACAAATATGGGAGTATTCCAACGTAGCTTTCGATGCAATTGGAGCGATCGTCGCGAACCTCACCGGAGTAGAGTACGGAACGCTGATGTCCAATCGTGTTTTGAAGCCCCTGGGCATGCGCGACAGCTTTTGGGATACCGACACATCACGCATCGCAGAAGCAGTTTCTCGTTACGACGCCTCGGGAAAGAAGATTCCGTTCTACCTGACGACGACACCTCCGTCAGGCGAGCTGTATGCCAGCGCACATGACCTGGCTCGATTTGCTATTTGGAATATGAAGCTCCGCCTGAACGAGGGATCGCACTTGATGAGCGATCACTGGATCGACGAGCTACACAAACCCGTCTTTGTGGGCCCGACCGGGGCTGCCTCGACCCTCGGCTGGGCGCTTGATCGCCTTAAGTCCGGTGTGACCATCCTCCACAAAGGCGGCGGCGGTTCTGGTGTCTCCACGATTCTCTGTATCGCGCCGGGGCGAAACCTCGCTTGCGTCGTCCTGGCGAATCGCCAGTTTGCAGAAAAACTTACCCACAGCATTTGCGATCTGATTCTTGGCAGCTATCTTTCCGATTGGACGATGCCTGGCGAGAACGGCGAACCGCCTCGGACACCCTTTCTCATGAGCGACTCCACGGCTGGCTTGTGGAAGGGCACGCTGGGGAACGATGGAATCACATTACCGGTGCAGTTGGACGTTAGGTCCAGCGAAGTTGTAACCATGACGTTGGGTGCCCACGCGCCTGAGAAGCTCTCAAACCTGCAGTCAGAAGGATCGGCTCTGCTTGGAGTGGCAGAGGGTGTTATTGACGCGCCTGATGCGCTTCGGATTGGCGCACGAATACTTCGAGTCAAAGTGATCCCAGTTGGGACGAAGCTAGTGGGAAGGATCTCCGCACAGTCGGGTTCCCTCGATGAACCCCTTGCCACTTTGCCATTCGCTGTAAACCTGAACAGGACGCAATAGAGGGTGTGCCTGCCGGAAACGAGCGGATTGGTAACGAGGAGTCGGCTTCTGTGAGTGATCGCTCGTGCAGACGTGACCCAACTAGTGATAGCAGGCCGAGGCGAGATCGAAATCCCCAACTCCCATCCGTGCGGCAACTCAATGAATTCCCAAGACCTCTACTAGCCGCCAGATAGCGCTGAAGGAAACCCGCCACCTATCGCTGAAGGTCACACAAATGAGAACTAATTGTGAGAGCGTCAAATGGAAGATTTCAGCCCTGTGATTCTCGATTGGAAGTCTTCTCGCAAACCAGCGTTTGTGAGAGCGTCCTGCCTGAGAGTTCTGTGATCCGCTGGCTGAATGAGCTCGCCAAAATGCGGTCTACGAGGCCGCTAGGGTATCCGCGAGGGCTTGGTGACCCCGAGACGGTCGCTTACACAGGCCGCAGAATTCCTTATCGTGCTTTATTGTCCGTTTTCTGACGGCACCCCTTATCCTTCTAGGCATCCCACAAGCCCGCGAAACCCAGCCGGTTGCCGTTCGCAAGTTCAAAGATGTAAGGCTGCTTCGGCGGCTTTGCTGCTTTTTCCAACTCATAAAATGCCGAGGCAGGGATGATGCAGCGACTTTCCTTCATTGGTTCTCGCCAGGTCGGAGCTTTCATAATCGACTCGGCTCGTGCATTGATCGTCGAAAGCCCCTTAACGTCGTCGACCGATTTCGTGAAGAACGGCACTAGGCCCCAACGCGCCAGCACCAACTCCCGATCGCCCGATTCCCTGCTCTGTCGGATGATGGGTTGAAACGTCGTGCGAGCCACGTTGTAGTCTTCACCAGGCATCGGCAGCGCGGCTGGCTGCGGGTTTGCGTGGAAGTATTCCGCGATCTTCTGTTTATCGCCGCGACGGACGTATCGACCACGCACCGTAATCTCCTAATTCGGCCTTGACGATGTTGTAAGTAGCCCAGCTTTACGTTCTGCTTCGTCTTGGCAGTAATGCCGGTACTCCCTGTAGCACTCTGAGCAGGAGCCAACATGACGGAGTACAGGATCATTTGGAGACGGCCCGTTCTGTGGGCAGTACGGCGCCGCCTTCATCCAGGACGAGTACAAGCTCACTAAAGATCTCACCTCTCCGCAAGCTTCCGCTATGACGTCGACTTACCTTTTAAGGAAGTGCATAACATTGGCTCCAATTTAGCCCGAGCATTGTGAACCCGCAACCGGTACTCTCGGCGCACTGAGCTTCTCCGGCAGCGGCCAAGGCCGCGATGGCGTAAGTTCTCGGTGGAACCAGATCTACTACAGTAACTTCGAGCCACGGATCGGCTTTAGCTGGTCGCCTGGCTCGCTTGGCCATAAGACTGTCTTCTTCGGGACTTACAACATCCTGAGCGCACCAATCTTCGAATGGCAGCAGATCTACGCTGGTATCCCGGCAGGCTACTTCCTTACCGCGCAGGTAAACAGTACGGCAAACCCGTTTGCACCGGCCGAGCTTCTAGACTCGACTTCTACCCCAAGCCCGATCGTGGTCAATGCCGGCCAGTTCGGTGTGCCCGTCGCGGGAACTGCAGTCAACTACGATCGCAGCCAACTGAATAACCAATCCGTGCCTTGGGACCAGCGCGACTTCGGGCGTCCAGGCTTCTACCAGACTTACAGTGGCACCGTGGAACAGCAAGTGGCTACGGACCTGATCGTCACACTGGGCTACCTGGGCGCGCGGCTCGCACCTTGGATCGAACCTTCTTTCGCTGAACAACATCAACCCTGCCAACTTTACCCTGGGTGCGCGGCTCAACAGCACGGCAACAGCGCTTCCCTACGCCTCCTTCAACGGAACGGTCGCCCAGTCACTGCGACCCTGTCCCAATACTCCTACATCAACACGGCTGCTTTCGGCGAGAACCCCCGGCAACTCAGCTACAACGCGGTCAAGGGTAAGCTCGAAGGGCGCTTTCACAATGAACTCAACCTCCTGGCTTGCTATGCCTGGTCAAAGATTTTGACCGATACGGGTAACATGATCGGAGGCAGCCTGGGCCGCGCTTACACGGCGAACATCCAGAATCCGTACAACCTGAAAGCCGAGAAGGCTGTGTCGCCTGAAGACAAGCTCCATATCATTGTAGTCAGCTACTTTTACGATCTACCATTCGGCAAGGGTCGCGCCTTCTTTGGGACCAATCGCCTGCCCAACTATGCCATTGGCGGCTGGTCCATCTCCGGCATCCAGCGTCACCAAAGCGTTCAGCCGCTTGGCTTTGCCAGCGCCACTGGTGTCCCGGGCTGAAGCAATAACATTCGCTGGAACCTGACCGGTCAACCCATTCACTCAGCAGCCAGGCAACATGGCAGCTTCAACCCGGCTATCGGCGGACAGAACTTTTGGTATAACCCGGCAGCCTTTAGCGATCCTAGTGCCAACGTTACTGTCGCCAACGGCCAGCCCGACAGCTTTGGCAACAAGCCAGCCTACGAATCCGATGATAGAGACTTTGGCTACAAGGAGGAACATTTTGGGCTCATCAAGAGGACTCCTCTGACAGAAGGGGTAGATCTGCAATTCCGCGGGGAGGCCTTCAACGTGTTCAATCGTCATATCTTCGGCGGCCCCGACGGCAACCCCTACGGTTCAGGATTTGAAACCATGAGCGGCACGCAAAACAGCCCACGTAACCTGCAACTGACCCTGCGGGTCGAGTTCTAGCCCGCAGCTCCCAAAACAAGAAAACTCAGGATCGAGAAAACCGGTGAGCCGGTCTTGCCTATCCTGGCTTTTTGCGTATGCGCTGTCGTTAGGAGAAAGGTTCGGTACAGACCGAGACCACTCCCGTCCAGTTACCGCCTCAATTGATAGTCAACTGATAAAGCGCGCTCCCGTGCGCCGGTAACATCACGCTTACTCCACTTTGCGATCCGATATCCTGGCGCAGCCATAAATCCCCTACCTTTGCCCCGCCCTTGGCCAGTCCCATCCGCTCCCAGGGCAGCTGAACCTTCATCGGCGTAGGTATCTTCCATTTGCGCCCACTTACATACAGTCACCTTGTCGGCGATATCGGCGGCGTGAAAGGTAAGCCTTCGATCGGTAAGTTCTTATCGACTTCTTCCCTCGGGATGCCGCGCATGATGTGTATTCCGGAGAGCAGCCCCTTGCCGTGGACATAGTCGGCAAGCGACTTGAACCCCTGATCGCCCGACCAACAGAAAGAGGGTGCCCGCATCGGGTACCCCCTCCCGCCTTCAGCCAACATACTCTTGGCTCGCGGCTACCTCGTCGTGGCTGATTGAACGATCGCTTCCTATGATCGCTCGGCCCCATCACCAGCCCCGCGCCTTGAGCACAGGCGCGGGGTTGGTTGCTCTTGCTCACCTGCCGTTACTTGGTGATCGTGATGGTCAGCACCACACTCTGCGTGATGGAACTGGACCCTGACGTTCCCGTAGCCAGCACGTTGACCTTGCTGCTGCCGAGAGGAGTTTGGTGGCTGTGGTCGCTTCCACAGCCGGTGGCCCCGACCAGCGCCCCTGCAGCCGCAAGCAACAGGCAGAGACCGAGCCGCTGCCGATCGCCCTTGCCGGGCTTGCGTCTGCGCCCGAGTGCAGCCAGTCCGGCTAAGCCGCCCGGCAGCCAGAGCGCAAGCGCTGGCACCGTCGGACTGATAGGCGGTTGTCTCAGCTCGGGTGTCGCCGCCATGCTGGTCTGCGCCACGTCCGTGTTGAT
>CAZZYO010000074.1:0-18562 GCA_964658255.1 Candidatus Babeliales bacterium
GTAGATGACTGCCATGGATGGACTCCTGGTGCGACACGGAACTTCAAGCCCGGCGCAGGCTCCAGTGTACTGGTGCGGGGTACACAGGTTGCCAACCCCGCTCCGGTAACACCCACCATGCAGCCGCGATAATGAAGCCATGGGCACGCCGACCGACCATGCCGCTCAGGCCGCTGGGCAGAACGCCGCGCCACCAGCCGCGGCCGAGCAGCGGGCCCCGGCTGCGCAGCCTGTTCTACCTGGCACGCTGGCCCTGCTGCGCGCCTACGTGATTTACCTTCGCGTTGAGAAAGGCCTGCAGCCGCTCTCGTGCGAGGCCTACCAGGGTGACCTGCTGCAGTTCGCCGAGTTTCTGGAAGGCCGCCAGCTGACCCCCCTCGCCGCGCAGCAGGCAGACGTCACCGGCTTCCTGCGTCACCTGGGCGAGCATGGGGTAAGCTCGCGGTCGGCTGCGCGCAAGCTCTCCTCCCTGCGCGGCTTCTACCGCTGGCTGCTGCTCGACGGACGAGTCAAGCACGATCCCACGCTGCATCTGGACTCGCCCGCTACCTGGACAATCTTGCCGAAGGCGCTTGCCGAGAGCGCGATGAACGCGGCGCTGGACCGGGCTCGCGCTGCTTCCTGCGCCGGCGGCCCAGCACAGTTGCGGGACTGGGCAGTGCTTGAGCTGCTCTATGGCGCCGGGCTGCGCGTCTCCGAGGCCTCCGGGCTCAACGTAGCTGACCTTGACCTTGCTGGGGGACGCCTGCGCGTTAGGGGCAAAGGCGACAAGGAGCGCCTGCTGCCGCTTGGAGAACCGGCAGCGCGGGCACTTGGCGCCTATCTTGAGCACGGGCGCCCCAGCCTGCTGGCTGCGGGACGCGCTGGCGCCGAGGTCGCGCGACGGCTCTTTCTCTCGACCCGCGGCCGCCCCCTTCTGCGGCTGGCCATTGCGCGCATCGTCAAGGCCGGCAGCCCGGGCGCGACCCCGCACATGCTGCGCCACAGCTTTGCCACGCACATGGTCGACCACGGGGCCGACCTGCGCACGGTGCAGACCCTCCTGGGGCATGCCGACATCGCGACCACCCAGGTGTACACCCATGTCGCGCTCGGGCGGCTCAAGGCTGCGCACCAGCTCCACCACCCACGCGAGCAGCGCGCACGCCAGGCGAACCGTGATGGAGGGTAGGCGCAAGGCAGGGGGGGTTCCGCCAAACGCAGGCAATACAAGGCGCGTAAAGGCCGCGTCAGGCGAGACGCGGGCGCGCGAAGCAGGAGAGCGAACCTCCACTCAGCCGACCGAGCTCTCGCGCCTGGCCGGGCAGTACCTCGAGGCGCTGGCCTATGAGAAGGCTGCCTCGCCGCACACGCTCCGGGCCTACCGGCGCGAGCTCGCAACATTTACCGGTTGGCTGGCAGCGGTCCGCCCGGGCTGTCCAGGCCTTGCGCCTGGCACGCCTCCTTCGGCACTCACCCACCTGCATCTCCGGGACTGGCTTGGGAGCCTCCACGCCGCTGGCCTTGGCAAGAGCTCGGTCGCCCGGGCACTCGCCCCGGTACGCTCCTGGATTAAGTGGATGGCGCGGCGGGGGCTGGTCGAGCAGAACGTAGCCCTGCTGGTCGCAACCCCCAGGCGCAGCGCGCCCTTGCCCCGGGTGCCGAGCGCCGAGCAGCTGAACACGATGATTGAGAGCGTGGCCCGGCAGGGTCGTGCTCTGCCTCGTGGAAGGGCGGTCGCGCGGCGCCAGCCCACCGAGATAGACGAAGATAGGCAACACGCCGAGAGAGCCACTCTCTCGCCCCTTAGCCCGCGGACGGCCAGCGCCTGGCCGGCGCGAGACCAGCTCATCCTCGAGCTGCTCTACGGCTGCGGCATCCGCAATGCCGAGCTGGCCGGGCTTGACCTTGCTGATCTTGACTGGGCTGGCAGGCTGCTCCTGATTCGCGGCAAGGGCCGCAAGCAGCGCTACGTGCCCATGGGCGAGGCCGTTGCTGCTGCACTCGCGACTTACCTGCCCCAGCGCGAACAGGCGGTTGCCCGATCCAGGCCTACGCCGGCGCTGCTGCTTGGTCTGCGCCCCAATCCCGGCAGCAGGCTCACGACGCGGTCGGTAGGCCGCATTCTCAAACAGCTTGCAATCGCCCACGGCCTGCCCGCCGAGACTCACCCGCATACCCTGCGCCACGCCTTTGGCACCCACATGCTGGAGGAGGGTGCGGACCTGCGCGCGATCCAGGAGCTGCTCGGCCATGCTCGTCTCACAACCACCCAGCGGTACACCCAGCTTACGGTCGCCCAGGTGGCCCAGGTCTACGACCGCACTCATCCACGAGCAAAGTAGCGGTTAGGCCGGAGATTCCTTCCTCTGCAGCAATGGGAGCCATTCCTCGCGCTGGCTCCGGGTTCGTGGGCAAAGTCTTGAAGGGCTGAGATAGGATCGGCAGCGAGGAATCCTGCCCCATGCCTGTGCTTCGCTCTTCGCTGTCGATTGCTGCCCTGGTTGTCTCTACCGTGGTTGGTTTGGGCCAGAGTGCGACTCCGCCGCCGGGCCCGCTTGGGAACACAAGCGTGGTCGACGAGTTGGGAACGGCGCACATCACGCGCGTCGTGCCCTTGCCTTCCGTGCTGAGCGCGGAGGCGACCAAGGCCTACCAGCGGGCCGGCACCGATGCGGCCAGCATGGACCCGGATGTGGTGCGGCGGCGCGCGGCGACCCAGGCCTGGCAGGATGGGGCAGGGAAGCAGTCGATGGCCGTCTACCCCGTCAGGATCACCGAGACCAAGATGGCCGGGGTGCCGGTGCATGATGTGGAGCCGCTGCCGGAAGCGATCGTGGGGCCGGTCTCCGGGCCCGGGATACGGACACAGGGCTTTATCAACGATCCGCTACGTTACTCGGCCCTCGAACGGCAGCCGACGGCGGGCTCGCAAACGCAACCTGCCAGCCCGCCCATCCACACAGATCGCGTATTGATGTGCGTGCACGGCGGGGGCTTCAACTCCGATTCCGGGTCGTACTCCGAGTCGATCCCGATCGCGAACATGACCCGCGCCCGCGTCGTCTCGGTGCTCTACCGGCTCTCGCCCGAGAACCAGTACCCGGCGGCGCTCGACGACGCGATCTCGGTCTACAAGGAGCTGCTGAAGACCTACACGCCTAACCACGTCATCGTTTATGGAACCTCGGCCGGGGCAATCCTGACGGCCGAGATCGCGGCGCGTTTAAAACAACTAAACCTGCCGGAGCCGGCCGCGCTGGGAGTTTTTTCCGGCATCGGCGACTTTGCCGCAACCGGCGACTCAGGCGCGCTCTTCACCCTGACTGGCTTTACCGGCTCCTTGCCGACGCCCAAGCCCGGGCCCCGGCCGAAGACGCCGTCTGAGTACTTCGGCACCCACGATCCGACGGACCCGGTGCTCTCGCCCAATCGCGGCGACCTGCACGGGCTGCCGCCGACGCTCTTCATTACCAGCAGCCGGGACTTCCTGATGAGCGGCACCGCGGATATGGAGCGTGCCTGGCGCAGGGACGGCGTCCCCACGCAGATGGTGCTGTTTGATGGGCTGCCGCATGCCTTCTGGCTCAATCTCGACCTGCCGGAGTCGCGCGAGGCTTACGCGGTAATGGCGAACTTCTTCCTCGCGCATCTGGGAGGCTGAAGCATTCGGCAAGGCGGCGTTCGGCGCTTCCGCCATCGACCGGCCGGCTCTCGGCAAGTCGGCCCGGATGGAGGCTCAGCCCTCCCGCACCTGCCTGGCCACCTGGACCATCGCCACCAGGACCTCGCGGGCGCGTTGGCTGTCATGCACTTCGTGGAGGAAGTTGATGCGAGCGCCCCGCATGCCCTCGGCGGTCTTCAGGCGCACCACGAAGCCGAGCCGGTCGACGGCGGTCATTTGCGCCTCTTCCGCTTCGATCCCGGCAAAGCGCCGGGATAGCAGGATGAGCGAGTCGGCGTGATCGGCATTCATGTGCGCAAGGATGCCGGGGCCGGCTTTGGCGAGCGGGTCTGGCGCGGCCTGGCGGAAGGCGTCCACCGGCACCCAGCCCATGACGCCGAAGCCGCCTACGTAGTAGAGGTCGACCACCTCCATGCGGAAGAAGGCAAAGTCCTTGAAGTCGACCCAGTAGCGGCTGTTCTCGTGACGGGCCAGGTAAAGCTCGCGCGCCTCGGTGAGGTCCTCGGGCGGGACCGGCGTTGTTTCGCCCAGGAGCGTGACCCGGGCTGCGCCGAGCGGGTCACCGTCTGTGTCTGGACTGGTGACGAGCAGGGCTGCGCGCGGGTCGGCGACCAGGTTTTGCGTGTGCATGGCCATGGTGCTGATCAGCAGCAGCGGGCGGCCTTGCCCGTCGAGCGCATAGGGCATCAGCGAGCCAAAGGGAAAGCCTGGCTGCTTCCGCGAATGTGTGGAGAGGCTGCCGACGCTCGACTGCGAGAGCAGGGTGCGGACGCGCTCGGCATGCGACGGCTCGGGCAGGGAAGGTGCACCGGTGCCTGGGCCTGCGGCGTGCTGGCGAGGTGGGTTGGCGGCGCTGGCTGGGCTGGTCGACATGGGAACGCTCCATGCCCAGCTTAGCCCCTGTGGTGATTGCCATGTGCCTGGACCCGCCATTCGCGGGCGACGTTGGCCACGCGGTGGTATCCAGAGTCTTACTGCTCCACGTTCTTATTGCCAGCGCCACCTTGACGTCTGCCCTCCTCCAGACACGTAACAGCGCCGGTAACCCCGCGATGACCAAGCCTCAGACGGCAGCCGAGCAGGCCGGGCGCTGCTGCCTGCGAAGCTCGGAGACTGGCGCTGCCGAAGTAGCTGCCCCTTCTCAATCCCTGGGGGTGCGGGTCCGCTGGGCCTGCACAGCAGCCGCACGCCGGAGCGTGGCTGCACCTTCAGCCGGTAGTACACTCAGGAGTGAGGTTTTTCTCTTGATCGGTAGTGTGCTGACAAAGGTTTTTGGGACCAGCAATGAGCGCATCGTCAAGCGCCTGCTGCCCGTGGTCGATGAGATCGCAGCGTTCGAGCCCGCGATGCAGGCGCTCTCTGACGAGGAGCTGCGCGGCAGGACGGCCGAGTTCAAGGCCCGTGTCGCCGAGGCACGTGGGGCTTTGTCCGAAGCTGACGAAGAGGGCAGGATCGGCATCCTTGAGGCGGAGAAGCGGGTGCTGGACGAACTGCTGCCCGAGGCTTTCGCCGTCGTCCGCGAAGCGGGCCGGCGCGCGGTCGGCATGCGCCACTTTGACGTACAGCTGATCGGCGGCATGGTACTGCACCAGGGCAAGATCGCCGAGATGCGTACCGGCGAAGGCAAGACGCTTGTGGCGACGCTTCCGGTCTACCTGAACGCGCTCGCCGGGCGTGGCGTCCACGTGGTGACCGTGAACGACTACCTGGCCAAACGCGACGCCGAGTGGATGGGAAAGATTTACGAGTTTCTCGGCCTGACCGTTGGTGTGATCGTCCACGATCTGGACGACCCGACGCGCCGTGCCGCTTACGCCGCTGACATCACCTACGGCACCAATAACGAGTACGGCTTCGACTACCTGCGCGACAACATGAAGTTCGAGCTTGCGGACTGCGTGCAGCGCGGGCACTACTTCTCGATCGTTGATGAAGTGGACTCGATCCTGATTGACGAAGCGCGTACCCCGCTGATCATCTCCGGACCCACCGACCAGACCACGGACAAGTACGTCAAGGTCAACCGCATCATCCCGCAGCTGGAGCAGGGCGAAGAGATTGAAGAAGGAGAGTCCAAGCGGCTCACCGGCGACTTTGTCGTCGACGAGAAGCACAAGTCGATTACCGTCTCCGATGAGGGCTGGGAGAAGATCGAAGGACTGCTCGGCATTGGCAACATCGCCGAGGTCGAAAACTGGGAGCTGAAGCATCACGTCGAGGTCGCCATCAAGGCCAATACCCTGTACCGGCGTGACGTGCAGTACGTCGTCAAGGACGGCGCGCAAGGGCCGGAAGTAATCATCGTCGATGAGTTCACCGGGCGCCTGATGCCGGGTCGCCGCTGGTCCGACGGGCTGCACCAGGCAGTCGAGGCAAAGGAGGGCGTGACGATTCGGCGCGAAGACCAGACGCTCGCGACCATCACCTTCCAGAATTACTTTCGCCTCTACAAGAAGCTGGCCGGCATGACGGGCACGGCCGAGACCGAGGCTGCCGAGTTCGACAAGATTTACAAGCTCGAGATCGTCGTCATCCCGACCAACCGCGAGATGCGGCGCATAGAGAATCCGGACGTGGTCTACCGGACAGCACAGGAAAAGTACTTCGCCGTAGCGGACGAGATCGCGCGGCTGCATGAGATCAAGCAGCCCGTCCTGGTCGGCACGACGTCGATCGAAAAGTCCGAACTGCTCTCGCAGATCCTGCAGCGTAAGGGCGTGCGCCACGTGGTGCTCAACGCCAAGTTCCACGAGCGCGAGGCTGAAATCGTCGCCCAGGCCGGCCGGCTGGGCATGGTCACCATCGCAACCAACATGGCTGGTCGCGGTACCGATATTCTCCTGGGCGGCAATGCGGAGTTCATTGCCAAGCAGGATCTGGTCAAGCAGAACCTGGCCCGCCCGGTCGCCGCAGCCGAAGGAGCCATCCAGCCGATCGCGGTTGCAGGCCGGATGCGCTTCTACTACCAGGGCCAGGAGTTCGAGACCACCCAGGCCGACTGGGACCGCATCGTGACCCACCGGGAGCAGGCAACCAGGACCGAGCACGCTGAGGTGCTCGAAGCAGGCGGCCTGCACATCCTTGGCACCGAGCGCCACGAGTCGCGCCGTATCGACAACCAGCTGCGAGGCCGCGCCGGACGCCAGGGCGACCCCGGCGCCTCGCGCTTCTACCTCTCGCTTGAAGACGACCTGATGCGCATCTTCGCCAAGGAATGGGTCTCAACCCTGCTCCAGAAGATGGGCATGGAAGAGGGCGTGCCGATCGAGTCCGGCATGATCTCGCGCCGTATCGAGGCCGCTCAGAAAGCAGTCGAGGCGCAGAACTTCGAGTCCCGTAAGCACCTGCTCGAGTACGACGATGTGATGAATAAGCAGCGCGAGGCTGTATATGGCCTCCGCCACTCGCTGCTTGAAGGTATTAACCAGCGTGAGCTGGTTGTCGAAGACTATGTCGCGAATCTGCTCTCGGCCATCCTTGACGAGACAGCGCCCGAGAAGATCCACCCGGACCAGTGGGACACGGCTGCGCTGGCGACCAAGGTGCGCGAGCAGTTTGGTCTTGACCTGGAGTCGGCCGGGCTGAACCCGGCCGAGCTGAGTCGCAACCAGCTGGGCGAGGGCATCTTTGAGCGGCTACGCGACCACTACGCGGCCAAGGAGCAGATCATCGGCGAACCGGCCATGCGCTACCACGAGCGCATGATCATGCTTTCGGTCCTGGACGGCCTGTGGAAGGACCACCTGCTCAACATGGATCACCTGAAGGAAGGCATCGGGCTGCGCGGCTACGGCCAGCAGGATCCGCTGGTCGCCTACAAGCGCGAGTCCTTCGACATGTTTGAGCAGATGATGATCCGTTTCCAGGAGGACACCGTTCGGTATCTCTTCCTGATGCAGATTGTTGGTCCCGACGGGCAGCCGATCCGTATCCCTGCGAAACCGCTTGGAGAAGGCGAAACGCTGATGGGTGCGCTCGCCGGTTCGGCGGAGCTTGCGGCCACTGGGACTCAGCAGGCTGCTTTGCCCGCCGCTTCCCCAGCTGCACCTGGGAATGGGGCTCCTCGAGCGCAGCAGCGATCCGATACCGCCGGGGCAAGTCCGTCCCAGGGGCAGCAGCCCCGTAACGGGCAGCCCGGCGCAACCAACGGTCAGGCTGCCCCGAGCCGTCCGCCTGCGCGCTATTCCGGGTCGGCCCCGGGCTTTGCGGCGACCTCCCGCCCCACCGGTGCCTACTTCCCCGTGCGCCGCCGGCCCAGCGCTCCAGCCGCAAGCCCTGCCACTACCATCGACAAGATCGAACAGGAGTTTGCCGAGCGCAAAGAGCGCGAACTCGACCTGAGTCGCGGCAACGGCACTCCGCCGACAGCCGAGCCGTCCGCGCACGCCGACAAAGTTGGGCGGAATGACCTATGCCCCTGCGGATCAGGCAAAAAGTTCAAGAAGTGCCACGGAATTACGGCCGCTTAACGCTGCAAAGTCGTTCATACCTGTTTTTGGCGTGTTCAGCCCAGAACAAGGCGCCTCAGAGCAACCAGTCAAGCTAACTTAATCAGTGATCGCAGGCTCGAGGCCGGTCCGACGTCATAGCTATGCTGAACATTTTTCTCTTCCTCGTCACCCTTTCGGCACCTCCTGCCACAGCGATCATGAGACAGCAGGTTCCTGGCGCTTCTACAACCCAATCCCTTCCGGATCCCGTTAGTCCAACAGTCACGTACCACCCTGGCACTCTCGGGGTAACAACCCCCAAGCTTATCCACTTCGTCGATTCTCATTACACAGAGGAGGCGCGAAGGAAGAAAATTACCGGGGTCTGCGTCATCTCGTTGATCGTCAACGTGAACGGCGAGCCAGAGAGTGTGAAGGTGGTGCGATCCCTGGCTGCTAGTCTGAAGCCTAAGCTGCAGGCTGCCGGTCAAGGCCTGGACGATGCGGCAATCACCGCTGTCCAACAGTATCGGTTCCAGCCTTCCACCCTGGACGGAAAACCAGTCCCGGTGGAGATTCACGTGGAAGTGAGTTACCACCTGTACCCTAGGTTGTTCTGAAGGGTAGCTGTCACGCTCCGCAAGAGGTTTGAGCGAGTTTCACATCCTGACTTGCTGGACTTAGCGGAAGCGCAGATACCCCCAGTGTTCCGGCACGTGCATGTTGATGACTCCCTGTGGCGACCAGACCCAGTTATCCTCCTTGGGGTTGCCGGGGGTCCACTCGACGCGGCTGAAGTTGATCCGCCACTCAGTGCCTGCTTTGGGTTGCGGCACGATCTGGCGGGTGGCGAAGTCTTTCCACGGGTAGGCGATCTCGACCGTCCAGCCCTGATCCTTGTCGCCTGACCGGTTAAGCGTGCCCTGGATCCCAATGCCGGTCTTGAGCAAGGGCATGTCCCAGCTGTTATCGGCGCTGCCGCCCTGGTTGTAGGGCTTGGCGAGAAACAAGTCCCAGCCCGTGTTCAGCGCGTTGATCTCGAACTCGTAGTAGCTCGGCGTTGCAGGCAGGGGCTTAAGGAAGACCTCGAAGTCGTTGTCGTGGAAGATGACGGAGTCGTGCTGGGTGAGTGTGGCTTTGACGTCCGGCTCTTCGAGCTCCGCCGCTATGTAGAGGTACTGGTCGTCCCAAAGCATCTTGACCCGGGTGCGGAAGCGTGGACGCGGCTTCGCGGCACCCTCGATATCGACGAAGTCGCTGGTCCACGCGGCTCTGGCCCAGGCAGGGTCGTCGAGCTTGCCGTCAATCCGTATCGGAGCGGAAGCGCGCTGACAGTCATAGGTCAAGGGCAGGGTCTGGGCCGCAAGAGGCACAGCGAGAGCACCGGCCAGGGCAACAAGCGTCGCGAAGCGCAAAGGCATGGCTGGTCTCCAAAGCTGCGGTCTGCGGGTGGCGCTCAAAGGCTTTGACTGCTGGTTATCTCGCATGGAGATCGAGGCTCGCAGGACAGCGCAGCTTCTCCAGCATACGGTCTGAGCGGCAAAGAGCGTCGGCTCGAGCCTCGGCCTCTTTTCTGCTTGCGCGTCGGGCCTCTGGTGCACTAGCGTGTGCATCGCGCAACATGCCCGACCCAGGGAAGACCTGGGTGCAGGCGCAAACCTTGAGAGGAACCTGTCGCACATGCCTGAAAAGCCTTCACACTTCGTCTGGTACGACCTGATGACCAGCGATCCTGCCGCTGCAACCGCCTTCTACCGCGACGTGATCGGCTGGCAGGCGCAGGATGCGGGCATGGCCGGCTCACCCTACACCCTGCTTACCACAGCGACCGGAATGGTTGGCGGCGTGATGAGTATCCCTGAGGAGTCGCACAATGCGTCGCCCGGTTGGCTAGGCCACATCGGCGTCGACGACGTGGACGCTTACGCGGCTCGGATCACCGAGGCGGGCGGCGTGATCCACCGTGCGCCACGCGACATCCCGGATGTAGGGCGTTTTGCCGTGGCCAGCGATCCGCATGGTGCTGTCTTCCTGCTCTTCCAGGCGCTCCAGCCAATGTCTGGGCCGGACCGGCAGGTCCCGCCGCCGCTGGGCCATGTGGCGTGGCATGAGCTCTATGCCGGCGATCTAAAAGCAGCGTGGGAGTTCTACTCGGGCCTCTTTGGCTGGACCGCGGATGCGGCCATCGACATGGGGCCGATGGGGCTCTATCAGACCTTTTCGGCAGACGGGGTGCCGACCGGCGGCATGATGACCAAACCCTTGCAGATGCCCGCTCCCTGGTGGCTGTACTACATCCACGTGGAAGGCGTAGGGGCGACGCTTGAGAAGATCAAGGGGGCAGGGGGCGAGGTGATCATGGATCCCCGCCAGGTGCCCGGTGGGGGCTGGATTGCGCAGTGCCTGGACCCCCAGGGAGCCCTGTTCGCGATTACCGGTAAAGAGTGAACCACGACAGAGCGGCAGCCCGCGGGCCGTCGCTTTGCAGAGGAAAGCGGCGCGAGCGCCTCTCAGGGCTGCGGGCGCAGCCTGCTGCCACTTCCAACCACGCACGCAGCCAGCAGCAGGAGGGTTGATCCTCCCAGGAAAGTTCCTGTGACCGACAGGTGGTCGAGCAGATAGCCGCCCAGTGCCGCACCGGACATAATCGAAAGCTGGATGGCGCCTACCAGCAGACCGCCCCCGCTCTCCGGCTCATCGCTCAATCCCTTGGCGAGCCAGGTCGACCAGCAGACAGGGATAGCGGAGTTGACTGTTCCCCAGGCGATCATGGCGACCGCGACGATCCAGACGCTGCGCTGTGCCCAGAGCATCCACAGGGTGACGGCAGCTAGCAAGACCGGCAGCGCACCGAGCAGGCGGTAGAGGTGACGCCTGACCGCAATACTGGCGGTAAATGTCCCCACAAAGCCCGCCAGACCGAGGCCCAGGAGCAGGAGAGAGAGCTGCGGCAACGTCACATGCGTTCGGGTTTCCAGGAAAGGGCGCAGGTACGTGAAGGTTGTAAATGCCCCGGCGAAGGTAAGCATTGTTCCGAGCATCGCGAACGCGACGTTGCGGCGCCTGAGCAGCCCGAAGAGTCTGTGGATGGGTTTGGGAGCCTGAGGCGGCATGGCAGGCAGGCTGATCCACTGCCAGATCATGCAGGCGGCTGTGACTGGTGTGAGAGCCCAGAAGACGCCTCGCCAACCGATGAGACCGCCAAGATAACTGCCCACCGGTGCGGCGAATGCAGTGGCGACGGCATTGCCCATGTAGACCAGGCCCAGCGCTTTCGGCACGGATTCTTCAGGGACAAGCCGCATCACTGTCGCAGTGGCCAGCGACCAGAAGCCGCCGATCACGATGCCAAGCAGCGCCCGGGCTGCCATCAGGACAAGGAAGTTGGCAGCGAGCGCGATCAGTATGAGCGAGGCCAACATGAGGGCGGTCAGGCCGACCAGGACGTGCCTACGGTCGTAGCGAGAGGCGAACGTAGCAATGTAAATACTGGTGACTACGGCGAAGAGGCCCGAGATGGAGATCGCCTGCCCGGCCATACCGGCGCTCGCGTGCAGGTCGGTGGCGATAGGGGTAAGCAGGCTTACCGGCATGAACTCCGCTGCGATGAGCAGGCCCACGCACAGGGCCATGGAACCTACTGCGCTGCCGGTGTTGCGTTGGGCCGGGTGGATCGCTTGTCGCTCAGCATGGCCGGTAGTTGGCAGCATGACGTGTGATTTCCTTCTGAGAACAGTTGGTTCCGAGTAGGGGCCTGTCAGCTAGAGCAAGGGTACAGAGACATCGCTCAGCTTCGAGCGCAACAGCAAAGCGGCAGCCCGGAGGCTGCCGCTTTGCTCAAATCTTCGAAGCCAGCCGCCGGGAAGGACCCCGGCGCGCGGCTTGTAAACTAGATGGCCTGAACGTTCTCGGCCTGGAAGCCCTTGGGTCCACGCACGACGTTAAACTGAACGCGCTGACCTTCCTGAAGGCTGCGGAAGCCGTTCGCGCTGATCGCGGTGAAGTGAACGAAAACGTCTTCGTTGTTGCTCTCGCGCGTAATGAAGCCGAAACCCTTTGCGTCGTTAAACCACTTAACTGTGCCTTGTTCCATGGTGATGTGATTCCCTTTACAGATGAAATTCGCTGATATCGGAGCAAGGCAGAACGCAGGCCGTACTTCAAAACCGTGCAGAACAAACCCACTCAGTAACGAGCTTGATTAACCCTAGCTCACTTCCTTGTTTTGCACAAGTCCAAAACCCTTACGCCCTCATTCGCCCGGCATGGCCTTGCTGCCTGCGGAGCCGTCAAGTTCCTCTTTCCGCAGCCGATACAGCCCCAGGAGCATCTAGAAGTGCATGGCTGACGAACTTTACCTAAGCCTCTGGTACCCGAACTTTCGTACCGTCGCCCTCCCGGCTGCACTCCTCGGCGTTCTCCACCAGTTCGCCGTCATTGGCGCTGCTCCGGGTGCCCGGTCGCCGCGCCTGCGGGCCGCCGCCGCCTACCCCATCAGCTGGAACGAGTCGCCTATCTATCAGCGCATCTACGACGAGGACGGCCCTGTGGCTGAAGGCGAGGACCAGGCTGCCCCGGAGCTCGCCGTTCCCGCAGCCCTTGAGCTGCTCCACGACGATTTTGCCTACGAGTTCGAGTTCAGCTGGGAGCTCTGGTCCCGGGAGGCGGAGGGTGACCTAGATCCGGTATGGCGTAAGCGGCCGCACCCGGTGCGCGTGGTCGGCTACGGACCGGAGTTCGACGAGGGCGCCTATGAGCAGAATGGGCAGATCCGCATCGACTTCGGCATCGACACGCCCTTCCTCCAGGATGAGTTCAATCTAGACCTCAAGGCGGATCCGGCCGCGGCGCGCTACATCGCCGAAAACGTGAAGCTGCTGGTCGACCTTGGCGCGTGCATCCAGAAAAATTGCGGCGTCTCCAGCCGGCTGCTCTGGTCTGAATCTGGAGAAAGCCTGGCGCAGAAGCTGATCGCGCGCCTGCAACAGGTCAACTAGGCTGCATGGCTCTGAGCGTAAAACAGGTACGGCGCGCGGTTGGTGTCTCCGCAGTGGTTCTGCTGCTCGTTGTGGGTGGTTTTTTCGGGTTAGCGCGCTTGAAGGGCCTGCACTTTCATCTGGACCTGCCGGGTCGGCTCGGGGCGGACATCGCCCAGACCGCCAATGGTTTCACCTACTCGCAGTCCAGTCAGGGCCACACCATCTTCACCATCCAGGCCTCAAAGCTGATCGAGTACAAGGCCAACCAGGCTGAGCTGCACGATGTGACCATCACTCTCTACGGCGCACCGGGCAGCGGCCGCTCGGACAAAATCTATGGTTCGGACTTCACCTACGACCGCCAGCAGGGGATTGCTCGGGCCAAGGGCGAGGTGCGCATCGATTTCGCGTCGCCTGAAGCCAGGCCTGCCGGCCCTGGTTCTGCGCCGACCGCTCCCAAGGCGCCGGATCCAGGTAGCGAGATCCATGTGACGACGAGTGGGCTCACCTTCAACCAGGGCACAGGCGAGGCGGTCACTGATCAGCGGGTCGACTTTGCCCTGACGCGGGCGACCGGCTCGGCCATAGGTGCAAACTACAACGCAAAGACCGGGGTGCTGGTGCTCGATCACCAGGTCGCGCTCACGGCGAAGAATGCGGACGGAGCCTCGGACTCGGTAGTGCACGCCGAGCATGCCCAGCTGTTGCGCGACGCGCACCAGGCTTACCTGATCCGCGCAGACGTAACCAACTCAGGCAAACACACGACTGCCGACCAGGCGACGGTCAAGTTTCGCCCGGACGGCTCAGCCGAGCAAATTGACGCGCGTGGACATGTGCACCTTACCGACGAGGACGGCAGCGAGGTCCACAGCGAGTCAGCCCTCATCGACCTGGACCCGCAGAGCCAGCCGGTAGCGGCCCACCTGGGCGGAGGCCTGACCTACACGGCGAACCAGAACGGCGAGAGCATGCAAGGGACGGCGATTACAGGCACGCTCAGCTTTGCGAGCGCTCCTGCGCCGCGAGGCAAGGCGCATATCGTGCCTGCTGCACACCAGGTCCCTGGGGCGGCTGCGGGGTCCGCTTCGCCGCCGACTGCCCAGGTCCTGCACCATGCGCAGTTCAGGGATGCAGTCAGCTTCGTCCTGCAGCGTAACACCTATAACGGCGAAGCAGGCGGGTCGACGACACGGGAGCTGCGCGCCAGCCAGCTTGACGTGGATTTTGCTCCGGGAGCGAACGGCAATGCTGAAGCACAAAAGGCACTCGCCGTGGGCGGAGCCGGGATCACGCTGCATGAGATCCCGCCCAGGGCGCCCGCGCGGGTGACGACCATCAGCGGCAACCAGTTGCTGGCAACGCTTGCAGGCGGCAGGGAACTGCGGCTGCTCGATGGTACGGGCAATACCAAGATCACCGATAGCATCTACCAGGGCACGACCAGCAGCAGCAAGGGCGATACACTGCACTTGATTTTCGCGCCAGTCGATCAGAAGGCCGGACGCAAGGCTGGTGCGCCGCCCGCTTCCTCATCCGAACCATCCGGCGCCGCGTCCCAGATCGATACCGCTATCCAGACCGGGCATGTGGTGATCTACCAGACTCCGGCTCCTGATCCGAAGAACCCGAACACGGCAGCCGATCCGCTGCAGGCGACGGCAAACCAGGCCGAGTACCATGCAGCCGACCAGGTAACTCACCTGACCGGGGACCCGCACCTACGCAACAACAGCCTGGCGATGACGGCGGACAAGGTGGACTATCACCGCGACTCCGGCGATGCGAGTGCGTTTGGCGATGTGAAGGCGACCTACATTCAGCAGAATGCGCAGAAAGGGCCGACGCTTGGCGGCGATGGGCCGGTGCACGTGGTGGCAGATCACGGCCAGCTGGACCATGCAAGCCAGCTGAGCCTCTTTTACGGGACCGCGGCGGTGCCGGCGCGCATGTGGCAGGGCGCGAACGCAGTTGCCGCGCCGGTGCTCGAGCTCTCCCGCGACGACCAGACGCTGGACGCGCATGGCGCACCTGGGCAGCGCGGCGCGGTGGTGCATGCGACGCTCGGATCGAAAAGCGATAGCCCTGCCATTTTGGCCAGAAATGCACCCAGCGTTATGGCTGGACAGGTGAAGCCAAGCGCCGCTGCTGCGACGACCGCTAGGGTGGCTCCCGCTTCTGGAGCCTCCGACAAGCAGTCTCCACCTTCCCGGCTTACCAGCGTCACCCTGCACTACTCGGACAAGGATCGGCGGGCTGATATGCGCGGGTCTGTCGTTGCAGAGCAGCCGGCGGGCGTCATCCATGCGGATGAGGCACAGGTATTTCTCACGCCCAGCGTTCCGGGCAAACCTTCTGCAGTCGACCACATGGTCGCGACCAGTCACGTCATCATCACGCAGACCGGGCGGCGAGGCACTGGCGAAAAGCTTGTGTACACGGCCGCGGATGGCCGCTACGTACTCACCGGAACCCCCCAGCAGCCGCCCCGGGTGATGGACATCGAGAAGGGAACTACGACCGGTGCCGCGTTGATTTTCAGAGATGCCGGTGATAGCGTCAAGGTGTCCAACCAGGGTGCGAGTGCCTCGCGAACGGTCACTGACACGCACACCAACAGATAAATGCAAAAGCTCTCCACCGACGGGATAGGTAAATCGTACAAAGGGCGCCAGGTCGTTCGCGGCGTCTCTATCGACGTGTCGCAGGGCGAGGTGGTCGGGCTGCTGGGACCGAATGGCGCCGGCAAAACGACCAGCTTCTACATGATGGTGGGCCTGGTGCAGCCGGATGCAGGGCGTATCCTCGCCGACGGCGTAGACATTACGCGGGTGCCGATGTACCTGCGGGCGCGCAACTATGGCATCAGCTACCTGCCACAGGAGCCGTCCGTCTTCCGCAAGCTTACGGTTGAGGAGAATATCCTCGCGGTGCTGGAGGCGCAGTCGATCTCGCCGCAGATGCGCCGCGCCCGCACCGAGAAGCTCATTGAGCAGCTCAACCTGAACCACATTCGCAAGACCCAGGGCTACGCGCTTTCAGGCGGCGAGCGGCGCAGGGTCGAGATCGCGCGCTGCCTTTGCATCCAGCCTTCTTTTATCCTCCTTGACGAGCCGTTCTCTGGCATCGACCCCTTGGCCGTTGATGACCTGCAGGAGATCATCTACGACCTCAAGGCGTCTGGCATCGGCGTGCTCATCACCGATCACAACGTGCGCGAGACGCTCTCGGTGACTGATCGCGCGTACATCATCAACGAGGGGCGCATCTTTCGCGACGGCACGCCGGACCAGCTCGGCTCTGACCCGGAGGTGCGGCGGGTCTACCTGGGGGAAAACTTCTTCCTGCGCTAGGCCCTTGAGCGGCTTCCCGTCGCATCGCTCTACCAGTGATCGCGCGAAGCATCTTTCGCTTCGCTCGGGGCCTAGATCAAGGCAACTCGCGGGATCGCCCTTGTGCCTGTCGGCGCTAGAGTCGCAGTCGCCCCTACGGCCCGTAGAGAGTACGATGGTGCGCCAGACGGGTACGAAGCCTTGGTCGGTAGCGTCTATCTTTTGTAGACTCGACTCACCACCCCAGCCCTAAAAGGAAGTCCAGTGCGCACCGCCGGCACGCCCCACGATGGTCTCTCTGCAGCCAAAGCTCAACCTGAAGGTCTCACAGCGCCAGATACTTACCCCTGGGCTGATGCAGATGGTCAGCGTCCTCGCGCTCAACAAGCTTGAGCTCAAAGACATGATCCAGGCGGAGATCGCGGAGAATCCTGTCCTGGAGGAGCTGGAAGAAAGCGTTCCGATGCTGGACCATGTGGCTGACCCCGGCGCCGAGGCCAAGCCCGAGGAGCGCGACAAGCCAGATCCGTTTGAAGAGATCGACTTCGGCTCCTACTTCCAGGAATATCTTGACCCTGGCTTTCGTTCTCCGCAGAGCTTTGAGGTCAATGAAAAGCCGTCGCTCGAGAACTACCTTTCGGCGCCTGGCTCGCTCGCCGACCACCTGTGCTGGCAGCTGGGTTCGCTGCCGCTGTTGCCGGCGGTGCGCGACGCAGCCGAATACATCGTCGGCAACCTCGATGACGATGGCTACCTGACTGCCACGGACGAAGAGCTGCTGGCTGGATACATGGCCCAGCTTGCGAGCCAGCCACATGCGGCGGCGGCGCTTGCTGACGCACAATCGATCCTCGCGCAGTCGGTCGCCATCGTGCAGGGGCTGGACCCGGTTGGTATCGGCGCACGTGATCTGCGGGATTGCCTGCTTGTGCAGGTTCGCGCCGCGCGCGCCGAGTGGTCAGCGCAGGAGCGCAAGCGCGACCAGGTACGCAGGCAGGCCGAGGATGATCAGGACCACGAACAGCGCCATCACTCGGCTTTTCATCCAAGTCACGATCCGTTCCGTGATCCAGTCCGCGACCAGTTTCACGCAGATGACGCTGAGCGTTTAACTGCAAGCCTGTTGAACGTCGTGTATCCCGATACCCACATAAGCACCAATGGACACCAGGCTTCACCCGCTCAGGCTCACCTGCGCTCTGCCAGAGAAAATCACTTGAACGGCCAGGCCAAGTTGGAGTCTCCCGCACATGATTCCGCACCGGTCGACAACGAAAGCGCGCCGCCGGTGCATGAGCAGCACGCGGTCTTTGACCGTGCCGAGCGCATCATCGACAAGCAGCTCTCGCTACTGCTGAAGCGCGATCTGCGCGAGCTTGCCAAGGCTATCGGTGCAACGGTCGAGCAGTCGACCACGGCCTTTGAGTTTATCCGTACGCTTGACCCGCGGCCCGGTAATCGCTTCAACCCTGTGGATACGCGGCTCATCGAACCGGATGTCGCCTTCGTCAAACGGGATGACGAGTACATCGCGGTGATGGATGACGAGAGCGTTCCGACCCTGCGCTTGAACCAGGGCTACCGTCGACTCATGAAGCAGCCCTCGGCTGAGAAAGACGTGAAGGATTACGTCAAGGAGCGATACCGGTCTGCGCTGCAGTTGATGCGCAACATCGAGCAGCGCAAGAACACCATCCTGCGCACCTGCGAGGTCATCGTACGGCGCCAGCAGGATTTTTTAGAGCGCGGCGTCGAAGCGCTGCGGCCGATGATGATCAAGGAGGTGGCAGAAGAGATCGGCGTGCATCCGTCGACCGTCTCCCGTGCCGTCTCGAACAAGTATGTGCACACGCCGCAGGGCGTGTTTGAGCTGCGCTTCTTCTTCTCTGAAGGGGTCAACGGGCCCGAGGGCTCCGGCACGCCACTCTTGTTGCTGAAGCGCAAGGTCAAGAAGCTGATCGAGGAAGAAGATCCGCGTAAGCCGCTGACAGACGACCGCATCACCGAGATGCTGCAGGCCCAGGGCATCGACGTAACCCGCCGCACCGTAGCCAAGTACCGCGAGGACCTGCGCATCCCCAGCACCCATCAGCGCCGCATCCGGCACTGACACGAGCCGACCCAGGAAGCTCCAAGCAGACTTGCATCCGCGACCTG
>CAZZYO010000075.1:0-18527 GCA_964658255.1 Candidatus Babeliales bacterium
CAGACGGGTTGTTCTTGCCAGAGAGTGTCTCAGCGATCGCGGTTCCACCCTCTTCACCCGGATACCACGATTCCAGGATGGCGTTGACGTTTTGCTTCGCCCAATTCACGGCCAAAGCGCTTCCGTTCGTCAGCACAAGAACCACCGGCTTGCCGGTTGCCTTTAGTTGCTCCAGAAGCTCCTCCTCGGGCCGGGGTAGATCAATGCTGGTCCGGTCACCACCGGCAAATCCAGGCTCACTCACCTGCATCTCTTCGCCCTCCAACTCGCTCGAGATGCCCAGCACGGCGACCACCACATCTGCGTTCCTGGCGGCTGCAAGCGCCGCGGCTTGCGGACGCATGTCTACCTTGGCCCACACCAGGGTCGCAATCGCTTCCCCGTTCGACGGAGGCGTGTACTCCACGTGCAGGTGCGCGACCTGGCCAGCTTCCAGATGCACGCGCCCCAGCTTGGCTTCCTTCGGATCTCCGCCATAGGTCGAGGTGACCGGGTTGCCGTTCAGCCTAAGCCGAAAGGCGCCATTAGCGCGCATGCCCAGGTTGTAATCCCCCGTCTCCGTTGCGGTTAAATCACTGTCGAACTGGATTGCAAGAGGGTGCACGTTGGCCGCGGCAGCGGGCGTAGAGTGTGCGGACATGTCAACGGTCGGCACAATACTCTCTGCCAACGGTTTGTACGCGACCGTCTTGTTGATGTCGCTCATGTCCAGCTGCGAGTAACTCAGCTTGACCCCGGGCTTGCCGTCCTTAGTCAGGGCTGATGCCGGGACCGGTTTGGCGTCGTGGCTCAGGAGCTGCGTTCCTGCGAAGTATTCAACCGACGCGCCCGCGAACTCCTTTTGGATGCCCTCAAGGACAGAAACCGTATGCGTGGGCATGCCGTTGTAGTTGCCGAGGAGCACCCGGGCCTGATCGGCAATCGGACCAACAACGGCGATCTTGAGACCCGTTGATCTAAGCGGTAGCGTGCCGTCATTCTTCAGCAGCACCATCGATTCGTTCGCAATCGTGCGGGCCAATGCGCGGTGCGCAGGGCTGCTCAACTCGCTGTCGCTGATGTTTGCGTACGGGTCGGCAGAAGGATCCATCATGCCGAGCCGGATCCTTGCCGTAAACAGGCGCGCGAGCGCGATGTCGATATCACTTTCCTTGAGAAAGCCACCCTTCACCGCGTCCACGTAGGCCCGGTAGTCGCGATCGTCCGTGACCTTGAAGCCGCCATCGGCGCACTCGTTGTCCATGCCCCGGCTGAGGCTGATGGCAGACGCCTCGGGCTGGGTCGGCTTGTAGTGATGATTCCGGTAGATATCCACCACGGCGCCACAGTCAGAGACCACATAGCCTTGGAAGGCCCACTTGCCGCGTAGCTGATCCAGCAACAGAAACTCACTCGCACACGCGGGCTCGCCATTGATGTTGTTGTACGCACACATCACCGATCCGGCTTTTCCTTCGGTCACTGCTGCCCGAAAGGCGGGCAGGTATGTGTCCAGTTCATCATGCTTGCTCACAACCACATTCGCTGAGTGGCGCGTTGACTCCGGCCCACTGTGTACGGCGAAGTGCTTGGGAGTCGAGATCGCCCGGTAGTACTTCGGGTCGTCGCCCTGCATGCCGGTGACGTATGCAACGCCCATGCGAGCGGTGAGGAACGGGTCCTCGCCGTAGGTCTCCTGCCCACGGCCCCAGCGTGGGTCGCGAAAGATATTAATGTTCGGCGCCCAAAAGTCCAGCCCCTCAAAGAACCCGCTGTAGCCGCCATTGGCCTTCATCGCCCGCGTGTGCAGAACGCGCCCCTCTGTGCCGATCGCGATGGCCATCTGCTTGATCGCAGCGGGATCAAATGTGGCCGCAAGCCCCACGGGCTCCGGGAACTCTGTCACGCCGTCTCGCGCTACGCCATGCAGCGCCTCGCTCCACCAGTCGTAGGAAGGGATGCCCAACCTTGGAACAGCTCGAGACTGGTTGACCAACTGGCTCGCCTTCTCCTCCAAGGTCAGCCGCTTCACCAGCTCAGCTGCACGTTCTTCAGGCCGTTGCGCTGCACTGGTAGCCATTGGTTGTTGCGCCGTGAGCATTGAAGCGCTGAACGCAAAGGTGAGACATAGTTTGGCGAGAGGCTGAAAACGCACATTGTCCTCCATCGGGATAACCCGGGATTTCAGGAGAAGGCTACTCGAAGCACAGCTATGCTGTCATGCTCCTCTTCGAGTAGGTCCCCCACTCATGTGCGTTTCCTCCTGCGTGACGATCTATCTGCCAACCCATCTCTGGTGAAAGTCGGAGTAGCGTGCGCTCTCGATCTTGACCTTTGACGATGCGTCTTCTAACGCCGTCACTTCTGCTTCGCTGAGTGCGACATCAGCAGCGCCGAGGTTCTCCTCCAGGCGGCTTCTCGTTTGGTTTGTACAAAAGGAACTGATGTTAAGGAGCAAGCTTAGCTGAGGTTCGCAAGAATCGGATTGGGGGTGTTGCCCCGCATGATCTACTGCGCTACGTGGCGTACTGCTCGTCAGTGACCGGCTCAAGCCAATCGACTGCCTTGCCGTCAACGACTTCAGTAATCGCAATGTGGCTCATGCCAGCTTGTGCCGAGGCACCGTGCCAGTGCTTCTCGCCGCCTTCGAAGAAGACGACATCTCCGGGCCTGACTTCCTCGATGGCATGACCTTCACGCTGAACCAGACCGAGGCCCTGTATGATCACGAGCGTCTGACCGGAAGGGTGCGTGTGCCAACGGGTGCGCGCCGCCGGTTCAAAGGTGACGAGACCTCCGCTTGAGTGCCGCCCGCCGTCAGGCGGGAAGAGTGCATCGATGCGGACATTGCCGCTGAACCAGTCTGCCGGTCCAGCCATGGATGGAGTAGTACCTACTCGTGTAATCTTCATCGTGTTCCTTTCAGTTACCAAGCGTAGGCTTGGGGTGCTTTACTGCCGGAGGCGGCCCAGATCTCGTCATCACGCCGGCTACCCGGAGCGAGCCACCTGCCGATGATCTCCTCGGAGATGCCTTAGCCCTTTTCGATATCCGGCTTTTGAGGACCACCAGCAACGTCAGCCGTATCGAAATAGTTCATACCCTGTGTACCTTTCATGAATGTCGGAGCTCTCAAAGGAGAGCCTGGACCGAATTACCGACCGCAGGCGGACGGCACCCGACTACTTCGGTCTGAGCCATTGCCATCGTAAGCATGCCAGGCGCTCCGCAATCCCGTTCACCCCGATTATGCCCCCCGATCCGAGCGATAGGAACCTACTTCCTTTGCAGAAGTGAAAGAGACTGGACGGCGAGACCATGCGGAGAGCGCCTGACGATCGATAAATGTTCGGCTTGACCCTGGCGAGCACCATAGGGGCCGTACTTGCTGCATTCGCTGCACTCTGGTCTGGCTAAGAGTCGATCAAACCAGGATTCGTGGCACACGCGGCAAGGTACCCGTCGCCATTCCTTCTGGTCGAGCGAAGTGACCCGGAGGTAGCCGACGAGCTGACCCACTTGCTGCGTCCCCTTGTCACGTCTGGCTTTCAGGTTTGCAGCATCTCGCGTCCTAAGATCAGAACTGCAATCCTTATCTGACGTGAATGTGTCACATATGCAGCGCCTCGCAGGGTATACCTGCACACTGTCCGGATCTATTTCTTTCTTATCCTGATGTAAAGAGAGTGCGTCGGATCACTATTCGACTAGACTCATCTTCGAACTTTCTCAGGAGTACAAGATGGCGCATCATCGGAAGCCTTTCATACCGGCGCAGGTACGAGCTGGGGGCGAGCATGACGAGGGCGTGTTCCATGCTTGCGAGAAATTCTTTCGAGCTGGCTACGCGGCAAACCGGGGTGCGGTCCATAACCAGATCTCTTTCGATCTCGGCCAGACTAGCCTTGATGTGAAAGCACAAACCGAGGAAAGCATTCGAGAGTGTGTTCTAGGAACTGCAAGACCAGGGATTGTGCAGTTCTTTATCCCGATTGAGAACGCTCAGCAATCTCCGAGTGTGAAGGGGATCTCCGCCTGAAAGCATGCGAGCCGAAAAGGACCTGTCAGGGTTGATTGTCCGCACAAAAACGGGCTAATGTCGCATTTGTAGTATTCTCTGGAGCCGCGCGGTCTTAGGCTGTTTCCATGAAAAGCTCCCGCATAATTTGCCGATCCATTTTTGCTTCAATATCTTGCCCTGCAAAAGCTCCCAGGCCGCCGTCGAAGCTAGGTGTGCAACAACACTGGCTTGTCTTGATTTGCAACTTGATCTTTGCTGTTTCTGTGCCAGCTTTGCATGCTCAGCAGTTTCAGGGTGACGTTCCTCGACCTGGCGCAGGCAGCAACTGGGAACAAGTGAAAGCGCTGCCCGTCAGTGCGAAGGTTCACATCAGCACAGATCGCGGCGGAACGACGTGCCGCCTCTTTAAGGTGACCAATGACACACTCACCTGCGCTAGAGGAGCCAATGCGGCGGGTACTGTCTTCCAACGCCCAGAGATCAGGCACATCAAGCTCGCCCACTATGGACGCTCTACGTTAGTCGGAGCAGCGATAGGAGGTGGCACTGGTGCAACGGTGGGTGCCATTGGCGGAAGGACAAAACCTTGTCCTTCCAGCCAAGGATTTTGCCTAAATGGGATTGGCATCGGAACTGGCGGAGTGGCTGCCATCTCTGGTGTCGCAGGCGGTTTGCTGGGCAGCGTGGTGGGGGGCGTGTTTGATATAACGCGAGGCAACTCAATCTACATACGTCCTTAGATAGAGCCGCTGAACGCAGTGGGGTAAGTCCGGAAAAGTACATGACCAACGAGCAGCCGCACCGAAGCGCATCTATCCTCATGCTCATTTCCCAAGGAAAGCAATAAGCCAGAGACCAGTTGCTCTGGCCGCCGCCTGGCAGCGGCACTATGGTCACGACTAAGTTGACCGACCTTGGAAGGGAGGCTCGGAGCAGACGAACTGGCGAACGATCAGCCCGGTCGAAATCTGGCGAGGCGAGCTTCAAGCAGAACGCTGGTCTTCGCTCTGGCGAGACCAGGTCCGCTTCGACTTGGAGGGCTGCTAGATCCAGACCTTGGACTGGACCGGCACGTATTCCCCATGCGCCGGCTTGTTGCCCGCCAGAATAGTGCCCGTGCCGGCACCCGGTATGACGACCACGGGCGTTCGCGGGGCTGCCACCTCGGGCGCTTTGCTGGGGTTCCTTGTTCCTGCTGCGGTAGTGGCTCCCGGCGCGTAGTTAATCTCGGTCTCTCGCGGGTATTCCGGTGGCCGCCCGACGCGGTTCATCCGGGTGTAGTTTGGAATAGCCGTGAGCGGCGAGCCGTCCTGCCATGTGCCGGTGAGCACCATCACCCCGCCGAGCAGGTCTGGCTTCCACTCTGCGCGCAATGGCTGGCCGCTCAGCTGCTGGTTTATGTTCTGGTTGTCAGCCGACTCCACGTTGTAGATCATCGGCCCATACTTCAGTGCGATCCCGCCGAGGTCTGCCTGGATGCGATCGTCTGCGACCACGCGCTGCGGTTCCATGGGCAGCTCGAGCTCAATGCGATCGCCCGCGCGCCACTCGCGTGTCACCACTGCATACCCTTTCTCCATCTTCGGTGTGAACGGCTTGCCGTTGACTGCAAAACGCTGTACTCCGTTGATGGCGGGGGATTCAGTGTAAAGCCTGCTCGTGTTGCGGTTCGGAATGCGAACGTACACCGAGAAGGTCGTCGCTTGCTCCGGGTGAACGGTGATCGCGACTGCGCCTTTCCACGGATACTCGGTCTTCTGCACCATCTCGACGTTTGTGCCGGCTACTTTTCCTACGTGAATACGACTGCCCACAAACATGTTCACGTAGATACCGGTCGGGCTCTTGACGTAGGCCCAGGTGGGCATCATCAGCAGGGTCCGCGGGATGTTGCCAACGCAGCACGGGCAGACGTGCCAGACAGTGCGCTCGGTATCAACCAATGGATTGGTGTAGCAGAAGCTTTCGCCGTTAAGCGCTACTCCCCCAAGCAGGGCGTTGTACATCGTCTGCTCGTACAGGTCGGCATAACGCGCATCGTGGTAGGCAAGGTTGAGCTTGTACTGGAAAAAAACCAGGCCGCAGCTGGAGCATGACTCGCAGTAGGAATCGTTCCGTAGCGAGTAGTTAGGACCAAAGCCCTCTGAAGTTTCGCCGCTGCCGATGCCACCGGTGAGATAGTACTTCTTGTTGACCATGTTGTCCCAGAGCGACAGGACCGCGCTTTGGTATCCACGATCACCCGTTTCGGCAGCGATGTCGGCCATCGCCGAGTAGAAGTACGTAGCGCGCACAGCGTGGCCTACCGCCTCGTACTGCTGCTCCGGCGGCAGGTGGCTCTGGTCATACTCTGAGCCTCCCCGGCGCGAGTCGAGCAGGAAGCGAGCAAGAGCAATGTAGGCGTCGCCGCGGTGATGGCCCTCCTGATCGTTCACGAAGCGCCCAAAGCGCACGAGTGCCTGCTCCATCTCCTGGTGACCGTCAAACCACGCTTTTTTGCCCGGACCTATGTTCGAGACCCAGCAGTCCGCCAACTTCTTGGCCGCGTTATACAAGCGCAGGTCGCCACCATCGGTCAGCGTGTAGTGATTGATGGCCGATTCGATAAAGTAACCCGAGACATAGCCCTCATGATTGCCGCGGTGGTCGGGCGACCAGCGTTCCGGCCAGTTTTTTCGATCGGCAAGCACATAGGCTGTCTGCAGATAGCCATCCGGCATCTGCGCGGCCAGGATGATCGGGATCCAACGCTCAAGCGTTTCGCGCATCTTTTGCTGGGCGTCGATGATCGACTGGTCGCCCTGTGGGTCGACCATCAGCGCAATGCACATGGATTCAACCGTCTGATGCACCCAGGCGTTTGAAAATACGTAGCCCTTGTGACGTGCGTGCGGCTCGCCGCGGTTCGCCTTGCCCGCCTCGATAAAGTTATCGATGCCCCCATCACCACGATTCGCGGCAATGTCTGTGCGCTCGCAGTACGCGATGCAGTGTGGGATCCAATTGACGATCAGCATCTTCGCGCGCGAGTTCCATAGAGGACTATCGATTGAGTAATGCTTTGTGTACACGACATCCAGACGGTCGCTTGGCGGCGGCGCCTCCACATGCACATGCAGGCGTGAAGCTACCGGCTGGCCTGCTGCTGCGCCCGACGCTGCGTTGCGCAACTCGAGCACGTACTCGCCTGGGGTTGCAATCTGAGCCGTTGTTGTGGGCGAGCTGGGATTTGCGAAAACGACTTGACCAGGCCCGGCTGCCTTCACCCAGCGAGTTAAGTTTCCAGGGCCATCCTGGAGCCAGATCGCACGCCCGGCGAGGTAAGTCTGGCCACCCACAATGACTGATCGGTCGATGCCCGCTTCTATCACGGGTGCAATCGTCGGCACAGGGCCCGAGTTCCACACCTTCCACTCAAGGATGCCTGCGGCGTGCGTACCCTCCGGGAGTACTTCCAGACGAATTTTGTCTGTGGTTATCTCGTCAAAGTTTGTTGTGTTGAAGGTATCTGCCGCAACGCCCAGGCCGCGAGCATGCGTGACGGGAATAAATTCACTGCCGTTCCAGTAAAGAATGCGGTACGAGGCAGGCGCAGCCATCCTGACAGCCTCGCTGCCAGGGTAGGCATGCGGGCGCGGTGCATCCACGGCCCAGTACACGTCGACCTGACGAGTTGCTATGGGCTTGGACCAGCTGTATTGCACCCACCGAGCGCCATCACCGCCATCGAAGTCTCCACGCAGTGCGTAAGCACCTTGCTCGCGGTCAGCCGAGCTCTTCGGGGTAAAGCCATCGTTAAGAGTCGTAATTTTGTTTTCGCTCGTGACAGCAAAGCTTGACGGAAGAGCGACCCTGGCCAGGTTCACAGGCTCATCACTCACCGGCCCGGCGAAAGCATAGGAGCTGCCAACGCCAGCGGCGACTGCCGTACCAGCGAGCCCGGCAAGAAAGTGCCTGCGGTTGATGGTGGGCCCGGCACTTACCTCGGCCGCAGCAACACCGTTCTCGCACGTGTTATGTTGGTCGCTCATCGTGTAGCACCCTTATGAATGAAGGCTCCGGTTCCGTTGGTCGCACAGCAAACGTATTCTGAACTGGCTTTGCACCTGTCTGCTTGCACGCATCCGCACTGGTAGCTGGCCAAAGTCTAGACTCTCTCTCCCAGGAGTGTCCAGGTTATCTATGACAAACAGGCGGCAGTGCGTGCTCGGCTGCTGCTATCGCTCAGCAGCGCCTTTTGACGACAAAACAAGGCTCACATAGACTGCTTAGGCCCGTCATCGAGGTAGTCTTTCGCAGCGCCAAGGCCGAAGCGTCTAGACAAAGGAGTGTGCACATGTGGCTTGCATGTAACAAGCAGAAGCGCAGCGCTTGCCGATCAGATTTGAGGTTGCGGACCGGAGGAGAGCGCGTGTTTCGGAGCGTGTCACTCTCAGTCGCGATTGCGCTGTTTGCCGTTGTGCAAATAAGCGCCCTCGCACACGCGCAGGGTCTGGTGCTGGAGCGCGAGGGCCGGGTCATCTCGCTCGTGCCTTATGCCTCGAACGTTCTGCGGGTGACCATGAGCAAGGACATGGTCGGGGCCACCAGCGCTCCGGGCTACGGCTTTGTCGCGCAACCGGACGCCGCGGGCTGGAAGCACGAGCGCGACCCGGATGGAAACGAGGTCTTCCGCTCAAGCGCAATGATAGTAAGGCTGGCGCCAGGTAATTTGCCAAAGGGCAAGCTACCGCAGCCCATGCCGCTGGACCGCTTGAACCTGGAGCTGCGGGATAACTACTTTGGTGGCGTCGGCCGCAATGAGACACACAATGATGCGCTCTCGGTTGCGACAGCAGACGGCAAGACACTGCTGCACATGCGTACCTGGACCATGGAGCCTGAAAGCGACCAGGTAGCAGCGGCTGACGTGGGCGCAAAGGGGTACAGCATTCGTGCCATGTTTGACTCGCCCCCGGACGAGCACTACTACGGGCTTGGGCAGCAACAAAAAGGCTGGATGGATCTGCGGGACCGTCAGGTGCGCTGCTGGCATGATTACTCGGCGATTGGCGGTGAGGATGTCTGCGTGCCATTTATGGTGTCGAGCAAGGGTTATGGGCTTGTGTGGGACAATCCCTCCAAAACTACCATCGACCTGGGCTTCAACGGGCATAACATCTGGTCTTCAGAAGTAGGAGACCGTGTCTCCTACTTTGTGATCGCAGGCGCGACAACCGACGACATTTACAAGGGCTACCGCCTGCTTACAGGTGTCACGCACTTACTCCCACGAGCAACCTATGGTTACATTCAGAGCAAAGCGATTTACCCTACCCAGCAACAGATTCTTGACGTAGCCAACGGCTACCGTCATCGCAAGTTGCCGCTTGATGTCGTCGTGGTCGACTTCCTGAACATGACGCGCCAGGGTGAGATGGACCTTGACCCGAAACGATGGCCTGACCCGGCTGCGATGAATCGCGAACTGCACGGCATGGGCGTGGCTTCGCTGCTGAGCGTCTGGCCTCACTACGCACCTGGAACCCAGTTCTACGACATGCTACAAAACAAGGGCTGGCTGGTGCACACGCGCGATGGAAAGCCCGACCCTGGGTTCTTCAAGGATGTGATTGGGCCCAACATCGACACGACTAACCCCGAGGCGGCCAGGTGGTTTTGGGAGGAGATTCGCGACCGCTACGTGAAGCCTTACGGATTTGACTACCTTTGGCTGGACGAGACCGAGCCTGACATAGATCCTGCCAAGGACGTGTTCTCGATCGGCTCAGGCACGCGCTTCTACAACGCTTACCCACTCTTTCACACAGCTTCGGTCTACGAAGGCTTTCGACGCGACTTTGGTGACAGCCGGCGAGTGATGATTCTGGCGCGGGCGTCCTACCTGGGTGCTCAGCGCAATGGCACGGTCTTCTGGTCGAGCGATATCGTTTCTACATGGGACATGCTCAAGCGCTCGATCCCCGCAGGGTTAAACTTTACAGCGGCTGGCATGCCTTACTGGGACACCGACATTGCCGGCTTCTTTTCGCCGGCTGTACCCGCTGACTATCATGCTGCGCATAAACCCTTGATCGATGGCTCTGATGTACGCGCTACGATCGGTAACTACGAAGACTACCCCGAGTTATTCGTTCGCTGGTTTGAGTGGGGTGCCTTTCAGCCGGTGATGCGCGCCCACGGAGAGAGGGATCACAACGAAGTATGGTCCTATGGCAAGCAGGCCGAGTCGATCCTTTCCAAGTATCTTAGATTGCGCTATCAACTACTGCCGTACACGTACTCGCTTGCCTACGGCAGCTACCAGACGGGTGCGCCATACATGCGTGCGCTCTTTATGGACTTTCCGCTGGACCCCAAAGTCAGCGACATACCCGATGAATATATGTACGGTCCCGCCTTTCTTGTCGCGCCAGTGACGGAGCAGGGCGCCACACAACGGGAAGTTTACCTGCCGGCAGGGTGTGACTGGTACAACTACTGGACCAATGAGCGGCTGCACGGAGGCCAGACGATCACAGTTGATGCACCTATCGACACGCTGCCACTGTTTGTGAAGGGTGGCAGCATACTCCCGCTCGGCGCCGAGGTGGCAAGTGCGCAAGCGCCACAGGCGATCGTGTCGGTGAAGGTCTATCCAGGAGCGAGTAGCAGCTTCGCCATCTTCCACGACGATGGCACAACCTACAGCTATGAGAAAACAGCTGGATCCGTGACACGGCTTGTCTGGAATGACGTAACGCAGCAGCTTACCCACCAGGGCCCGGCTGCCTGGAGCGGACCAGATCGGTCCGTGGTGAGGGTGATTGGCAAGTAACTTACCGGGTCCCGCAGTTTGAGGCCACGCAAACAAAAGGAGCTCTCGTGCGCGCGTGGCCTACTGATGCTTTAAAAGTATCCACGGAGATGCAGTTGTACACTGCGTCCACCTGTCAACCTCTGCAGCTCGTTGGTGGACTGGCCGAAGAGCGAGGAGGAAAGGTCCGAAGTAGGACCTGTTAGGTTGACACGGTTAAAGAGGTTGAAGGCTTCAGCCTTCCCTTCGAGGTGAAGCTTGTCACCACCAAACCACTTGGTTGTAAACAGCCTGGCCATGGTGAAGTCGAAGTTGTTGTAGCCGGGCTGGTCGTACGTGTTTCGACCCAGTCCACCTTCTGTTCCAAGTGCAGGCGTAGGAAAGGCAGAAGCTGTAAATAGTCCAGTCCTGAACTTACTTCGCGACTGACCGGATAGGTGCGCTCCGAAGCGTGGTACGTTGGGCACGTCATAGTCGGATCCGTCCGCATTGTAGTCGCCGCCCGTGTTACCGACCACCTGGCCGCTGCTGTTGTAAACCGGCGTGAAGCCCGCAGTTGTGTAGACGGTAAACGGCAGTCCAGTATGGAAGAGCCAGAGACCACCAAGCTGCCAGCCACCAAGCAGGTTGCGCTCTAAAGCGTTGCCATACTGGTTAGGGAGTGTCCAGGTCCCATCGATGGATAGCTGCTGGCGGATGTCAAAGTCAGCTCGTCCATACTGCGCGCCGAGGTTTCCATTTCTGATAACCTCGGTGTTTGCGGTAAGTGATCCGGTATCCAGGGAACCTGAATTACTGAATACATCCAACGCTTTGCCAAACGTATAAATACCGCGAAGGTTAAATCCGTGTGACAGAAGGCGCGTGACGCTGGCAGACCCATAATGGCCGACCGAGTTGCCGTCGGAGGTACCGTAGGTGATGTCAGCAAAGTTAGGATTGAGGCGACTCAGGACACCCTTGTTGATGACAAGATCGCCTGTGAAGCGGTTCACATCCTGATTAAAGACCGGCAGGTGGTGAGCCGCGGAGGCAGAGTAGTTCAACTCCATGACGAGCGTGTTTGAGAGTTGGTGCTGCACACTGAATGACCAGTTCTCCACCTGTGTGAACTTGTATTGCGGCGTGTACCCGCCGAGGTTAGCGCGTTGCCCAACAACACCGCCGCTGGAGTTGAGCGTTACACCGGTGGTATTGACAATCGGGCATGGCTCCTGGAAGCCGATAGGTGCACTACAGAGCTGAAACTTGGGGGTTGGCTGGCCCTGGTAGACGCTGATGTTAGGCGTGTAGTAGTTCGGCAGGTTTACTGAAGTGATGTCAGTGAGATGAATGTAAGGCGGCTGGTCGGCGAAGATACCGAAGCCGCCGCGTATTGCTGTGCGGCCATTGCCTGAGAGGTCATAGGAGAATCCGAAGCGGGGCGTAACCTGCCAGATGCTGTGGTTCAGCACGTGGGTGCCGGGCTGCAACCCGGCCACGCCGCTGGCGATCTGGTCGTTATATGTCCCCGCCGAACCCGGGATGAAGTTAGTGAGCTGCGGCGTGAGGATCGCAAAGAAATTCGCCATGCTGTCATAGCGAACGCCCGCGTTGATGGTGAGCCTGGGCGAAGCCTTCCAGTCATCCTGGACGAAGAGACCACTGACGAGCGCACGATAGCGTCGATCATACGGTGCTTCCTGCTGGGTCAGTAGGTTGACCGAGGTGGCTGTCTCCGAGGTAGGCTCATCCTGCACAAAGTCAAGCAGGCTGTTGAAGTTGTAGGTTGGCCGGTCAAAGGCTCCGTCCTGCGAGTCTGCCTCGCGAATGTTGTCCTGCTGAAAGCCGAATTTGAGTGTATGCGTCTTCACTGTTGCACTAAGTACGTCACGCCAGCCAACCGTTGTCTGCGTAAAGTTGCCAGGTCCCCAATTCGCAAAGCCCTGCAGCCCTGTCACGTTGATGTAAGGGATGGCATCGCCGGGCACAGGCAGGTCTGAGCCGAAAGGCCGGATCATGTTTGCGCCGAGCTCATTCAACAGCCGCGGCGAAAAGGTGTGCGTCCAGTCGGCGTTGGCAAAGTCAGAGCTATTCGCCTGGTTGTAGTTCAGATAAGTGCGCGGCGTCGCGCTGACAGTAGTGTCGTAGGTGCGCATAAACTCGGCGTAGACCCGATCATTCTTGCCAACGTAATCGTCACCACGGATGCTGTACTGATAGCCGTTCTTGGGGACTGAGTAACTGATGTTTGCTGTGCCCAAGATCGGCAGGTCGGCAGGGAGATTGGCGGGTAGAGGAAAGTAGCTCTTAAGTTGGCCTGCTGTTTGGAAGCCGCTGGTGGCGAAAGCCAGCGGCGGGGCAGCTTTGAGGACCTGCGTACCTACCGTGTTGGGGAAGTTCGCAGTAGCGTAGCTGTCAAACGCCTGCGTTTCCACTGTGTACGCGTTGGCACTTACATTGCTCGAACGCAGTACATCGATTGCACCATAGATGAAGAGCCTGTCCTTGAGAATAGGGCCCCCGACAGTAAGACCCATTTCCTGGCGCTTGAAAGTGGGCACAGTACTCTGAAACTCCGTACGGGTAACAAGATCGCTGTTCAGAAAATAGTAGTCGCCTGTCCCATGGAACTGGTTGGTGCCGGACTTAGTGAAAACATCGACCGTCGCGCCTCCGTTTCTACCCTTGCCTGCGTCAAAGTTATTCGTGCGGATGTCAATAGACTCGACAATCTCCGGGTTAGGCGAGATGGAGGTGCCGCCAGCGCGCGATGGTGTGTCTGTGTAAGCATTGTCAATCTGGTAGCCGTTTTCTTCCTGGCGCAGGCCGGCAGCGTTGATGTTAATGGCGTACTCGTTCGTGTAGTTATCGGTCGAGTTGGTCGCGCTGCCTGTGATGCCAGGTGTAAGGCTGGCGAGTCCATACACGTTCTGCCCGCCAAGAGGAGTGACGGCGATGGTCTCTTGCGAGATCACTGAGCCCGTCGTAGCCGCGGTCAGATTTAGCGAAGCCTGCTCGGCGATCACGTTCACAGACGTAGAGGCCGATCCCACCCTGAGTACAGGGGAAAGTGTTCTCACTTCAGCGACTTGGAGGGTTAGATCGTTCTCCTGGTAAGTGTCGAAGCCGGCTTCTGTAATCCGCATGGTGTAAGTCGAGGCACCTATGCTGTCTATGCGAAAGTATCCGGAAGCATTGGTTGTGACCGTCTTGGTAAGCCCCAAGCGTGTGTCGGTAAGTGTCACTTCTGCGCCTGATATCGCAGCGCCGGAAGGGTCATGAACGATGCCCTCGATGCCGCTCGAAAACTGGGCAAAAGAAAAATGCACCGAGCTGACAAACCAGAGCAGGATGAGTGTCGACTTGCAGAAAGCTTTGAACCGGGCCATTGGCTTCTCCAGAAATTGCCGTTCTATCGCTGTAATGAGAAATCGTTTACAGTCAGCTGCGATCGACCAGCGTTTGATAGCGCCTTCGGGATCGCCATGCGAGTTGACTCAGAAATCTATGCGTCAGAAGCGCTGCTGTCAAGGCGGAACGCCGGGCGGGGCAAGAGACCTCACCAGGCGTAGACATCAGGGGTTATGAGCTGGCTCGCTCCACTACCGCTGCTGTCTGTCGGCCGCCTTTGGGGAGGGCGCACCTCTAAGGTGCAGCGCCCTCACTCTTTGGTAGTTCGAGGCTACTCGCGGCGTCAACAATCCTGTAGCGTAGCCGCTTGGCTTCGTCGCTGCGGGCTTGCTGATGCTGCTCAGCCACGCGTTTTGACAACTCCTTGACGGTGGCCCTGTCTCCAACCTGCCGTGAGGCAGATAACAGGCGATACGTGGCAGACTCATCATTCGGATCCACCTTAAGCGCAGCCAGACACTCCGCAATCGCCAGAGGCATGTTGCCTTGTAGCATGTAAATCTTGGCGAGGAGGTCGCGTCCCGCAACAAAGTCGGGAAGATCATTGACCGCTTTCTGCGCGGCGATAAGGGCTGTTGCAAACTCCTTCGATCCGGGCTGCTCGCCGCGCTCGACAAGCAGGCGGGCAACAAGGAAGTTTAGGCGAGCATCCTCAGGATGAGCCGTCAGGGCAGCCCGTGCAGTAGATAAGGCCTCCTCCGGATGGTTGCTTTGCGCCTGCACCAGTCCTACTCCGAACGCCCCGGTACCATGCGTGGGGTCGAGAGTGTCTGCAGTGCGGAAATCCGCTTCGGACCGGCTGTACTCGCCTTTGCCCCCGTACAACATGCCGCGCGCCACGTACAACGACGAGCTTTGCGGTAGCCTTGCGATCCCGGCACTTACCATGTCGATGCCAGCCTCGTAGGACTCGTGCAACATGCATAACTCTGAAAAGCGCACGTACGACTCAGCTAGCGAAGGATCGAGCACAATGGCGCGCCGCATCAGTGCAACAGACTGCGGGGTATCTCCCACAGCTTCTGCTGCGTCGGATGCAAGAGTGAGCGTATCTAGATCTGCATCGCCGGCTAGTAGGGGAGCCAGGGTGGCAAGCGCGGCCTTGCTGTCTCCTGCTTTCTCCTGGCTCAAGGCGAGGTCGTAGAGCAGGTCGGCATTGGCAGGCTGGAGTTGGCTGGCTTGGGCAAACACCCGCGTGGCATCGGCGAACCGCCCTTGCAGGAAAAAGCAGCCGCCTTCGCGCGCGAGCGAGGCGGGATGCCGATCCAGCACTGGGCCTAGCTCGCTGAACTGAGATATAGCTCCAGCGCAGTCTCCTGTTTGAGCCTGCCCCAACGCCAGCATTTCACGAGCGACAGTGTCTCCTGGATTTAGCTTGAGCAAATCCATCAAGACTGCGACAGCCTCAGGACGGTGCTCCCGGGTGAGGATTTCGGCCTTGGCTTTAAGCGCCGGAGCAAAGCCGGGAGCAGCTCGCAAGGCTTCATCGAGCGCACGCAATGCGTTTGCATCATCACCTTGGAGCGAGTAAGCCAGCCCTTCCATGGTTAGCAACCGTGGTTCTAGCGGATAGCTGGTGATCGCAAGTTTAAGAGTTGATAATGCGGCATCGTAGCGGCCCTCACGGATCAGCGAGGTTGCTTTAGACATCTCAATACCAGGCGTCTGCGCGACCACATATGGAACACAGAGGAGAAGGTATGCCGTAGCCTGGAAGCAGGCGGAAGTCGGAAAGCGGCGGCTGCGAAGGGTCATCTTTTTAGTGATCGAAGACTAGCATGCTGTCACAAGGGCTGGCCATCAGTCTCCAGCCCGCACTGATTTGGTTGTGGTAGCCTACATCGTGCGCGATAGCCAAGCTGCCCGATGATGACGCGTGTGCGTCGGCGAAAGTTCTGCCAGGCTGATCATAAATGAATGAATGTTGCGCGGCGCGGAAGGTGTGAATATTGCCGACACGTCTACGATGGCTGCTTCTCAGCGTGTTAGCCGCGCTCTACACGAACGCACCTGCTGCACAGACACATACAACTGGAGCCGCGTCCGGGACACCGCACCTCCCCACGATAGTGGACATAACACCTTCCACCGGCATCCACTTCGACCATTTGGCCAGTCCCGATCAGAAGTACATCGTCGAATCGATGAGCGGTGGCGTCGCGCTGATTGACTTTGACCGCGATGGGTGGCTTGACATCTACTTTACCAATGCGCAAAGCGTAGCCATGGCCAAGTCTGGCATGAAAGCTCGGAGCGCGCTCTACCGCAACAACCATGACGGAACATTTACAGACGTGACGGACAGAGCGGGCGTGGCTTATCCCTGCTGGGCCATGGGCGCCGTTGTAGGAGATATAGATAACGACGGCTGGCCCGATCTGGCAGTCAGCTGTTTTCACGGCGTCGTCCTCTACCATAACAATCACGACGGCACCTTCACCGATGTAACAAGACGCTCCGGCCTGGGTCAGGATAAGGAGTGGGCAACCGGGATCACCTTTGGCGATTACGACGGGGACGGCTATATCGACTTATTTGTTCCTCATTACGTGAGCCTGGACTTAGAGCATCTCCCTGATTTCGGCTCCCGCAGCACGTGCACCTACCATGACGTTGCAGTACAGTGTGGCCCCCGCGGCCTGAAGGGTAGCCATGACCTGCTGTATCACAACAATGGCGATGGTACGTTTGCCGAAGTAGGTAAGCAGGCGGGCGTAGATGATCCGGATGGGTACTTCGGCTTGCAGGCGGTCTGGTCAGATCTGGATGGAGACGGCAGGCTGGATCTCCTGGTTGCAAATGATGGCGAATCCAACTTCCTGTACCGCAACCTGGGTAAAGGTCGTTTTATCGACGTCGCGGCTGAAGCAGGTATAGGCCTGAGTGAGGATGGTGCAGAGCAGGCAAACATGGGCCTCGCCCTAGGGGATTATCTGCGCACCGGCCGCCAGAGTATAGCGATCACTCACTTCAGCGATGAGTACACGGTGCTCTATCGCAATGAGGGCAAGCTTAGGTTTACAGACGTGGCACATACAGCGAGAGTAGCCCAGCCTACCGGAGCGTACGTGGGTTGGGGTGACGCGTTTCTGGATACAGACAATCGCGGGCTGCTGGACCTTGTCCAGGTAAACGGCCACGTGTACCCGCAGGTCGATGCAGCGCACCTGGAAACAACCTACCGGGAAACCAAGCTGCTGTTCTGGAACCAGGGAGATGGCACATTTCGAGAGGTGAGCAGCGAAGTAGGCAACGCTTTACGCACGCCGCAGGTAAGTCGCGGACTCGCGGTGGGCGACCTGTTCAACTCTGGAAATCTTGACTTGGTCGTAGAGAATCTTACGGGTGGTCCGACAATCCTGCAGACGAGGAGTGCGCCAGCCAATCACTGGATCAGCTTTGAACTTGAGGGCAGTCGCAGCAATCGTTTGGCTTTGAATGCCCGTGTTTACGTACGCACAGGAGAGGTGCAGCAGATGAGCGAAGTATTGAGCGGCGGCAGCTACCTGTCACAGAGTGACCTTCGCCCGCACTTTGGCCTGGGCCCTGCAGACCGCGTGGACGAGGTAAAGGTTGTGTGGCCCGATGGCAGCCAGCAGATCGTTCGCGATCTAGGCGCCAGCCATTTCTACCATTGGAAGCAAGGAAGCGCTCCTGTGCTGCTGCACTCCAAGTAAGCACTGAGACCTTAGAACCGAATTCCCAGACAAGTACAGCACTTGACAAGCACAGCGCGTCCAGAGGCAGGTGCCTAATAAAAATCGTGAGATGAGACATTCAGGGCCCCATCTGATAGCGCGATTAATTCAGTTGCCTTCACGTGGATAACTCCATCCTGGTTCTGCAGGATACCTTTGATGAACAGGAACTTGCTGTGTGTCACCAGCACGCGTTGCCTCTCGTATAGGTCTGGCTTAATGATGATGTTAGCTATCCCTGTTTCATCCTCCACGGATAAAAAGATGAACCCGAGTGCTGTGCCGGGCCGCTGCCTGGCGATGACACACCCCGCCACCGAGACAAGCGTTTTATCTTGGCAGCATTGCAGATCAAGCGCTGCTCGTATTCCGGCACGCGCTAACTCCTGCCGCCGGTATGCCATGGGATGCGGGCCTGTTGTCAGGCCTGTGCCGGCAAAGTCTGCCGCCAGGCGCTCACCGTTCGCCATATGCCGCAGGGGAGAGGATGTGTGTGCTGGTTGCCGCAGCGCGGTTACAAACAGCGGGCCTGATGGCCTGGCCGCTTCCTCTACCTGCCAGAGAGCGTCGCGGCGATGAGATATACCACTTATGTGATTCAGTGCGCCGATACGCGCTAGCTGTGTCATATCTCTGCGTG
>CAZZYO010000076.1:0-18478 GCA_964658255.1 Candidatus Babeliales bacterium
CTCCTCCTACGACGAGGAAGATGAGGCCGCGCCAACGTCCCGGCGCAAGGTCATCATTCTTGGTAGCGGTCCTAACCGCATCGGGCAGGGCATCGAGTTTGATTACTGCTGCTGTCACGCCGCGTTCGCCTTACGCGAAGACGACTACGAAACCATCATGGTCAACTGCAACCCCGAGACCGTCTCAACCGACTACGACACAAGCGACCGGCTCTACTTCGAACCACTTACTCTGGAGGACGTGCTCGCGGTCTACGAGCATGAAGCATCGAGCGGCGCAGAGATAGGCATGATCGTACAGTTCGGCGGCCAGACGCCCTTGAACCTCGCGCTTCGCTTGAAGGCAGCAGGCGTGCCAATTATCGGCACCAGTCCTGAATCGATTGACCTGGCAGAAGATCGCAAACGCTTCGGCAAACTCCTGGTCGATCTGAACATTCCGCAGCCCGAAGCAGCTACTGCCACCTCGATCGAGGAGGCGCTTGCAGGCGCAGACCGTGTTGGTTACCCGGTGCTCGTGCGTCCATCCTACGTGCTTGGCGGCCGCGCCATGGTCATCGCGTACGACCGCGAAGCAGTAGCCCGCTACATGAAAGAGGCTGTCGAATACTCCTCGGATCGTCCTATCCTGATTGATCGTTTCCTTGAAGATGCGGTCGAGGTCGATGTCGATGCGCTCTGCGATGGCAAGGATGTGATCATCGCCGGAATCATGCAGCATATTGAGGAAGCTGGGATCCACTCTGGCGATTCATCCTGCGTGCTTCCTGCCGTTGATATCTCGAGCGTCGCACTCGATACCATCCGCGCTCACACGCGTAAGTTAGCACTCTCGCTGCACGTCATTGGCCTCGTCAATTTACAATTTGCGATCCAGAGAGAGAGGGTGTTTGTTATTGAAGTGAACCCGCGCGCATCGCGCACGGTGCCGTATGTCTCGAAGGCCACCGGCATCCCACTGGCGAAGATCGCGTCGCGCCTGATGACTGGCCGTACTCTGAGAGAGTTGCTGCCCGAGGAGCTGGCTGCCGGTGAGGATCTGGGCACAGGCGCGCATTACTTCGTCAAATCTCCGGTTTTTCCCTGGGGAAAGTTTCCTGGTGTTGATCCTGTTCTCGGGCCCGAAATGCGCTCGACCGGCGAAGTTATGGGGGTCGCGGATAATTTTGGCGAGGCGTTTGCCAAGGCTCAACTCTCTGCCGGGCTCAAGCTGCCGACAACCGGCTCGGTCTTCTTCAGTGTGAATGATCGAGATAAACCACAGCTGGTCGAGCTCGCTCGCCAGTATGTCAACCTGGGCTTCCAATTAGTTGCAACAGAGGGAACGGCTGATGTCCTCGAAGCCGCACGCCTGCAGGTGGAGCGCGTGTACAAGGTGAAGGAGGGTCGGCCGAACGTGGTGGATCTGATCAAGGGCGATCGCATCCAGCTTATCGTCAACACACCGTATGGAGCCGACACCTTCTTTGATGAGAAAGCTATCCGGCGCTCTGCTGTGACCCAGCGCATCCCTATGATTACGACCATTGCGGCCGCACGCGCTGCTGCCGGCGGCATTGCGGCATTGCAGCGCAAGACCCTGAATGTATTCGCGCTGCAGCACTTGCACAGCGCGAAAGCGGCAGCGCGAGCAGCGGTGTAGCCGATGCCGATCCGCTTGATCATCGCTGGCGCTGTACTCCTGGGCTCGCTTGTCGTGCAGGCGCAACAAGCGACTTCGCCACAAAATTCCATCACCCAGGCTGCCGCCAAGCTACGCGAGGGACAACCGCAGCAGGCGCTTGATCTGCTCACCGCGTCCATCGCGCAGGACCCGGACAACGCCGCTACTAACCTGCTCGCCGCCAGCGCCGCAATCGCGCTTTCCCAGCCGGAGAAGGCTGTTGCCTTTGCCGAGCGCGCTCGGACGCTCGAGCCTGACAACTGGAAGGTGCGGACCTCCCTTGTAACGGCATATGCCATGGCTGGCAAGGTGCGTGAGCGCGATGCGGAGCGTACCGCCCTGCGCGAGCTTCACACCAGCGGCAAGGTAGCTGAAGCCGCCCAGACATCGGGCTTCCTGCTCGATTTATTCAAGGCGCGTAACTATAGCGTCGAGGCGGTTGAGTACTTTACCCCGGTTGGGAAATTCCACATCTATTTTCGATTCAACATCCGCAATGCGCAGGGCCAGCGCGTGTGGCAGATCGATGTACAAAGCGATGACTACAACCAGGCGTCCTGGGCCAAGGCTTACCCGAAGCAGGCGGGGGAAGGTCAGCGGCAGTTTCAAATCACAGGGGAAGGGGATGGAGTTCGTGCTGACTACCGCACCTTCTCCGGCTCGCCTGATTACGACTGGATCAAGGCTCGCATCGTCGACATCCTGAACGCACAGGTAGCTCCTTTTCCGGGCGAGGTCGGTCCTAAGTAAGTTGGTCGTCCCCCTGGGACAAACGATCACTCCACGCGTAAGTCGCCGTTGACTTCGACCCGCATGGTGTCATCCTGCACCTGCAGGTATTGCACTGCAAAGCGATCGAGTGTCATCGAGTAGCCGGTCGTCTCGTTTGACCGCGCCAGCAATTTGCGAAGCATACCTGCCGCATTCAGCCGGAGTGTTTGCGGTATCTTGCGGCTAAGGAAAGGTGTAAGCAGAAAGTTGAGCTCGCTTGAGCCGCTCATCTGGTCCAGCCGCACATCGCTAAAGCCGATAAACTCTCCATCGGCGGTCGGCAGCATGGACACGTCTACGTCCTCGGCCACGCGCACTCCAACGCACTGACCACCAACCGATCGGCCAATCTGCGCAACTGCGTGTACCCGCAGCACGACGCGGGGCCCAGCAAAGGTCAGATGCGGGTCGGCAACGCTGATGCTGCATCCGCGCTGTGGGCCGCCGCGCAGGTAATACTTGCCATCTGCTCCGGAAAAGAGTTGCTGCTGCACGGTGCGCTCCAGCGCCGCAGCGGTAAAGCTGATCTGCGCTGCATGGCAGGCGGGTGCAGCAAGAAGCAGGAAGGCGATGCCGATGCGTAACATACACCTGCCATTGTATGAAATGGCTTGATCGTCCGCCGGTCGCTCGTACAATAGAACGATGTTGCTCGAAGGTATTTTCCCTGCGATCACGACGCCATATTACGCAGACGGCCGGCTCTACCTGCGTAAGCTGGAGCACAATGTGGACCGTTACTCGCGCACGCCGGTGGCAGGCCTGGTGGTGCTCGGCTCAACCGGCGAGGCGGTGCTGCTGGATGACGAGGAGACACGCGAGGTGCTGAAGGCCGCTGCGTCTGCTTCGACGCCGGAGAAAGTGTTGCTCGCCGGCATTGGCCGGGAAAGCGTACTGGCAACGCTGCGGTTAGCCGAGTTCGCAGCGGAGCAAAAGTATGATGCGCTGCTTATCCGGACGCCCAATTACTACAGCCCGCAGATGACTCCTCTGGCCATGTTGACCTACTACCGGGCTATCGCTGACAGCTCACCGTTGCCGGTAGTTCTCTACACGATCCCCAAGTTCACGCATTACGAGCTGCGGAGCGACCTGGTAGCTGAGCTGGCGGACCATCCCAACGTGATTGGCCTCAAAGATTCAAGCGGCAATCTGCAGGCGCTGGATGAGATCGTGCGGACGACGCGCTCCAGCGCAAAGCGACCAACCACGGTTACAACTACCTTTACGGCAGTGACAGCGCGCATGCTTGCGCCGGTTGCTTCTGCCGCAGGATCGTTTATTTCAGCCGATGCGCTCACAGGCCAGGCAGCGGCGTTGGCCCAGGCGCCCCCGCAGGCGCCGCTTAAAACCCGCATCCGCGATGTCGGGTTCCAGGTGCTGAGCGGCGCCGCAGACAAGATAGAGAGCTCGCTCGCGGTGGGCGCCACCGGGGCAGTGCTTGCCCTCGCCGCCTGCGCTCCGCAGGCCTGCCACGAGGTCTATATCGCATGCAAGGAGAACGACCAGGCTCTTGCCGCAGAAAAGCAGCAGCGGCTTGCAGCGGCATCGGCTTATGTTGTCAATCAGCTGGGAATCGCGGGGGTGAAATACGCGTGCGATCTGAACGGGTACTATGGCGGACGCCCGCGCCTGCCGCTCTTACCACTTACAGGAGAAGAACAGGCCGAGGTGCAGCGGCTGATGCAAGACCTGCGGAATTGACGTGGCGTGCAGCTTGGTTCGATGGACGACCTTGGTCCCTGAACTTTTCGCTCGGCACCCGAAGGCAGGCTGGCCGTCGGGCAGCATTTTGTCCTGCATCCGCTTCAAAGCTAGCGAGGCACTTGCCGACGAGGTTCCCATGCGACGTATCCTTCGTGCCGCGCTGAGCTGCGCCGCTTTGTGTTTACTAGCCACAGCTATCCCGTCACGCGCCCAGATCGGCATCTATGGCGAGTTCAGTGCGGCAGACTTCAACGTTGCCAACACAGACTGGCAGTACGGCACCACGTTTGGGCTCTACTACAACGCGTGGGGTGTGCCTTTCTTTTCGCTTGGTCTCGATGGTCGCGGTTCTGTCCTCGGCTCCGGTTCGACCAAGATCGTAAGTGGCCTGGCCGGGCCAAGGCTTACCTTCAAGCCACACGTGCTACCCGTGATGCCGTATGTTGAAGCGCTGGTGGGCGTGGGAGATGTAGAGCTCGGGCAAGGTAGTGCGCGCACCAGTACGACCAAGCTCGAGTACCAGTTCCTTGGCGGTGCGGACTACACGATCTTTCCGCGCGTGGACTGGCGCGTTGTCGAGTTCTCCTACGGAGGCTTCTCCGGGCCAAGCCTCAATCCGCGCAGCTTGAGTACAGGCCTTGTGGTGCGATTGCCGTAGTTCGTTTGAGCGGGACTGCCTGGCGCCTCACGGTAGCGTCGTCAAAGAACGATGTTCGCACGGTGACGGCCTCAATCGCTCCTTGTGTCGCGTTGCTTGTTATGACCTCGGCAGACCTGGAGGCAGCTCAGCGCAGAGATCCTAAACACCCGGCCACGCAGCGCGCCTCAGCGAGCATGACTCGCGTGTCCAGGGCGGCGGGCACTGCTACTATCCGGGCATGACACTTAGCCCTTCGTACTACGCGCTTCTTCTAGCCGCGACCATCGCTCTCCCCCGCGGATATGCCCAACAGCCGTCGCAGCCTCCCTCGGCAGTGATGCAGACGCGCATGGAACGCTTCCTTGCGCCGGAGACCGGAGCGTGGACGCCTGAGCAGATAGTGACTCTTGCGCGGCTTCGCGATGCAGCGCTGACCGATGATTACGCGTACATGCGCCTGCGTCATCTCACCGACAACATAGGCCCGCGACTTAGCGGATCACCGCAGGCGCAGCAGGCAGTTGAGTACGTAGCAGCGGAGATGCGTGCCCTGGGTGCCGACGTCTCGCTTGAAAAAACAATGGTCCCGCACTGGGTTCGGGGAGAAGAGACGGCCGCACTTACCGACTGGCCCGGCCAGGCACCAGGCACGCAGCAGAAGATACTCCTCACCGCGCTTGGCGGCAGCGTGGCTACGCCGCGCGAGGGCATCACTGCCAAGGTGCTCGTCGTCGCCTCGTTTGACGCATTAAAGCAGCTAGGGCCGTCGGCCGGACAGGGTAAGATCCTGATCTTTAATCACCCCTTTGATAAGCAGCTGGCGGCTACTGGCGAGGGCGGCCAGGCCTACGGGCAGAGTGTGATCTATCGTGGCGCCGGACCGTCGGTCGCGGCCAGCGTCGGCGCAGTGGCTGTGCTGGTGCGCTCGGTTGGCGGCGCAGATTTCCGCCTCCCGCACACCGGCGCTACCTTCTACGCCGAGGGCACGCCAAAGATTCCGGCCGGCGCGCTCACGGCCGAGGATGCGGACCTGCTGGCCAATCTGACGAAACAGGGCGAGGTCACGATGCACCTGACCTTGACGCCACAGACGCTGGCGCACGTACCCAGCTACAACGTGATCGCAGACTGGAAGGGAGCCGAACATCCCGAGCAGGTGGTCATTGTCTCCGGTCATCTCGACTCCTGGGACCTGGGTACAGGCGCAATCGATGACGGGGCCGGCATCGCCGTCTCGATGCAAGTGATCCACCTGGCGCAGAAGCTTGGACTGCATCCCAAGCGCACGATCCGCTTTATTGCGTGGATGGATGAGGAGTCAGGCTCAGAGGGCGCGGCCACCTATGCCGAGGAGCATGCGTCGGAGCTCGCCAACCACATTGCCGCGTTTGAGAGCGACCTGGGGTGCGACCATCCTACCGGCCTCACCTTCTCCGGCAAGCCGGCGCTTGAAGGCTGGCTTCGTCCAATTGCCCATGTACTGGAGCCGATTGGCGCGAGCACCCTGCACAGTAGCGAAGATGCCGGCGAGGACATCGCTGCGATTGTCTCCAAGGGTGTCCCTGGCCTGGCGCCGACGCAAGACGCACGCTTCTACTTCAACTATCACCACACGGCTGCTGACACCTTTGACAAGGTGGATCCCGTACACCTGTCTGAGAATGCAGCGGTAATGGCGGTGGGCGCGTACGCGGTTGCAGATGCCGCGGATCGGGCGCCACGATAGCTTGCGGAGACCGGCGGCCTAGCTGCTACAGTGACGTATGCGCCGCGTTCTCTACTCCCTCCTGCTCTGCGCAAGCCTCGGCAGTGCGCACGCGCAACAAACGCTACCCGTTACGGCGAAGACGATTGCATGGGGCTACTACTGGTCCCAGGCAAAGCCAGTTTTGACTGTGCATAGCGGCGATACGGTGCGCGTCAACACGCTTTCAACCTGCGGACCGCCTGAGCGCCTTAAGTCAGGTGGCGTTCGCGCGGAAGATATCCCGCAGGCCGTGACGGATATCTACTCCATCAAAGATCCGGATAAGGGTCCGGGTGGGCATATACTCACCGGGCCCATTGCGATTGCCGAGGCTGCGCCGGGCGACGTATTGGAAGTGAGGATAGAAAAGATCGACATCGATGTGCCTTGGGCCTGCAATGGTTTTGGCGCGGGGCGCGGGTATCTGCCGGATGATTATCCCTATGGCAAGATGTCGATCATCCCGCTTGATCGCGCGAAGATGTTGGCCCACTTTGCGCCCGGCATCGAGATACCACTGCACCCGTTTTTCGGGTCGATGGGGGATGCACCGCCAGAGTCAGCCGGACGCTACAACAGCGCGCCGCCATGGATGCACGGCGGCAACATGGATAACAAGGAGCTAGTCGCTGGGGCGACCTTGTATCTGCCCGTGCATGCGCCCGGTGCACTCTTTGAAGTGGGTGACGGCCACGCGGGCCAGGGCAACGGCGAAGTTGATATTACCGCGCTTGAGACGATGCTGACCGGAACGTTTCAGTTCATTGTGCATAAGGACCGGCACCTGCTATGGCCTTATGCCGAGACGCCAACCTCTTACATCACCATGGGCTTTAGTGAAGACCTGAACGAAGCGACAAAGATAGCCCTGCATAACATGCTGGACTTTCTCGTAAGTCAAAAGCACCTTACCCGGGACCAGGCTTACCAGTTATCGAGCGTCGCTGTTGACCTTGACATCACGCAGTTAGTCGACACCAAGGTCGGAGTGCATGCGATGCTGCCGAAGGCGCTCTTCGCGCAAACGGCACCTTAACCTGCAGCGTACCTTGGCCTGCATGGGAGTTTTCAGGATGAAGCTTTTCTCGTTGTCCGGTTGGCCGCTGCTCGCGCTCGCAACTTTGGCGCCTGCGCCCTTACTCTCCGCGCAGCAGGCTGCCGACGCAACGGTGCAGCTGCTCGAAAGGCTCTCAAACGCCGCTGGGCCTCCGGGTGCGGAGGAGCCTGTACGAGCCATCATGGTTGAGGCGATGAAGCCACTCGCCAACAAGCTCACGTATGACGGCATGGGCTCAGTGATTGCGCAGACTGGCACCAGTGGACCGCGCATCATCATCGATGCGCACATGGACGAGCTTGGCGGCATGGTGCGCCGTGTCGCGTCTAATGGAACGCTGACCATGCAGATGCTCGGCGGCTGGCTCGACCAGGCTCTGGTTGACCAGCGCTGGATCATTATCGGCTCCAAGGGCCCGGTGCATGCGGTCACGGGCATTCGCGATATTCACGTGGTTCCGGCGGATGAGCGCACCAAGGTTTTTCCACGCGACGCGCTCTCGCTCGATATCGGCGCGAAGAATGCAGACGAAGCTGCAGCCATGGGCATCGAGCCGGGCGATCCGGTTGTGCCGGATGCGCCTTTCGTCGTGATGAATGGCAGTGACAATTACCTGGGCAAGGCCTGGGACGACAGGATTGGCTGCGCGGTGGTGCTTGAGACCATGCAGCGCCTGGCCAAGCGCGCACACCCCAACCAGCTCTTCTTTGTCGCAACGACACAGGAGGAGATCGAATTACGTGGCGCGAGGACAGCCGCGCAGGTGGTGAAGCCGGACCTGGGACTTGCCATCGAAGGCGGCATCACCGGTGACGTATACGGCGGCCACCCTGATGAGACGCAGGCAAAGCTGGGCGCCGGGCCTGGTATCTTTCTTTACGACTCAAGCGCGTTGCCAAATCGCAAGCTGGTCGCTCTGGTACGCGCAACTGCCCGGGAACAGAAGATCCCCTTGCAGCTTGACCTGGTGCAGGGCTATGGGGATGATTCAGCCGAGATTCAGGCTGCCAACGGTGGCACCCCGAGTCTTAATCTGGTCGTGCCGGTTCGCTACACGCACGCACACAACGGGATTGTGAACCGGCATGATTTCGACGGGTTGGTCGATTTGATGGTCGCCGTGCTGCTAAAGCTGGACCAGAAGACAGTGGACGCCGTGCGCGACTTTACACCTGGTTCCTGAGTAGCAGCTGCCGCTTGCGACGCAAAGTCGCGCATCCAGCGCCGACGCTTACCCCGAGCGTCTGCCTGCCATGCGAAGACTGCTTACTGCCTCGCACCTGGACTGGGCTTGCTCGCCACGAGCCGCACGCCCATGCCGTTTAGCAGGCTGCGGCCTTGTGCGCCTTCCGGCGAAGCGGGATAGCGCTGTACCAGCGAGCGAAGGTCACGTATGCCGGCATCCCGCTGCTGCGAGGCCAGCTCGGCCTGGGCTTTGCGCAACTGCGCCGCAGGTGCCTTGCCACTACCGGCAAACTGCTCCAGCACCATGTCGTAGTAGCGGATTGCCGCCGGATACAAGCCCTGCCGGTAGGAGACCTCGCCGAGATAGTAGCTGCTGTTTCCTGCCAGAGGGCTCTGCGGATAGTACTTCAGCACGTCAGCAAACTCTGAGGTCGCGATGTCGTACCGCGCACTGTTGTAGTCCCGGAGCGCGCCCTGGTAGAGCTGCTCAACGGGGGGCGCTTGCGGCGCGGCTGCGCCTGATCCCTGCTGAGGAGCAAGCGCTGCTCCGGGCATGGTGCCGGAGCCCGGCTCAGAGCCAGGCCCGCCCCGGCTCGTCCCTGGATCGGCACCCTGCATCCCCTGACCTGCAGGAGCAGGCGCACTGGCTGGCTGTGCCTGTACATTTTGCAGCTGCGACTGTATATCCCCGAGCTGCTTGTTGACCTGCCCGAGCCGAGTCTTCAACTCGTCCACCGAATCGTTCAGCGCCTGGATCTGCCCGGGCAGTGTGTCGTTCTTGCCATTCTGCTCGATCTGCCCCTGCAGCCCGGTCATCTGCTGCGACATGCGATTAACCTGGTCTGCTGACTGCTCGACAAGGTGCTGCAGCACACCCATGCGCTCGTCGTTTGACTGCTGCAGGTGCTGGAGCATCTCCTGCAGCTGCTGCACCTGGTCCTGCAGCTGGATAATCTCTTTCGAGACCGCGTGCGCGGGGCTGGGCACCAGCATGACAGCGGCGAGGATCGGGAGAGCAAGTGCGTATCGGCGCATGGAGAGAACTCCGGGTTTGAAAGAAGTGAAAGGAAGCGCCGCAGGGCAGGACTGCGGCCAGGCTTGTTGCTAGCGAAGAGCCTGGCCCGGACTGTACCTACGGCGGTTACATTAGGCAGTCGGTCTAGCGGTCCACTGCAAACTGCGCCCGGCGGTTCTGCTGGAAGCAGCTTTCGTCATGCTCTGAGCAGAACTGCTTTTCCTTGCCGTAGCTCACCGTGCGGATGCGGTCCGCGCCTACGCCGGCCGCGACAAGCGCCTGCTTGGCGGCGTTGGCCCGGTTCTCACCAAGCGCCAGGTTGTACTCGGTTGAGCCGCGCTCATCGCAGTAGCCTCCAAGCACAATCTTCAGCTTCGGATGCGTGCTCAGGTAGCTGGCATCCTTGGTGACCACAGCCTGCCCGTCGGCGTTCATGTCGTAGCTGTCGTAGTCAAAGAAGACGTCCTGCACGTTCTGGTGGAAGGTCGCGTCATCGACATCGCCTTCATTCAGGTTGGTAGTAGGCGCAGCGTTCGCATTGCCGGTGCCCACCGTAACGCGTGCTGTCGCGTCCGTCACGCCGCCGTCACCACGCGCAATCAGGTGGTAGTTGGTCGACTCGGTCGGATGCACGGTCTGCGTCCCGGCGCTCGCCACCGCTCCCATGCCTTCGATCGAGACGTCATTCGCGTTCTGGGTGTGCCAGGTCAGAACCACGCCGTCGCCCTGGTTGATCGAGGTAGGCGTCGCGGTGATGTCAGCAGTCGGCGTCGCGCTGGTAGCCATCGGCGGCGGGGGCGGTGGGGGAGACTGCTTTTTATGGCATCCCGCCATGAACACTAGCGCAGTCATGCTGAGGAGCGCGGCCGAGAACCGGGGTGCTGTGCGAGTCTTTACGTACACGTAACTCCTCCTTAAGGGAGCAAACCTGTCAACCATGTGGATGATACGAAATCTTCTATCCCGCGGGTGGTGCTATACGCGCGGATGCAAACGCGACGTCAGCTTGAGCCGCGGTTACTTCCAGCTCCAGTTTGGCATGGAGTCGGACCCGCCATGCGTCAGCGCATGCTGCTCGGTGCCATCGGCCAGCATGCTCCAGACCTGCGAGCCGCCATTCTCGCGCTGGAAGACGATGTGCCGCCCATCCGGCGCCCAGGATGGGAAGTCATTGCGCCCGGCATCGTGTGTCAACTGGATCCAGCGCCGGCTGGCTACGTCCATGATGTAGATATCCTGGCCGCCTGGCGCCCCAGGGCCGTATTTGCGGTTCCAGGCAAAGGCAAGAAACTGCCCGTTCGGTGACCAGGAGGGCGAGGTGGCGTAGCCTCCATCGGTCATCCGCTGCACGTTCGCGCCATCAGAGTCCATGATGTAGATCTGCGGCAGGCCAGTGCGCCCGCTTACCCAGGCTATCTGCCCGCCGGTTTTGGGATTCCATACCGGGGAGACGTCCGGACCATGGAAGTTGGTCAAACGGTGCAGGCTGCCGCCACCTGCGTCGGTCGTGTACAGCTCTGAATCGCCAGCCTCCCGGTCAGACGAAAACGCGAGCTTGGTCCCATCCGCCGACCAGGCTGGCGACAGCGTAGTGCCGCCGGGCGAGGCAAAGCTCACCGCCCGCCCCAGGTCGAGCGAGAACATCCGGATCGACCAGCCGCCGCGACCAAGCGAGGAGAAGGCGATACGCGAGTTGTCGGGCGAGACGCGCGGAGATAGGCTCACGGTGCCGAGATGCGTCACCGGACGCGCACCCTGGCCATCGTAGTCCATCGCCCAGATCTCTTTGGTACCGCTGCCCCCGGCGCGGTTGCCGCCGCTGGCCTGGACGTAGTAGATCGTTGTCTCGGCGATCCCGTTGATCCCTCCGCCCAGGCGCGCGATGATCTCGTCTGCGAAGCGGTGTGCGATGTGCCGAGCGCTGGTTTCGCTGGCGTTGTCGGCATATTGCTTGCCGAGCACCTGCGGCGACTGCGGGTTCTTCGTGTCGTCCAGGTATCCAGTCACGGCAATGTGTCCGTTGGCCACGCCAACCGTGCCGAAGGCTACCATCTCTGCGCTTGAGGGCGCTGCTGCCCAGGAGCTCAGCTGGACATCGGCCTGCGAGCTCGGCATCAGCGGAGGCGCCATGCTCTTTGAGACCAGGTCAAAGATGCCGGCATTGCGAAGGTCGGCATACAAGGTCGTATCGAAGGTTGTTTTGAGCTGCGCGGTCTGGGCATCGGCCCCGCTGGCCCGAAAGTCAGCCGCTGCGATGCGAATACGCTGCGCGCCCATGTTGGTGCCAGTGCGGACCCAGTCATCCTGCGCGTGTGCAGCAGCCGCAGCGGCCACCATCCCCAGGCCCAACACCGCGCATGCTGCTTGTCGCACCTTGCTGCTTGAAAACACTATGCTCACCGTCCATCCATCGCTGGCCAACTACGGCCGCTCACAGAAATAGGATACCTGTAGACTGCTGCCGGTATACCCGCTTGGAAGCGGGCCATAGGTGTCCACCCGCTGCACAGCGCGTACGCACGAGGTATCAAGTGTAGGCGAGCCGCTTGAGCGCGCAATACGCACCTGGCTCGGCGAACCATCGTGCGACACGGAAAAGGTGAGGTACACCTTCGCCCCGCCAGGCGTTCCAGGATCCACCTCCTGCAGGTACCAGTTTTGCGCGGTCTTGCGCTTAATCACGTCGACATACCAGGGGAAGCGCGCACCAAAGTCACCGCCCTGTACGTTGACCTGCGCAGCCGGCGAGGCCTGCGTCATCGATCGAGGGGTGTTCGCCGCCTGCTCTCCGTACACGGCGCGATCCTGCGGCTTGATCAACTGCACGTGCTTCTGCGCTGTTTGCTGCGTAGGCCGGGTGGGCTGTGCCGGCTGTACGGGCTGCGGAGCTGTCTTCTTCGGCTCCAGCTTCGTTTTCACCGGCTGCCGCACCGGGATGGGGATGGTCTTCTCTTCCTCAGCAGCAGGAGCCTTGGGCGCGGGCGGCGCCGGGGCAGGGCTGGGCGTCTCGGTGGCAAGCACGTTCTCGGTCGGCTTCTGCTCCTCGCGCGGGAGCGGGATGGCAGGGGCCGACGAGACCATCGTCGCCTGGATGGCCCCCTGGGTTGGCGAGTTGTTGCCCCAGTTGCTGCCGTGCAAGGCTGACTGGATGAGCGCATAACCAAGGATCGATGCGACGAGCGCGGCGTGCAGGGCCAGCGACTGCAGCGCCGGCTTGCGCAGCGGGTCTGGCTCCGGGTCGGTCGCGAGTTGCGGGGCGCGCAGGGCCATGGCTTACTTCTGCTCGATCGGCTGGGTCACGATGCTGATGTTGGTGATGCCTGCCTGTTTGACCGCATCCATGACCGAGGCGAAAGCGCCGAAAGGTACCTTTTCATCGGCGCGAAGGTAGATGACCTGGTGAGCCGGATCACTGTTGGGCAGGCGCAGCCGCCCCGGCAGCTCTGACAGGTTGACTGCCTTGTCGCCGAGGAAGACGTTCTGCTGGCGATCAATGGTGACAACCAGGCGTTGCTCGGTGATCTCGCGGACGGTGTGCGTTTTTGGAACCGCGACTTCAATGCCCGACTGCAGAACCGGCGCAGTGAGCATGAAAATGACCAGCAGCACCAGCACCACGTCGACCAGCGGAGTGATGTTGATCTCGGCCAGCGCGGTCTGGGTGTGTCCGCCTCTACTCGTGAATGCCACGCGCGGCCTCCCGGGCGAGGTACTCCTGGCTGGCACGCGGGTCGGCGGCGCTTTGGCGCAGATCCTGACGCGGGTCTTGGCGCGGGTCCTGGCCCGGCTGCAGCCCAAACTCTTCCATGCTGTTCAGCAGTTCGCGGGCGAAGTCGTCATTGCGGGCGCCGAACTCGCGGCAGCGGGCAGTGAACTGGTTGTACGCGACTACCGCCGGGACGGCGACGAGCATGCCGGCGGCGGTCGTGATCAACGCTTCGGAAACACCTGGCGCGACCGCGCGCAGGGTCGCTGCGCCAGCGGTGCCGAGTCCGTGGAAAGCGTCGACGATGCCCATAATCGTTCCGAAGAGCCCGACAAAGGGCGCCGTCGCTGCAATGGTCGCCAGCCAGGTGAGCCGGCTTTCCAGCACGGTCAGGGCTTCGCTTGAGGCCGTCTGTGCCGAGCGCTCGAGCGCATTGATGTTGCGCGGCGGCCCATAGCCGCCGGTCTGGCGGCGGTAGGTCTCGTAGACCTCGTCGAAGACGGAGACGAGCGGGGAGGGCTTGAACTGCTCTGAGACAGTCGCGATCTCCTGCAGCCGCTGTGCCTTGCGGAAGGCGCGGAGGAAGCGGGTGCTCTGCGCGCGGGCCCTGCGAAAGGTGCCGAGCTTGCCGAGGATGATGGCCCAGGAGTAGAGGCTCGAAAGCAGCAGAACGGCGAGCACGGTGAGTGCGACCGGCCCTGAGTTATGCAGCATTTCCATGACGGCCGAGCCGGGCGCCGTCGCCGGAGGTGCACTGACCGCGTCGGTATCGGCCTGGAAGAGGAACAGCGCTGCGGAGGCGAGAAAGTGTGTCATTCGCGTAAGGTTTCAAGGTAGCAGACGAGGGCAGAGTGGGACAAACAAGCTGTTAGCCACTACTGAGTCACCTTGAACCGAGCACGTTCCTCGACGAGGAACCTGTGGCGACCGCCATAGCGATTGTCATATGTCCCTCTGGTTTCATCTTGGTATCTAAGTAATCACAGCTCTCGTTTACCGCGTGCAAAGCTTTCGCATGCACCAGACAGACGAAGCATAAATCGTGGAGCAGGCGTAGACTACCAGGCTTTACGACCAGAGCCTTGCCTAGTAGACTCGCTCGACATGGGCGCGACCACAAAATCAACTACGGAAACACGCCTTGCCACGCTTGAAGAACGGCAAACCTGGATCCAAAAGGTAGGATGGTGGATCGCCGGTGGACTTGCGGCGGCCCTCGTGGGATTGGCGACTTGGTGGATCCCTAGGGAAATGGATAGGGTAAAAGAATCTATTCACGCTGACACCGCCGCGCAGTTGCAGCCAGTACTTATAGATCTCGCAAGGGTCAAGGCGCTCTTACAATTAAAACAAACTAGCAGCGTTTCAGATGCGGTGCGCTTGGGCGTAGACTTCGCAGAACCGAAAGCCGCCCTAGCCGCCGTGAAAGCTATAACCGACCAAGCGACGGCTGAGCACATCAAAACGGAACCATCAGTCCTTGTAAACCTAAATAGCCAAGTGAAAGCTTCTGTTGGTACAAACCTTGATCTTATTGAGCAGGCTTGGCCGGTTCAACTTGCAATCTTGGGGTATCGGTCGTCTTTGAACGGTATAGAGACACATCCAAGTAGTTCAAGCCTGCCAGGTACCGTTCGCGCACCTTCAGGGTTTCCTAGTATCTTGAGCACGCTAGTGAGCGATTCGAAAATGTCAAACACGAGGGCAAAGCTAGATGACACCCACTGGAGAAATGTTGTTTTTACTAATGTAGTGATTGAATACGGTGGGGGACCGATCGAGCTGGAGAACGTACGTTTTGTTAACTGCACATTTCGTATGCAATACACCTCTCGGGCCAGCCAACTCCTAGATGCAGTGTGGCCCAGAATGACGTTACCGCCAATTTAGGGTAGGTGGCCACCGGATGCCGCCAGCTCCAACGTAAGTCAGATCGTGTAGCGCCAATGCTCTAACGCCAGCGATGCCTACCCTTAAGTACATTGCGCACGGCGTAAAGAATGGGTAAGATCGCCGTTAAATTTCGACAGAATTGGCCGGCGGTTGATTCGCTTCAGGAGCGGTTTACAGCTCGGGTACTCGGCATTGGCGGGGTCTTCTACAAGACTGCTTCACCCAAGGCGACCAACGAATGGTACAAGCGTGTGCTCGGCTTTGACGTCACCAGTTGGGGCGGCGTCAAGTTCCCGCCGCTCCCGCAGGGCGTCACCGTCTGGACCCCGTTCCCGGCAGACACCACCCACTTTGAACCCTCCTCCAGCAACCTCATGGTCAACTTCGTTGTCGACGACCGGGACGGCGTGCTGGCCCGAGCCGCCGAGCAGGGCAATCAAACCCATCAAGATGACAACTGATGACACCTTCGGTCGTTTCGCCTGGCTCCTTGATCCCGACGGCATGAAGATCGAGCTGTGGCAGGCGAACGTCTCGAGCTAAGGGCTGGAGCGGAAGAGCTTAGAGCTGAAGAGCTGGAGCGCAACGCCACCGCCCTGTCATCCAAGTCTCTCCTGGCGATGGCTTCCGTTCCACGCTCACGATGAGCCCACTCCTTCGTAAGTTCGAACGCAGGCTTTACCCTGCTATCCTGCCCTTCAGACCCTCATGCTTCTTGAACTGCGCGCCGAGAACTATGCCGTCATCGATCACGCCATCGCCACCTTTGGCCCAGGGCTGAACCTGCTTACCGGCGAGACCGGCGCAGGCAAGTCCATCCTGGTCGATGCGCTGGCATTGCTGATGGGGGACAAGGCGTCAAGCGACATCGTTCGCCATGGCGCGGAGAAGGCGGTGGTCGCCTGCGTATTTGAGACCACGCCTGGCTCAGACGCGGTTCTGGAAGAGAATGGCCTCGACCCGCAGGGTGGGGAGGTGATCCTGCGGCGCGAGGTGCTCGCGACCGGCAAGGGTCGCGTCTTCGTGAATAATCAACCGGCAACGGTGGGCGTACTGCGCCAGCTTGCGCCCGAGCTTGCGCTGGTGCACTCGCAGTCCGAGACTGGCGGCGACTTCGACGAGGCGCAGCAGCGCGGCCTGCTTGACCGCTATGCAGGCATTTCGGTCGAGGCTGTAGCAGCGGCGCACGCACGCTGGCGAGAGGTGCTCGGGCGGCTCAAGGCGCTTGAGCAGGATGAGCAGGATCGTCTTCGCGCGCTCGACCTGTGGAGCTTCCAGCAGAAAGAGATCAGCTCGGTCGCTCCGCAGCCGGACGAGGACACCGCGCTTGTCGCCGAGCGACGGGTGCTGGCTAACTCGGAGAAGCTGTTGGCTGCTTCGATGAGCGCCTATGAGCTGTTATACGACGGCGCAGCTTCGGCTGAGACGACGCTGACTGCCGCGCTCAAGCAACTTGAAGAGCTGGCCCGCTACGATCCGAAGTTTATCGAAGCAGTTCAGCAGGTCGTCGCCGCGCGCGTGGCCGTCGAGGATGTAGGCGCCACGGTGCGCGATTACTCCGAGGGCATCCAGGCCTCGCCTGACCGGCTGGAGGAGATTGAAGATCGCCTGGCTGCGCTCGATCGGCTCAAGCGCAAGTATGGCGCCACGCTTGCGGAGGTGATCGCTTACGGCGAGCAGGTGACGCAAAAGATCGCCGATATCGAGAATCGCGATGAACTTGTCGAGCAGTTGCGGCTTGAGCTGGCGCAGGTGGAACAGGCCTACTGCAATGCTGCGCGGGCGCTGACCGAGCTGCGCCGGGCTGCTGCCGTGAAACTCGGCGCCTCGGCTGAAAAGCAGATCAACGACCTGGCAATGAAGGTCCGCTTTGAGGTGCACCTGGCCGCGCGCGACGACCAGGCAAACTGGACCGCGCACGGCTGGGATCAGGTGGCCTGCCGCATTGCGACCAACGCGGGAGAGCCTCTGAAGCCGCTGAACGAGGTCGCCTCCGGCGGCGAAATGTCGCGCGTGCTGCTTGCGCTCAAGGTGAGCGTCGAAGAAGGCGCGAACGCAAAAGGTCGACGCAGGACGCCTGTTCCGCGCACGCTGGTCTTCGATGAGATCGACATCGGCATCGGCGGCCGAGCGGCCGAAGCCGTGGGGCAGAAGCTGAAGGCGTTGTCGCGCACCCAGCAGGTGTTATGTGTGACGCATCTGCCGCAGGTCGCGGCCTTTGCGGATCAACACTTCCTGATCGAGAAGAAGGAGAAGCAGGCGCGGACGGCAACCTCGGTGCGGCTGCTGACGGTAGGCGAGCGAGCCGAAGAGCTGGCGCGCATGATTTCCGGCGCGACCGTAACCGACACCTCCCGCAAACACGCCGAGCAGATGTTGAAGGCTAGTCGCTAGGCGTGCAGGCCGGCAGCTGGGCTGACGGACTGTGAGTGGAGGCGACCGCCTTATCGACCCATCTGGACTTGACCGGTTTCTGTCTTCCGGCGTGCTCCTGTGCCGTGGCGCAGTCAGTCTCCGCCAGGATGCCGTGGTGCCAGCCAATTGGCGTCACAATCGTGTTGACCTGGTAAGCCGTCACCGCCACAAAGTAGGAGTGCTCGGGCTCGAGTGTGAGCACCAACTGGCTGTTTGCTGCCGGGTGCTTGGAGAAGCTTGCGGAAAAGCTATGCACCCCGGCGGGCAGCGTAAAGGTGCCAAAGCGCCCCGGGGCAAGCAGAGTAAGCTTCTGGGGGCCGTCATAGATCCAGCCTACGAACGCGGCGTCTTCGCTCTTTGGCAACAGCAGCTTGGCCTGCGAGCCTGAGGCATAAAATGTGACCTGGGCGGTTTGCGCGAAAGCCGTACGCGCAAAAACCAAGGGTGCGAGCAATAGAAACGCCGGGACGAGCTTGAGCAAACGAATGACCTCCAGACTTATCGCCCGGAGTCTAGCACGCGCCCGCCTGCCGAGGCCTTTGCGCTTGATGCCCGCTTAACCTCGGATACAGCGGTGCTCAACGGGTTGGTGGTTACCGGGCTGGTCGATGGTTGTTAGCGAGTCTCCCCCGCTTTTGCCTCAGGCACGCCGCAGCCGCGCCGGGGACCTATTGTCCAA
>CAZZYO010000077.1:0-17849 GCA_964658255.1 Candidatus Babeliales bacterium
CAGCTTTCACTAGGCAGCAGCCAGGCCGGCCTGGCGCGCTTCGTGCACGGCTTCCGACGCGACAATCTTGCGATCGAGGTCGTCGAGGTGCCGAAGCCGAAGCGCTCAGCCTTTGCCGCCGAGCTGCTGGCGGACCCGGCGCGGCGGCCTGCGATTGTCTACGCCCCGACCCGCAAGGACGCCGAGATGCTCGCCGGCGAGCTGGGCCGCGCATTCCCTTCGGCCGCCTACCATGCCGGGCTCGACCCCGACCACCGCGAGCGGGTGCAGCGTCATTTCCTTGCCGGGCGGCTGGAGGTGGTGGTTGCGACGATTGCCTTCGGCATGGGCATCGACAAGGCGGACGTGCGCACGGTGCTGCATGCGGCGCTGCCTGCCTCGCTTGAGAGCTATTACCAGGAGATTGGCCGGGCAGGGCGCGATGGGCTTCCCTCGCGCACGATCCTGATGCACTCCTTTGCCGATCGACGCCAGCATGACTTTTTCTTCGAGCGGGATTACCCCCCGGTTGATCGCCTGGACGCCATCTACCGTCGCCTGGGTGGCGATCCGGTGCATCGCGAAGACCTGCCCGACCTGCTGCGCAAGCGGGAGAAGTTGTCGCTCGACCAGGAGGCCTGCGACAAGGCTGTCGAGAAGCTGGTCACCCATGGCGGCGCGGTGCTTGATTATGAGGGCTTCCTGGTGCGCGGGCATGACAGGTGGCGCGGCCCCTACGTCGCGCAGTCGAACCACCGCGGCTCGCAGCTTGACCGCGTGATCAAGTATGCCGAGGCGTGCGATTGCCGGATGCTTGGCTTGATCCGCCACTTTGGCGATACAGCGGACGGTCGTCACGGCTGCGGCGTGTGCGATGTGTGCGCACCTGGGGCTGCGATAGCGCAGAGCTCGCGTGGCCTGGATGACGCAGAGCGGCGCCTTGCGCATGGCATCGTGGCTGCTCTGGGCGGGCGGGGCGTGTCAACCGGCAAGTTGCACGGGGACCTGTGCGCGCGCAACAAGGTGAGTCGCGACGACTTCGAGGACCTGCTGAACGCCATGGCTGGAGCGGGGTTCCTGCGCATCGACGACGCTACCTTCGAGAAGGATGGCCGCACGATCGCTTATCGTAAGGCCAGCCTGACGCGCGAAGGCGAGCAGTTTACCGAGCGGGATGCAGAGACAATCGTTCTGCGGCAGCTGAGTGGCGAGACCGCAGTTGATTCCAGCAGCCAGCGGTCGGGCAGGTCAGCAACGGAAGCAGGGGCACGGCGCACCTCAGGCGGCTCCGGTCGCGGCCAAGGGGTAAAGGCCTCCCAGCAGGAGGAGCCACTCTCGGCCTCGGCGCGCGCCGTCGAAGAGCGGCTGCGGGCCTGGCGCAAAGCCGAGGCGGCGAAGCTTGGCCAGCCGGCATTTTGTGTCTTTTCGGATAAGACCCTGCGCGCCCTCGCCGTGGAGCGGCCTGCCAGCGAGGACGACCTGCTTGCAGTCGCAGGCATGGGACCAGCCAAGGCGGCGAAGTTCGGCGCAGCCGTGTGCGGCATCTGCTCCGGCGGCTAATGCATTCTTCCTGCGAGTCACATACGCCGGCGACAGTCTGTGTGGCGTTGCCCTGAAGCAAAGCTGCGTAAAGACCCATGCCGGAGTTGCGGCAGCGGGAAGAACGCTTCTGTCGCGAGCTCCGCAGAGTGGGAAATTTATCCGCGTGTGCCGACGAGTGTGAATCCTTGGTTGTAATCTGCGGTCGCGACCTATCCTGCGTTGACACGCATTTGGCGCGGGTTCTATAGTCTTACTAGTGGGTTGGCACCCGGGTCTCAGTGCCCAGCCCTCGATCGCCTCTCCTGCCACCCTTAGATCGGAATATCAGCAAGGCCGGGCTTCGAGCTCGCTTTCGCTGTTGCCGTTGTCAGGAATCGCAGGGTCCGATCCCCGAATCCTTCCGCAGCCGGTGCGCAACTTGCGCCAGGCCGGGAGTGGTCCTCCGGCACCAGGCCGCTGTGTCCTCGGGTACGCAGGATTGATTCCCACGAGCTGAAACGCATGCCAGACGCCCCTCATCCCTTACATAACGAGAGCATCCCTCTGAACACCGAACTCGAAACCCCCACGCTGGAAGCAGCGACGGAGCAGCCGGAACACACGGCACCGTCCACCGAAACCAATCACAACCCTGAGGCCAGTTCGGCTCTCGATCCCGCGCAGGCCTCTGCAGCGGTAGAGACTGTGCCCGTGCCCTCGGCTGAGAATGCCGACCTGGACATGGACGACTTTACCGATTTTGCCGCCGCACTCGAATCCTTTGACCGCGAGCAAGCTGCGGAAGCCGCCGGGCAGTCCTTTGATGACCAGACACTGGTCACGGGCACCGTGGTCAAGCTCACGGACAAGCACGTCGTCGTCGATGTCGGACTGAAGGCCGAAGGGCTCATCCCGCTGGAGCAGGTCACCGACGCTGCCGGCGTGTCCAAGCTGAACCCGGGCGACACGGTCGAGGTCGTAGTCGAGCGCGAGACGGACGAAGGCTTCCTGCTGAGCTATGAGAAGGCGCAGCGGCACAAGGTCTGGGACGTGATCGAGAAGGCCGCTGCCGACAAGACCCCGGTTACCGGCACCGTACTTGGCCGCGTCAAGGGTGGCGTGACGGTCGATGTGGGTATCAAGGCTTTCCTGCCTGGCTCGCAGCTTGAGATTCGCCCGGTCCGCAATTTGGACGCGTACATCGGCACCCAGATCCAGGTCCGCATCATCAAGCTGAACAAGAAGCGCGGCAACGTGGTTGTGAGCCGCAAGGAGCTGCTTGAAGAAGAGCAGACCTCCAAGCGCACTGTCACGCTCGAGCACCTTGAAGAGGGCTCGATCCTGACGGGTACGGTCAAGAACCTGACTGATTACGGCGCGTTTGTCGACCTTGGCGGCATCGATGGCCTGCTCCACATCACTGATATGAGCTGGGGACGGCTGACGCATCCGCGCGACCTGGTCAATGTCGGGGACGAGATCCAGGTCAAGGTGCTCAAGTTTGACAAGGACAAGCAGCGTGTCTCGCTTGGCTTCAAGCAGCTGACGCCTGACCCATGGCTCGATGCCGTAGAGCGTTATCCGGTTGGTGCCCGCGTGCGCGGTCGCGTGCTCTCAGTGACCGACTACGGTTCCTTTGTCGAGCTCGAGCAGGGCATCGAAGGCCTGGTCCACGTCTCGGAAATGACCTGGTCCAAGCGCATGAAGCACCCGTCGAAGATGGTGAAGCCGGGCGACGAGGTCGAAACGCTCGTCCTCAGCGTCAACCCGTCGGATCGCCGCATCTCGCTTGGCATGAAGCAGCTGCAGGAGAACCCGTGGGAGAACCTGTCCGACCGCTATCCTGCCGGCACGGTGGTTGAAGGCCGTGTACGCAACCTGACTGACTTCGGCGCCTTTATCGAGATCGAAGACGGAATAGATGGCCTTGTCCATGTCTCGAACCTGAGCTGGACCAAGCGCGTCAAGCATCCATCCGAAGTCCTCAAGAAAGGCGAGAAGCTGCGCGCCGTCGTCCTCGGTGTCGAGCCGGAGAACCGCCGGTTGTCGCTTGGCATCAAGCAGCTGCAGCCTGATGTCTGGGAGACCTTCTTTGCGCAGCATCGCGTTGGGGACGTCGTTCATGGCAAGGTTCTGCGCACCGCCCAGTTTGGCGCCTTTATCGAGATTGCGGAAGGGGTCGAAGGCCTCTGCCACGTCTCAGAAGCCACCGACGCAACCGGCGGCCAGTCTTCGCTTGAGGTTGGTCAGGAGCACGAGTTCAAGATCATCAAGATGAACCAGGAAGAGAAGAAGGTCGGTCTCAGCCTGCGTGCAGTAGGTGAAGAGGCGAGCCGCGCGGAGGTCGAGAACTACAAGGCTCCTGTCTCGAGCTCAACCACGACCCTGGGCGACTTGATGAACTGGAAACGCGAGCAGTAGGCGCACCGGTTCGGCCTGGGCCTGTTTCAGAGTTGTGTGCTCCATCCGACAGTGTTCTTCCCAATCCGGTACTAGTCTTATCACTGAAGTACTACGATGTTTGCCACCCTCTTGCAGAGGGTGGCTTTTTTTTGCTACGAGTGTCCACGTGCGTCACTTCACTGGATCAGCGCAGCGGAAGCTTTTTGTCCGGCCGCGGATCGACTGCTAAAGTTCTCTGCGGCTTCGCCGAAGAATCAAGTACCCGGCTGGAGATCCACCGTTTGCGAGGCGGCTAGCCTCAAAGTACAACGCCTAGGCAGCGTACGCAGACGGCGATCTTCGGTTCGCGAGAATAAACCAACAAGGCTGTTGCTTCTTCAGGGAGGTGCGAGGGTCCACTCGCACCTTTTTTTTCGTTCGCTACGGAACAGATTCCGGCGTGTGGCTGCCCTCTAGAATGAACGCATGCCTGATACTTCTCCTGACCCACTCGCCAGCCCTGAAGTACTCGCCCGTGCCCGCAAGATCAAGCTTTTCCTCATGGATGTGGACGGGACGCTTACCGATGGGGGCGTCTGCATTGCCTCGAGCTTTCCTGCTCCAGGTGCCGAGCCGGCCCTGTACGAGATGAAGATCTTCAATGCCCAGGATGGGCAGGGCCTGACGCTTGCGCAGACCATGGGCATCCAGACCGGGTTTATCACGGGGCGCAAGTCGCCTGCCGTCGCCCAGCGTGCGAAAGAAAACAAGGTCACCTACGTCTACCTGGGGCAGGCCAGGAAAACGCAGGCCTTTGAAGAGTGCATGCAGCAGGCTAACGTCATCGAAGAGGAGGTCTGCTACATGGGCGACGACCTGCCGGACATTCCGCTTGCCAGGCGCGCGGGCCTCGCGGTGTGCGTGGCCGATGGAGTGCCGGAGCTGCAAGCGGTTTGCCACTACGTCACGCGGCGCCTGGCCGGCCGGGGGACAGCCCGTGAGGTCATCGAACTGATCCTCAAGGCACAGGGCCGCTGGGACGAAGCCGTGCCGCTGGCACTCGCGTAGCTGATCGGCGCGATGCTGCCGTGTTTCGCAACGGGTGGTAGCCTAAGCCTCAGCATGAGTGGAGCAAAGGTACTGCTGGTTGGTGGAGGTGGGCGCGAGCATGCGTTGGCATGGTCGATCGCGAAGTCCCCACGCCTGGGAGAAATGCTATGCGCTCCGGGCAACGGAGGCATTGCGACGATCGCCCGCTGTCTCAGCGCAAGCCAGAATGATTTAAGCGATCTGCTGCGGGTGGTCGCGAGTGAGCAGCCCGACCTCACGATTGTTGGGCCGGAGGTTCCCCTGGCCCTGGGGCTGGTGGACGAGTTGAAGCGACGCAGCCTGCCTGTCTTTGGGCCAACGCGTGCCGCTTCCGCGCTTGAGACGAGCAAGAGCTTCGCCAAGCGCTTTATGCAACGCTACTCCATCCCAACCGCGACTTACGCGGTGTGCACGAGCGAGGCCGAGGCCCTGGCAGCGCTCGAACTGTTTCACCTGCCCCTGGTGATCAAGGCGGATGGCCTGCAGGCCGGCAAGGGCGTGCTGCTGTGTGATACCCGGCGCGAGGTTGAGAGCGCCATCCGCGGGCTCTTCTCCGGCCGCCTGCTGGGTACGCCCGAGACCAGCATCGTCATCGAGGAGCGGCTCACCGGGGAGGAGCTTTCCTTCCTGGTGCTGAGCGATGGCAAGCACGTCACGCCGCTCGTGCCCGCGCAGGATCACAAGCGCATCGGCGAGGGAGATACAGGGCTTAACACCGGCGGCATGGGCGTTTACTCCACAGACGCGATGCTTGCGCCCGAGATGCGCGACTGGATCCTGCACCATATTGCCCAGCCAACCATTGACGGCATGGCTGCCGAAGAGACGCCGTTTGTGGGCGTGCTGTTTATCGGCCTGATGATGACAGCGCTCGGCCCCATGGTGCTTGAATACAACACGCGCTTCGGCGACCCTGAGACCCAGGCCATTGTCATGCGCCTTGAAAGCGACCTGCTCGAAGGACTGGAGGCGGCGGTTGAGGGGCGGCTCTCAGAGAGTGAGTTCCGCTGGAAGCCGGGTGCCTCTGCCTGCGTGATTGCTGCCTCGGCAGGGTACCCCGGCTCCTACACAACAGGGTCCCGCATCACGGGTGTTGATGCCGCGTCTGCCATACCGGGGGTGCAGGTCTTCCATGCGGGTACAGCGCGCCTGGGTGCAGGGGCTGACGCAGAATACCTGACAGCGGGCGGACGCGTCCTCGGTGTGAGCGCCGCGGGAACCACGCTCCAGGAAGCACTCGCGCTGGCCTACGAGGGCGTGAAGCAAATTCGTTTCGAAGGCATGTACTACCGCAGGGATATCGGGCACCTTGCGCTCAAGGCAAATCTGTAACCGTCACGGATCGTTTGAACGGCCTTCACACCGCAAGCAACGCATAGCGACCTGCGCCACGAGTCAGGGCACGGGTCAGGAGCCAGGATGATTCTTAAAGACGATCTCGTTGTCGATGTGCCGACCGGCTCCGGGCCCATGCGGACCTACTTCTTTCACCCGTCGACGGGCCAGGCCAGCCTGTCGAGCTTCCCGGGCGTCATCCTTTACTCTGAAATCTTCCAGATGACCGGACCCATTCGCCGCTTTGCCACCTTCGTCGCGGGCCATGGCTACCTGGTTGCCGTGCCCGAGGTGTACCACGAGCTGGAGCCTGCGGGCACCATCCTGGCCTATGACCAGGATGGTTCGGACAAAGGCAACCATGACAAGTATGCCAAGACGCTTGACTCCTATGACGATGATGCGAAGTCCCTGCTCACGCACATGGCCGGGATGCCGCAGTGCAACGGGCGCCTGGGCGTCATTGGCATCTGCCTGGGAGGGCATCTTGCCTTTCGCGCGGCGTTCAACCCCCAGGTGCGCGCGGCCATCTGCTTTTACGCGACAGACATCCACAGCGGTACGCTCGGCGCGGGCAAGCAGGATGATTCACTCGCGCGGGCGGGCGAGATCCAGGGCGAGCTGCTTCATCTCTGGGGGCGCCAGGATCCACACGTGCCGCTTGAAGGCCGCCGCAGGATCCTGGCGCGTCTGGACGAGGTGCAAGCGAACTACCAGTGGATTGAGGTGAATGGCGCGCACGCGTTTATGCGCGATGAGGGTTACCGCTACGATCCGGCGCTGGAGTACCTGCTCAAGGGTGCGATGCTTGAGGTGCTCCACCGAAGGCTGGCCCTGGGCGCTTAGGGCCGTGGCCGTATGGCGCCGAGGTGCCACACGAGACACCTGCCAGGGCGAGCAGGCGCTCTGCGCCTTCCCGCAGGGCTTTCGGCCCATCTTCAAGCTGGACCAGCAGGTCGACCTCAACTGCAGGAACGGTAGCGCTGACAGGCGAGAGAAGAAGCAGTGTCCGGGCGGAGGCTTTCGCGAGGCGCGCCTCCAAACAGATACGCCTCACCTCCCATTCCGAGAGAGCGTGGCAAAGCACGACCACGTCATAGGGTGTGACTCTGAGCAAGGTGAGGGCCAGGTCAAAGGTGGCGCACTGTACTGAGGCCCCCGTGCGCTCCAGCACAAGCCCCCGCGTGTAGAGCAAGGATGGTTTCTGGCTCACCGCTAGAATCTTGCCCGCCCCGGAGTTGGCAGACAAAGGTGCTGTGGGGACTGCGAAAAGCTTCGTCATGGCTGACCGTGTCTGGGAGAAAAGACGGTACGTCAAGCCAATACTCAAAGCAGCGGTTACTGGCCGACTGCTACTTAAGTAACATAACTCGCATAAAGTTCAGGGTAGATGCGGACGGCGAGATCGCGAAGGATGGTGTAGCACTCACAAGCTGTGCCTTCCAGCAGATCGCGGTCCACGATCTCCACCTTGCCACGACTGTAGCTGATCATCCCGCTGCGTTGCAGGGCTCCAGCGGCGACCGTTACGGTGGACCGTCGCGTCCCCAGCATCTGCGCAAGGAACTCCTGCGTGAGAAGAATATGGGAGGTCTCCATGAGCCCTGCCGCCATCAAGAGCCAGCGTGCCAGCCTTGCTTCCACCTCGTGCACACGATTGCAGACGATTAACTGCGTAGCTTGAGACATGTGGACGTAGAGAAAATCATGGACCAGCTGCTGAAAAGAACTGTTCTCCACAAAGATTTCGCGAAGCACCGAAGCGCGAATGCGGTAACCGTGGCCCGCGCCCTGCATCATCACCGTACTCTGCGATTGCGGCTGCCCCAGCAGGGCAGCCACGCCGATGAAGCCTTCGCGGCCGATGACGCCGGTTTCAACAGCCTCACCTTCCCTGGTGACATTGGTGATCGACGCCATACCCTTTTCGAGGAAGTACACCCAGTTAATTGGCTGCATCGGCTTCAGCAGCATGGTGCTTTGCGGCAGGTCTACTCTGGACAAGTTTGAGAACAACTTATCACTGCCTCCTTTGGGCATGCGAGCCAGGGTGTAGTTATGAAATAACGTCGCTGTTTCCTTGTGGTTTGCTAAAGAGTTTTCCATTGCCGCCCCGGCGAAGTAACTTCTGCATCATGACGCGCGTCTCGCCCGGCATGTGGGCGCCATTCTGCAATTAACGCGATCCTATTACCGAGCGTAGTAACTTTTCAGTCCGCTACCGGGCTTTCAGCAGGAGAAATGTCGCGTTTTGAGTAATTTGTTCTGGGCTGGGAAGCCTGGCCTGTACGCGGAGGCATACGCTGCTGCGTTTGCAGAAGAAGCTGTTCAGAGACAGAAGCGCATCCGGCGACCCGGCGAGCGTGCGCACGCCTGCACGCCTGGGATCTGCGGGCGAGGGTCGCTTTAGCCATCGAGCTTGCGGATGACCAGCTCATTGAGCAGCGCCGGGTTGGCCTGCCCCTTGCTCAAGCGCATCGCCTGTCCTACGAAGAACGCTGCGACCGTCTTCTTGCCGCCCCGGTACTGCTCCACCTGCTTGGGATTTGCGGCGATTACCTCGTCGATCATCGCCTCAATTGCGCCGGTGTCCGAGATCTGCTGGGGCTTCTCGCGCGCATACACCGCCGGAAAGTCTTCCATGGTTCCAAATGCAGAATCGAACAGCTGCTTGAGCTGTTTGCTTGAGAGCTTGCCTTCTTCTGCCAGGTCTGCCGCAAAGGCGATGCCGGCCATGCTGACAGGAGATTGCTCCAGCTCTAACCCGGCAAGCTTGAGCCGCGCAGTTAATTCTGAAAGCACAAGATTCGCGACGCGCCGCGGGTTCTTTGCTGCCTTGGCGGCCTGTTCAAACTGGTCAGCAAAGGCGCGGGTCGCGGTAAGCGTGTGCGCGTCCTGCGCCGCGATGCCGTAGTCGGCGATCATGCGCGCGCGGCGCGCCTCGGGCAGCTCTGGCATGGAGGCTTCGATCTCGGCCTGGCGCGCTTTGCTTACGACCAGCACAGGCAGGTCGGGCTCAGGAAAGTAGCGGTAATCGTGCGCCTGCTCTTTCGAGCGCATGGAGTAGGTGCGGCCCTCCGCTGCATTCCAAAGGCGCGTCTCCTGCACTACGCGGGCGCCTTCTTCGATCAGCTCGATCTGCCGTTCGATCTCGTACTCGAGCGCCGCACGGATGTAGCGAAAACTGTTGACGTTCTTGACCTCGGCCTTGGTGCCGAACCTCTCCTGCCCACGGGGTCGCACGCTGACGTTTGCGTCGCAGCGCAGCGAGCCCTCCTCCATGTTGCAATCGGAGACGCCGGTGTAGAGCAAAATCTCCTTGAGCCTGGTCAGGTACTCATAGGCTTCATCCGGCGTGCGGATGTCCGGCTCGGAGACGATCTCGATCAGCGGGGTGCCGCAGCGGTTCAGGTCCACTGAGGTCGAAGTGACGGAGTCGTGCACGCCATCGTGCAGGCTCTTGCCTGCGTCCTCCTCCATGTGCAGCCGGGTAATGCCGATGCGGCGAGCTCCCCGTTCCAACGTGTCGACGTCCAGCCAGCCGTGCTCGGCCAGCGGCTTGTCGAACTGCGAAATCTGGTAGCCCTTGGGCAGGTCGGGATAGAAGTAGTTCTTGCGCGCAAAAACAGAGACCTCGCGGACCTGGGCATGAATGGCCTGCGCCGCAAGGATAGCGAACTCAACCGCACGCGCGTTGAGCACCGGCAGCGCGCCCGGCAGCCCCAGGCACACCGGGCAGACAAGTGTGTTGGGTTCCGCGCCAAAGCGATTTTCACAGCTGCAGAACGCCTTGGTACGGGTGAGCAGCTGCACGTGGACTTCAAGCCCGATCACCGGCTCGTACTTTGCCAGCACTTCGGGCGAGAGACTGATGGTGGTCGCCATAGAGTGCGAGTTTACCAAGATCGGTTGCATCTCGCTGCGGCGGCCGTTCCCGCCCCGCTGCCTAGAAGATCACCTTCAGCCTCACTCCGAGCAGAACGCTCTGGTTCGACTTTGTCGATAGCGTTGGGTGACGGAGCCACTCCAGGTCGGGCGAGAGCTCAAGCGAATCCGCTACCTTGAGTCGGTAAAAAGCTTCTGTCAGCTCTTCCCGGCGTGCCCCTGGCGTCGACGCGCGGGTCCAGGTTGAGGCGGCTCCAAACATATCCCCCTTTCGCCCGAAAGGCAGCACATGCGCCAGGCCGATCGTGTCTACCTGCTTGATTGAAGTGCCGGTTCGCGTATCGAGCCCCAGGCGTCCAAAGGGCATCCAGTGGTGAGCAAACTCCCAGTCGCCACCTACGCCGACACCGTGCCCATGGCCCAGGTTGGGTGGGTTCTGGTGGTAGACCGCCGCGCGAAGGTCCCGGCCACCTTCCCCCTCGGTCCCACGCTTCCAGCCGCCTTCAAACCCCTCGTAGTAGCGGCCGTCGAACAGGGTCTGGGTCCCCGCCCAGGGGTGCGCCTTGGCATCGATGGCAAGTGCGTGCGCATACCAGCCGTTCGGCGGCCCTACCTCAATGGCAACGCCCGGCGCGTAGGTGCCCAGTGCATTCTGCGCGGCGTCCCCGTCAAACGGCCCTGCCAGGAACTGCGAGGTCTCATCGTCATTGACCGGGCTGAGGCCGATATGTTGGTTGGGGTGCAGCTTGCCCACGTACAGCGCGATTCTCTGCGCATCCCAGGTCTGCTTCAGGTACAGCAGGTTGATCAGCAGCGGCCGTTCGGCGCCGCCTCCCTGGATCGAGTTGATGCCGAGCCCGGAGCCAAGCGAATCGCTCAGATCCCACTGCTGGCTATAGCCAATGCCAGTCTCTGAACGCAGCAGCAGGTTCAGAGTCGTCTGATCAGCCTGGTGGCCTGCCCCGTTTTCGCGCTGGTGCACCGTCCACACACCCTGGAAGTCAAGGCGGCCATCGACCTCATTGTGACGGGTTTTGGGAGTGCTGACCGCGTACTGCTCCAGGAAGGTGTAGCTGGCCTTGAGAGCCAGATGCGCATGCTGGTCCAGCCAGGCCTGGCGGCGATCCACGGGAGCCAGCAGCCAGCCGAGCGGGTCAGGCTGGATCAGCGAAGCTGGGCTCCGGGTCTTGCCGGCGCCGGTGTTCGCGGCCTGTTGATTGGTGCCGCGGCTCCCACCATTTACGGGGGCAGTTTGCGCCGGGGCTGCCGCCGACAGGGTGGCGAAGGCGTAGAGATTAAGAATCAGCGCTATGCGTTGTACAGGTCTCAACTCGCGTCTCTGGCTTGGCAGGGTCGCACGCCTCACACCCTGCCTGAAACATAGATGCGAGTTGAGAGACGATCCGAAAGACTCACGCACTGGCGCGGGAGCAGGGTTGGCGGGGCTTGTCGCTCGTGGTCGCCGCTTCTGGACATCGGTCTGGGCATCGGTCTGGTAGACTCATAAGCAATGACTCTCCAGTTCGTCCGCGAACTGATGGGGGAGCTCGAGCGTTCTCCCTCGTTTGAACAAGTCACCCGCCATTTGTCCCTGGGGCGCGGGCGTCGTCGTGTCTCCGGGCTCACGGCGACCGCCCGCGCTATGTACATCCCGCTCTTTACGCGCGCGGCCAGGCAGCCTGCCATTGTGCTGGTTGCAGACAACAGGGCCGCCGATGCGCTGTACCTCTCGTTGCGTTCCGCCTGCGAGTTGACGGGAGCTCTTGCGCCCGAGCGCGTAGTCAAGCTGCCCGCACACGACGTTCTCCCCTTCGAGCATATGTCACCGCATGCTGAGGTGCAGGAGCAGCGCGCTGCCACCCTCTGGAAGATCGCGACAGGCGCTGCCTCCATCGTGATTGCGCCCGTTGAAGCGGCGGCGATGAAGTTATTCCCGGCAACTTACTACTCTGACTTAGCCCGGGTTATCCGGCGTGGCGCCGAGCATGACCTCGATGAGCTGACTACGCACCTGGCGAGTGTCGGCTATATGGCTATGGATATCGTCGAGATGCCCGGCCAGTACACGCGGCGCGGCGGGATCCTGGATGTGTACTCGCCCGAAGCTGAGCGGCCGGTGCGCTTCGAATTCTTCGGCGATGAGGTTGAGTCAATCCGCAGGTTCGATCCGGATACACAGCGCTCGCTGAACGCGCTTGATGAGGCGATACTGCTGCCGCTCACCGAGACGCCGATCAACGAGCGTCTGCTGGCGGCAGTCCACGCGCGACTCAGCGGCTCGCACCTGGACGATGTCGATGCGCCTGAGCTGGTCGACCGATCGATCGCAAGCGGAAGCGTGACGGTGTTTCCTGGCTGGGAGTTCTTTGCTGGTGTCGCCGGCTCCTCAACGACGCTCCTTGGTCTCTTTCCCAAGTGCGTGCTCTTTGTGGAAGAGCCGGGGATGATACGCAACCAGGTTGAGCGCTGGTGGAACAAGATTGAGCAGCGGCACGATCGGTCTGGCATCGGCTCGCTGGTGCAGCCCGCCGATATTTACCGTGAGCCTGAGATTTTTCTTGCCCTGCTGAGTAATCAATGGGGTCTTGACTTAGACCAGCTAGGTATTGTGGATGTCCTGGAAAATGACACCACGCTCGGCGAAATTGCTTTCGAGTCTCGACCCACGCTGCGCTTCCATGGGTCAATTCCAGCTATGGTCGAGCAGCTGCGCACGCTGATCGAGCAAGAGGTACGCGTCCTTCTCGTCGCGGCCAACCCGGGCGAGATGGAGCGCATGGCCAGCCTGTTGCGCGAGTACGACGTGCCCTACCGCCTTGGCTGGCGGTCAGACGCAGCGGCTGCGGAGATGGGCGAGCTTGACCGCAAGCAGCGCGCCGGGGAACGGCCTGTGCCGATCCTGATTCGCGCCCAGATTGCCAACGGAGCTGCGCTCGCCGACAGCAACCTGGTCATCTTCGGGGCCAACGATTTTTCTGACGACGCGGACGTGGCGGCGCGTCCTGCGGCAAAGAAGTCGAAGACCGCTGCCTTTGTCTCGGACTTCCGAGACCTGACCGTCAACGATTACGTCGTTCACGTAGAGCACGGCATCGCGAAGTACATGGGTCTCCGCGAAATCGAACAGGATGGCGTCAACGTCGAGTTCATGATCCTCGAGTTTGCGGAGCAGGCCCGTCTTTATGTTCCCCTGACCCGGCTCGATCTCATTCAAAAGTATCGCTCCAGCGAAGGTGGCCCTGCGCCGATCCTCAACCGGCTCGGCTCGCAGCAGTGGGCCAAGACCAAGGCCAAGGTCCGCAAGGCCATGGAGGATATGACCGATGAGCTCTTGAAGCTCTATGCGCAGCGGAAGGCGGCGCGCGGGCATGCCTTTTCGGCTGACAATGAGTTCCAGCGCGAGTTTGAGGACGCGTTTGACTTCACTGAAACGGACGACCAGTTGGCCGCCATTGCGGACATCAAGCGCGACATGGAATCCGAGCTGCCGATGGACCGTCTTCTCTGCGGCGATGTTGGCTACGGCAAGACCGAAGTAGCCATGCGTGCCGCCTTCAAGGCTGTGCAGGATGGCAAGCAGGTAGCGGTGCTGACGCCCACAACCGTGCTCAGCTTTCAGCACTATGAAACGTTTAAAAAGCGCTTCCGGCAGTTCCCGATCAACATCGAGATGATCTCCCGCTTTCGTACCCCTAAGGAGCAAAAGCTGATCCTGGAGCAGGTAGAGCAGGGCAGGGTCGATATCTTGATCGGCACGCATCGCGTGCTCTCGAAGGATCTGAAGTTCAACGATATCGGCCTGCTGATCGTTGATGAAGAGCAACGTTTTGGCGTGCGCCACAAGGAGCGCCTGAAACAGATTCGCGCGCAGCTTGACGTGTTAACGATGTCAGCCACGCCGATCCCGCGCACGCTGCACATGTCGCTTGTCGGCCTGCGCGACATGAGCGTGATTGAGACGCCGCCGAAAGATCGCATGGCGATCCAGACGGTTGTGGCTAAGTTCGACGAGAAGTTGGTTCGCTCGGCAATCGAGTTAGAGCTTGAACGCGGCGGCCAGACTTACTTTGTCTACAACCGTGTTGAATCGATCTATGAGCTCGCCGCGAAGATCCGTGAATTAGTGCCGGCTGCGCGCGTCATCATCGGTCACGGCCAGATGAACGAAGGTGAGCTTGAGAGAGTCATGCTCGCCTTCATGAACCACGAGTACGATGTGCTGGTCGCTACGACCATTATCGAGAATGGTCTTGATATCCCACTTGCCAACACCATCATCATCAATCGCGCTGATCGTCATGGGCTCTCCGAGCTGTACCAGTTGCGCGGGCGTGTTGGCCGCTCGAACCGCCGCTCCTACTCTTACTTGCTCATCCCGCCCGAGCAGGAGCTTACCGACATAGCCCGCCGCCGTCTCGCAGCTTTAAAGGAATTCTCCGACCTCGGCGCCGGCTTCAAGATCGCTGCGCTCGACCTGGAGTTGCGTGGCGCGGGTAACATGCTCGGCGGCCAGCAGAGCGGTCACATCGAGGCAGTCGGCTTTGAGATGTACTCCGGCATGCTCGAGGAGGCCGTGGCGCGCATCAAGGGCGAGCATCGCCAGGAGCAGCCGACGACCCAGCTCAACCTCGGCATCAGCTTGCGTATCGACGATAGTTACATACCGGAGGAGAACCAGCGCCTGCGCATCTATAAGCGCATTGCGGCCGCGGTGAGCGAGACGGATGTGAGTGATGTTCGCACGGAGCTGACCGACCGCTACGGCCCGCTGCCAGAAACCGTCGCGCACCTGCTTGAGGCAGCTGCATTGCGGGCCGAGTGCGAGCGGCTGAGCATCTCACAGGTTGATCGAAAGCGCGACCAGGTCCACATTCGCTTTGCGCCAGACGCTGGTATCGACCCGAACCACCTGATGAAATTAGTGGCCAGGAACGCGAAGAGTGGCGCGCAGTTTACGCCGCAGGGCGTGCTTCGCTTCCCGCTCCGGTCAAGCGCACCAGAGGAAATCATGATCGAGCTGCGCCTGCTCCTTGACGAGCTTGCCGTGCGTGAAAAGGTGAGTGCATGACGAGTGTGCCCGAAGAGAGAGCAACCGCGCCTGCTGGGCTGCCCGTGCTGCGCGGCGCGGCCATCCCGATTGTGATTCTCGGTGCCGGTGGCATTGTGCACGATGCGCACCTACCTGCGTACCGTAAGGGCGGCCTGCCAGTGGCAGCAATAGTTGACCGCGATCCTGCACGTGCAAAGGCGATTGCGGAGCAATTTAGCGTGCCGGTACATGCGTCTGATCTCTCTGCAGTGGCTTTGCCCGAGCGCGTCGTTTATGACGTTGCTGTTCCTGCCAAGCACTTGATATCTGCCCTCACGACGTTGCCAGACGGCGCAGCGGTGCTCATGCAGAAGCCGATGGGCGAAACGCTGGCGGAAGCCGAGGCGATCCTGTCCCTGTGCAGAGCCAAGCGGCTTACTGCGGCGGTGAACTTTCAGCTCAGGTGGGCGCCGGGGGCGATGGCCGCCCGCCGCCTGTACCAGGAGGGCGCGCTTGGTCAACTGCACGACCTTACTGTCGAGGTCAGCACGCACATGCCCTGGGAGCTATGGAGTTTTCTGAGCAACGCGCCGCGGCTCGAGATTCTCTATCACAGCATTCACTATGTGGACCTGGTGCGCGCCTGGCTTGGGAACCCGACCAGCGTACTCGCGCGCACCGTGCGCAACCCTCGGACCGCCCCTCTTGCCGCGACAAAGAGCACGCTCGTCCTCGACTACGGTGAGTGGCTGCGCGTACACATCGCGACGAACCACTCGCAGGATTTTAACCCCGCTTACCAGCAAAGCTTTGTGCAGTGGGAGGGTACGTCGAATGCGATGCGCTACCAAATGGGCGTCAACCTTGATTACCCGAAGGGCCGCCCGGACACGCTCACACTTCTGCGCGATCCCACAGCGCCAACGCACATGCGTACGTTCGAGATTGCGGGCAACTGGTTCCCGGATGCGTTTCTCGGCTCGATGCTTTCCCTGCAAAGCTACGTGCTGGGTGAGGCCGCCGTGCTTCCCACCTCTGTTGAAGACGCGATCAACACCATGCGGGTGGTTGAGGCCGCTTATCTCTCCTCGCAGCGCGGTGGCGTGCGGCTGGACGAGTTGACGTCGTAACACCTCGTGCAACCAAAATCGAGGTAGAAGGAGCGGCAAGCAGTGGATGATCAAGCAGCCTTTGCGCTGACCGGGAAGCAGGCCCTTGTCACGGGAGGCGCGAGCGGCATCGGTGAAGCAATCTGTCGAGAGTTCATCCGCGGCGGCGCGCAGGTTGTCGTGGCTGACATCAACACAACCGCCGCCCAGGCGCTTGCTGCCGAGCTTGGCTCGCAGGCAACAGCGCTCACGGTGGACGTCACCTCTACAGCCTCGGTCGAAGCAGCCCGCGCCAGTCTCGGCAGCCTTGATATCCTGGTCAACAACGCAGGCGTCGGCCTGGTGGGTGACCTCGAGCACACAGAGGAAGATGACTTCGCCCGCGTGATGCGCGTCAACGTGCACTCGGTGTACGTGGTGACGCGTGGCCTTTTGCCGCTGCTGCTCGCGAGCCGCGGATCCATCATCAACATCGGGTCAGTCGCAGGCCTGGTCGGCATCAAGCAGCGCTTCGCATACTGTGCGAGCAAGGGTGCCGTGATCGCGATGACGCGCCAGTTGGCCGTCGATTATCCCAAAACGCTGCGCGTCAACTGCATCGCTCCCGGAACCGTGCAAACGCCGTTTGTTGAAGGATATCTGGAGAAGTATCACGCGCATGAGAAAGACAAGATACGAGCAGAATTAGTAGCGCGGCAGCCCATAGGCCGGCTTGGTACGCCCGAAGACGTAGCTTCGCTCGCGCGGTATCTTAGCTCCGAAGAAGCAAGCTTTATGACTGGCAGCATACTTACACTCGATGGCGGCTGGACTGCCGCCTGACGAAAGCAAGGCATATACGTTGCCATCGCATAATCTGACCATCACCCAGGTGCGTGTTCTCGATATCCGCTTCCCGACCAATCGCGAAAACATCGGCTCGGACGCAGTCAATAAGGATCCGGACTATTCGGCGGCTTACTGCATCCTTGAGACCGACGGGGCGCACCGGGGGTATGGACTCACCTTTACTCTCGGACGAGGAACCGAGCTATGCGTAGAGGCGGCACGCTACCTGGCCCGCTACGTTGAGGGCAAGCGACTCAGCGACATCATCGCTGACCTAGGAGCTTTCTCGCGGCTGCTGACCGAGGATAACCAGTTTCGATGGCTTGGCCCGGAAAAAGGCGTGATTCACCTGGCTGCTGCTGCCTTGGTCAATGCCGTTTGGGACTTGTATGCGCGCGTTGAAGGCAAGCCGCTTTGGAAGTTGCTGCGCGACCTATCGCCGGAGGAGATTGTCCGCGCCATTAACTTCCACTACATCAACGATGTCGTCACGCCAGAGCGCGCCGTCACATTTCTCAGGGAGCGCCGTGAGCTCGCTGACAGCGAAGCTCGACTTGCTACGCTTGAGGCCCGTGGGATTGCGGCGTACACCACGTCTGCAGGGTGGTACGGCTTTTCCGACGAGAAGGTGCGCGCACTTTGTCGCCAGGCGCAAGCCGAGGGTTGGACACACTTCAAGGTCAAAGTGGGCG
>CAZZYO010000078.1:0-17645 GCA_964658255.1 Candidatus Babeliales bacterium
AAACAACCTGCGGTCCCGGGACGAGACCGCACCACGCTCAATCAGCGCCTCGATGTTCAGCACGGTCTTCCAGTACTGCGAGCCATAGATGACGACTGGTATGTTTTTCGCCAGCTTGCCGGTTTGCGCGAGGGTGAGCAACTCGAAGAGCTCATCGAGCGTACCGAAGCCGCCAGGGAAGACCACCAGCGCCTTGGCCAGGTAGGCAAACCAGAACTTGCGCATGAAGAAGTAGCTGAAGTCGAAGTTCAGTTCCGGCGTGATATATCGGTTGGGGAGCTGCTCAAAGGGCAGCTTGATGTTGAGGCCAATGCTCTTGCCGCCAGCCTCCCAGGCGCCACGATTTGCCGCCTCCATGATGCCAGGGCCACCGCCCGAGCAAACCACGAAGCGATGGCGGCCGCTCGCCCCATCAGGAGGCCCAAGGGTCCGGGTCCACTCGGTCAGCAGAAAGGCGAGCCGCCGCGCGTCCTCGTAGTATTGCGCCATCTCTGTCGCCGCTTCGGCTCGATGCAGCCGCAGCTCGCTTGCGGACGCGCCACCTTCGGCGCCGCCGGGCTGCTCATCCGCAGGAGCAGGCTCAGCCGCCGTGTCGTTCGCCAGCAGCTCCAGCTCACGGCTCGCCGCGTCACGGGAGTGGAAGCGCGCCGAGCCGAAGAAGACCACCGTGTCCTGAATGCATTGGCGACGAAAGCGAGCCAGTGGCTCGGAGTACTCGCTCAGGATGCGGATGATCCGGCCGTCGGCGCTATTGAGAAAGGCAGGATTTTCATAGGCGAGCTGCGAGCGTTCTAGAGGGTCCGGTTCACGCATGGTAGGAGTGCTCAGCATGGCCCATGCGCAGGGGCACGTCAAGCTGCCGGTCGCATCCCAGTACCATCTCAGCCGCCGCCAATGCGCCCGATCGCGGCGCCGAGCGCGTAGGTGATCACCCCTTCGGCCGCGCCCACGGCGGTCATCTCCATCCCGCTCGACCACCAGGAGCGAATGGTAATCAGTGACTTGGCCGCACCCACGGCAAAGTGCGCAGCCAGCGAGACGACAGCCGCGATCACAATGGCAGGCAGGCCGGAGGCAAAAAAGAATGGCACAATCGGGATAAAGGCACCTATGGCGGTGGACAGCGCTCCCGATAGAGCCGAGGTCATCGGCTTGCGCAGCCCTTCCTCCGTCGTGTTGAGCCGCTCGCGTGCCAGTGCCTGCACCAGCCGTTTCTTGTCGCGCGCCAGGTGCTCGACAAAGCGATCCGCATCCTCGTGCGAAAGCCCACGCACCTGGTAGCTGAGCGAGAGTATCTCGCGTGCCTCAAACTCGTTGAGCGCGACAGCCTCTTCCTCGCGGGCGTACTCGGCCTCGTAGATCTCCCGCTCACTCTTCGCGGCCAGGTACGCGCCTGAGCCCATGGAAAGTGCGCTCGCGATCATGCCGGCCAGCCCGGCAATCAGCACAAAGTGACTGTTGCCTAGCGTCGCGCCGGAGACACCCGAGACGATGCCGAAGATCGAACCCAGGCCGTCGTTGATGCCGTAGATCGCGTCACCGATCCAGCCGGCAGCCTGGTGGCGCCCTGCCTCCCGTGCGGCAATCATTTCATCGAGGGCTTGCTGCGCCTGCTCGGGCGTATCGCGCGGCAGGGCGCGCCGGTCGCGGATAAGGTTGCCGAGGATCGCATAGTGCGCGTGCTCGTCGGCAATGACCGCCTTCAGGATTTCCAGGCTTGGCTTATCGCCCAGGTCGCGCAGTTGCTTGCTGTACCTGGCGACGTCACGGCTCTCGTCAAGCTCCAGCCGACGCAGGGCAAGGGCATCGCCACCAACGCGCGTGGCCAGCGAGTCGGCCTCACCCGAGGAGCGGCCCGTATAAGTTGGCAGCGGGGCGCCAAGAGCGAGCATGCGTCCGGCCCAGAGCTCAGCGTGCTCCTTTTCCGCCCTGGCCAGCTCAAGCAGCGCTGCCCGACGCTGCGGGTCGGTCTCGCGCGAAGCGAGCGTGGAGTAGGTGTAGAACCCGGCCATCTCGGCCTGCCAGTTTCCCTGCAGGGCGTGAAGCAGGCGGGCCGTCATGGCATCCGACTTTTTGGTAGCGGCAGGCATGTGGGTATTAGCCTACGGCAGCCTCGCTGAAGACTGGTGAGATTTCATCCGATCGCGGGGAGCGCCGTCCTCCCTGGATGGAAATCGCCGGCGAATCTAGCAGCAGACGTGCGCGACTTACAGAGACACTGTTCAGTGGCCGGAGCGAGGAGTCAACAACTCCTGGAGCGCCATAAAGACGTTGAGAACGCCGAGGCCGGACACCAGGCCACGCGTGAAACCGCTGGCTGCGATCGTGGACGCGGTGCGATTGAAGTTCAGCAGTCCATTCTCGGTCCAGAAGCGCATCCACGGCAGAGCGGTAATCAGGAGTCCCAGGTAAAGCCGCACAATGACGCGAACCAGCAACTCAGTGCGCACCAGCCAGCGCCTGTATTGCTGCTGCGCACGCGGGATTGCTGCGGCACCAGCAACCCCACGCGCGGCTCGCAATGCAGGCGCGGGAGCTGGCTTGCCCAGCTCCGGCGGCTCCGGCGTAAACAGATTGGGCCGCTCCGGCATAGTGTTGCGATGCATGTGCGACGGAACGAATCATCCGCCGCCTGCATCCTGCTTCTCTCTGCTTTCTGGCCTGCGCTTACTCGGCGCTGTTGGAGGCATTGCGGCGTGGGCGCCGGTTGGCCTGCAGGATCTTCTTGCGCAGGCGCAGAGACTTCGGCGTGACTTCGACCAGCTCGTCCTCGGCGATGAACTCGATCGCCTGCTCGAGGTTCATGGCGCGGTGCGGCACCAGGCGTAAAGCCTCATCTGCGGAGGAAGCGCGCATGTTGGTCAGCTTCTTTTCACGAACCACGTTCACGTCAAGATCGTTATCGCGCGAGTGCTCGCCGATGACCATGCCCTCGTACACCTCGACGCCCGAAGGAACGAACAACACCCCGCGATCCTGCAGCCCGTTGAGCGCATAGGTGGTCGTCGGACCCGAGCGGTCCGAGATCAGGGCGCCTGAAGGCCGCTGCGGGATCTCGCCCTGGTAGGGCATATAGCCCTCGAAGATGGAGTTCATGATGATGGTGCCCCGGGTTTCGGTCAGCATCTCCGAGCGCAGACCAATAAGGCCACGCGAAGGGACCTTGAACTCCAGACGGGTGCGGCCGTAGCCGTGTGAGGCCATCTTGACCATCTCGCCCTTGCGGGGTCCAAGCCGCTCGATCACGGTGCCGACAAAGTTGTCCGGGATGTCGATGGTCAGGTGCTCGACCGGCTCCATCAGCTTGCCATCCACCCGTTTGGTGACGATCTCCGGGCGGCCGACCATCAGCTCAAAGCCTTCCCGACGCATCATCTCGATGAGGATGGAAAGCTGGAGTTCGCCGCGGCCAAGAACCTTGAATGACTCCGGTGAGCCGGTGTCTTCGACACGGATGGAGACGTTGGTGAGCAGTTCGCGCTCGAGGCGCTCCTTGATGTTGCGCGAGGTGACGAACTGGCCTTCGCGCCCGGCGAAGGGCGAGTTGTTGACCGACATCTGCATGGCGATCGTGGGCTCGTCGATGACGATCAATGGCAGCGGCTGCGGGTTATCGACAGAGGTAAGCGACTCGCCGATGGTAATGCCCGGGATACCGGCGATCGCGATAATGTCCCCGACGGTGGTCTGCTCGGTGTCCACCCGCTTCAAACCGGAGTAGGTAAACAGCTTGGTGATCTTGACCTTTTCCAGCGACAGGTCGCGGCGCGAGAGCATCACCTCATCGCCGACCTTGAGCGTCCCGTTGAAGACACGGGCGATTGCCAGGCGGCCAAGGTAGTCTGAGTAGTCCAGGTTAGTGACCAGGATCTGGAGGTTGCCCTCAGCCTCGCCCGGCGCTGGTGGGGCAGTCTGGACGATCGTCTCAAACAGCACCTGCAGGTTTTCACCCAGCTTGTCCGCTTGGGTGGATGCGAGGCCGAGCTTGCCGTTCGTGTAGAGAACGGGAAAGTCCAACTGATCCTCGTTCGCGTCAAGATCGATAAACAGGTCGTAGACCTCGTTCAACACTTCCTGCGGGCGCGCGTCAGGGCGATCGATCTTGTTGATGACGACAATGGGCGGGAGCTTCGCCTCGAGCGCCTTGGAGAGCACATACCGGGTCTGCGGCAGCGGGCCTTCGGAGGCATCGACCAGCAGGACGACCGCGTCCACCATTTTGAGCGCCCGCTCCACCTCACCGCCAAAATCAGCGTGGCCCGGCGTGTCGACGATGTTGATCTTCATGTCGTGGTAGTAGATAGCCGTCGACTTGGCGAGGATGGTGATCCCCCGCTCACGCTCAAGGTCATTCGAGTCCATGACACGTTCGGTGAGCGCTTCATTCGAGCGGAAGGTGCCGGACTGGCGAAGCATCTGGTCGACGAGCGTGGTTTTGCCGTGGTCGACGTGGGCAATGATGGCGATGTTGCGGATGGAGGTGCTCACAGGCGCAGGTTTCCTATTCTTTTAGTCAGCAAAGTGTGGACGGGAAGGCATGCGGGCTGCGACCGGGACCGCAAAGCCCCATCGATCGCTCCTCATTGAAGCGCCTAGGAAAGAGTCGTCTGATTGCCAGTTTACCAGCACGACCCTTCCGCAGCCGGTCTGGCGTCCCTGGACTTGTTCTTCACGTGGGCACTGCAGTGGCAAGCTCAAAGCGAACGAGGCGATCACATCGCTGCGATAAGAGCAGCCAGGCGAACCAACCTCACCCTCCCACAACGAGCTGGTAAGGCCGACCGGTGCGCCGGAGCTGGGACTCTACCCCACCGGCCCTGAAGCTCTCACTCGTACTTGAGCGACTCGACAGGATCCAGTTGCGCAGCACGATTGGCCGGCAGCGTTCCGAAGATGATCCCTACCGCCGTCGACGTGCCCAGGCCCACGACCACCGACCAGGGCGAGATAGGGATCTGGTAGGAAGTGAACGCCCGCACCGACAATGGCACGGCCAGCCCGATCGCCGTGCCGACGATGCCGCCGGTCAGCGAGATAAACACAGCCTCGATCAGGAACTGGAGCTTGATCTCGCGCGCCGTTGCGCCCATTGCCTTGCGAATGCCGATCTCGCGAATACGCGATCGCACCGTGGCCAGCATGATGTTCATGATGCCGACGCCGCCCACCGCCAGCGTGACCGCTGCGACGAGCAGCAGGATGACAGTCAGCGAGTTTGCGACCAGCGCGGCAACTGTAAGCAGAGATGTCAGCGTGGACGCCTTGTAGACCGAGTTCTTCTGATGGCGCCCATGCACCACACGCACGATCTCCTGCGCCGTCTGTTCCACGTTCGACTGGTCGCGGGCTGAAAAAAAGATCTGCTTCACGTCATCGGTCCCGGTAAAGTAGCGGGCGACGGAGTAGGGCAGCAGCACTGTCTCGTCGGCGATCTCGGACTGGCCAAAGGTGTCGACGCTCTCCTTGAAGACGCCGATGATTGTAATCGGCAGCCCGCTGATCTGGATGGCCTGGTTGATCGCACCAGACGGGCCGCCAAACATCTCGCGCGCAAACAGCTCCGTTACCAGCGCGACCTTGGCGTGCGAGTTCTCATCCTGCTCGTCGAAGAACCGTCCGTTGACTACGATCAGGTTGCGCACCTGCCGGTACTGAGGGCTCACCCCGAGCGCGAGAACATCCTTGACCTGCGCTCCGGGAAAGGCGATGCGCTCGTGCATCTCCAGCATCGGCGACGAGTAAGCCACATCGGCTACCTGCTCGTCGACCGCTTTCTCATCGTCGCGGGTCAGGTAGTCATAGTGGCCGGTGTCTGAGGCTCCCGTCACGCCGCCGCCTGAGAACTCGAGCTCGATCATGTTGGAGCCAATACTCTGCAGTTCGCTGAGGATGTACTGCTTGCCGGTGAGCGAGATGGTAAACACGAAAATGACGGACGCCGAGCCGATGACCATGCCGAGAGCCGTGAGCGCGAAGCGGACCTTGCTGGTGCGGAAGTTGTCGATCGCGAGCAGGATGATCTCGCTCAGCATCATCGTCCGCTTGGCGCTGGCGAGCGTCGCGTCAAAGCTGGAGCGGGCTTGGCTGCGGACAGAAGGCATCTGTGACCATGGTAGCGCGCCGAGCCCAGGGTCTGCGTAGGCAGCGTAAGGCCAAGTACCACCGCTCGCAGCATGGATGGAGGAAACCTCTGTAACGTGCGGGAACATGCTTGCCGTGAAGATCGCTGCTCAGAATTACCAAAGGCACGCCGGGCCTGGTTTCTAATCAGGTCGTGACGCGACGCGAGGAAGTCCATGGCAGCTGAAGCGGAAGTCGATCAGCAGACGAGCCAGTCAGGCTTCGCTTGCCCTTCCTTGCCCGACCGGGACGCAAAGCTTCAGGAACTGCTGCGCGCCTCGAAGTTTGACCAGGCGCTGCAGCTGCTGGATACCGCCATCGATGAGCTTGAAACAGCGGAGCTCTGGAACGACTGGGCGACGGTGCAGCATGCCGCCGCCCACCCGTTCAAGGCGGAACAGGGCTACCGCCGGGCCCTCCTGCTAGCGCCGTGCGACCGCCAGGCCTCTGTGAACCTGGGCCTGCTGCTGCTTGAGCAAGGCCGCGTGGCAGAAGCAGCGCCATTACTTGACGAACACAGGCACCCGCTCACCGAGGTCGAGCGCCGCGCTGTCCAGAGCTTTGCGTCCCGCCAAGCCCGGCAGCAGGAGAAGGTCGCAGCCCTTGAGCGTGCGGTCGAGTTTCTGCTCGTGGAGAGGCTCAACGCACAAGCTCCACGCGTTACCGGCGCTGCCTCGAACCAGGCGCTGCTCGCGTCCTTCTCGCGGCTGCTCGGCCTGCTTGCGCCGCGCTACTTCCTTGACGTCGGCGCAAACGATGCTTCCGCAGCCTGCCAGGTCAAGGCCCTGCTTCCGCAATGCGAGGTGTGGGCCTTTGAAGCCAACCCGGAGATTCATGCCCGCTTCGCCCCGAGTGTTGCTGCCCGAGGCGTCCAGTACGCGAATCTCGCCATGGTGGCCACGGCCGGCACAGTGACCATGTATGCCCCGCGAACCCTTTCGCGAGCCATCGTTGATGGCGCCGTTGTCGACATGGCTTCCGTAGAACCGGAGATCACCGGCAAGACCTCCCTGCTCCGCCGTAATGAAGACGCGACATATCGAGAGTTCACAGTCGAGGGCATCTCGCTCGACGACTTCGTGGCTGCAAAGCAGATCACCGGTGGCCGCGAGATCGCCTTGTGGATCGACGTGGAAGGCGCTGCGTCTGAAGTGCTTGCAGGTGCCTCGCTAGCGCTCGAGAAAGCCTGCGTTGTGCTCATCGAGAGTGAAAATCACGAGTTTTGGGCCGGCCAAAAACAGGCTGGCGAGATTGCGAGCCTGCTGATCGCTGCCGGTTTCCTGCCGCTTGCCCGCGACCGCGAGTACGGCGACAAACAATTCAATACGGTGTTTCTGCACCACAGCTTTGCGCACCTGGTTTACCCATCGAGCTATGTGCTGCCCGAACCGCCCACGCCACCCAGGCGCAAGCCCGCCTATCATTCGCTAGCCGCTCGACTTACTGCCGACATACCGATCCTGATCCCGGTTTTCAATAACCCTACTTACGCCCGGAACATGCTCCGCCAGCTCAGCGCGCTTGGCATGCGCAACGTTTGCCTGGTCGATAACGGCTCAAGCTCGCCAGCGATGCTTGGCTTTCTTGAAGCGGCAGAGGAAGATGCTGCCGTGATCCGCACGGGGCGCAATCTCGGGCCGCGCCAGGTCGTGCTCGAGCCCGACCACTTCCAGCACCTGCCGGAGATCTTCTGCGTCACCGATCCTGACCTGGAGCTGAATCCTGCCCTGCCGCGTAACTTTCTTTCGAGTCTCATCCGCCTGACCAATGAGTTACAGATCGGCAAAGCCGGACTGGCGCTCAGGATTGATGACGCTGCCGCCATGCATCCAGGACGCTTCACAATCAACGGCAGCAGCTATCATGCAACCGAGTGGGAAGCCCAATACTGGTCAACGCAGGTTGGCGCGCTTTATGACGGCAGCCCGGTCTACAAGGCCGCGATCGACACTACCTTCGCCGTGTACAACAAGCGCTACTTCAAGGCCGACTCGTTCTTTGACGCTGTGCGCGTGGCAGGCAACTACACCTGCCGGCACCTGCCGTGGTACCGCGAGTCCATCGTCGGCGAGCAGGAGCTCGCGACCTACCGCGCCTTGGAAAAGCACGCGCTCTGCGGCGCTTGAGCGTGTCAGGTCGAACGGTTTCCTGTCACGCGGCAACGCCAGGAGAGAGCGTGGGAACGCACCCTTGCGCACTCCGCTCTGGGTTCCTGCGAGGCTGCGGAACCCGTTGCGAGTAAGTGCCCGGGACGCCGAGCTAATCCCCTACGCCGCCCGGCCTGTTTTGCTGCGCAGCCAACACCGCCGTGAAGTGGTAGACGCCGGCCTCAAGCGCATAAACACCAGGTCCAGTCACATGCACCAGGGGATTCCCGGAGAGCGGCTTGCCGCTTACCTCGTATGAAACAGCGTTGGTCTCCCCGGGCTGAAACACAGCTGTTGTGTTTGCCGGAATAGTCACATTCCAGGCTACCTTTTCGCCCGTTACCGACCAGTCGGAGTGGATGGTTCCTGGCGCCGCGTCATAGTCAAAAGCAAGCTTGCCAAGCCTTCCGGAAAAGTTCGGGTGCAGGTGCACTACGCGGAAGCCGGCGCCATCGGCCTGCGTGTCGACCCCTGCCGCGTACCGGTACATCCACTCGGCCACCGCGCCGTACGCATAGTGGTTGTAGGAGTTCATGCTCGGGTCGTCGCGCATCTGGTCGCCGTTCCAGCGCTCCCACATCGTGGTCGCGCCATGCTCGACCAGGTACCCCCAGGACGGGTACGCCGTGTTCAGCAGCAGGCGATATGCCTCGTCGCTGTGTCCAGTGTCCGAGAGCACCTCGAGCAGGTAGGGAGTACCCAGGAAACCGGTTCCGAGCAGACCCTGATTTTTCTCGATCAGCCCTACCAGGCGCGTGGCCGCAGCCGCACGCAGCGCCTCGGGTACCAGCCCCATGTGCAGCGCCAGCACGTAGCCAGTCTGTGTCTCAACAAACTGGTTCCTGGCATCGCCCGATTCGGGATGGATGCTGGGCGGCGGAATGCTGGGGAAGTGGTCGATCGTGCCGACTGTGCCATCCGGCTGCACGTAGGCCTTGGCGAACGCTGCCTTGATCGCCCCGTACATCGCGCCGTACTTGGCTGCCTCGGCGGTCCGGCTTGTCGCGGCCGCCATGTCGCGCATCATCGAGGCGTCCAGAGCCCAGTAAGCCGTCGCGAGCAGGTCCTCGGGGGTGGTAATGGTGGGGGTGAGCCAGTCACCGAAGGGAGTGCCAAAGCCCTTCTGCCACAGGTGCTGCGGATTGTTCCGTGCTATCTCGGCAAGGTAGGCCTCCATGCCAGCCCAGCTCTCGTCGACCACGCGCGTGTTGCCGCTCTGCATCCAGCTGGTCCACGGAATGATGACTCCGGCGTCGCTCCAGCCGGCTCCCGAGCTTGCCGAGGACTCCTCCACTCCGGGCGCATAGATGCCGTACATGCTCGTGCCAGCCTGGGTTCCATGTAGGTCAGCAGCAAACTTGGTGCTGAAGGCGGCCAGGTCCATGTTGTAAGTCGCCGTCCGCCAGAAGACCTGTGCATCTGCTGTCCAGCCCAGTCGCTCATCGCGCTGCGGGCAGTCGGTCGGCACGCCGACAAAGTTGGATCGCTGCCCCCAAAGCACGTTGCTCCACAGCTGGTTAAGCATGGGGCTGCCGCTGGTAAAGTGTGTCGTAAACGGTGCGTCCGTGTGCAGGACGATCGCCTGTAACGTCGCGTTGGTAGGCCGAGCCCGGAGCCCGGTTACCTCGGCATAGCGAAAGCCGTGGAAGGTGAAGTCCGGCTCAAAGGTCTCTGCCGCGCCCCCTGCGAGCGTGTAGTAGTCGGTCACCTTGGCGGTGCGCAGGTTCTCGGTATAGAGGGTGCCGTCCGCATTGAGCACCTCGCCAAAGCGCAGGCGGACCTGGTCGCCCTTTTGCCCCTGGACGACAAGCCGCGGCACCGCGCTCATATTCTGCCCAAAGTCGAAGATGTAGGTGCCGGGCACGGGGCTGGTAATGGCCCTGGCCGTGAGCGTGCGCTCGGCGCGGATCGGCTGGTAGTCCTGCGCGATGATCGGCGCGTCTGCGGGGTGCACCTCAGTGGCGGCGGTCCAGGCTGCATCCTCAAAGCGCGGCTCGGCCCAGCCTGAGATGCGTTTGCGTCCATCCTCTGTTTGGCCGTCGTACAGCTCGGCCTGCGCGATCTCGGACTCGTGCGCCTTCCAGCTTGCGTCGGTCGCAATCCACTTGACGGACCCGTCGGCATAGGCCAGCCGCAACTGTGCCTTGAGTGCAGGCTGCGTCGCGCCGTAGTTGTTCCCTTGCCTGTACCACTTGAGTGGCGTGGCATACCAGCCGGAGGCCAGGTACCCGGCAAGCGCATTGTCCCCTCCGCGTACAGCGGCGGTCACGTCGTACACCTGGTATGGCACGTGTTCGCGGTAGTCTGTCCAGCCCGGCGCCAGGAACTGGTCGCCTACCGGCTGCCCGTTCAACAACAGCTTGTAGGCGCCGAGGGCGGTTGCATACAGCCGAGCCGAGACCGGCTTCTGTTCCACGTGGAATGTGTGCCGCAGCAGCGCTACCGGACCCGTAGGCCAGGGGCGTCCCGGGCCGGCATTGTCGGCGCCGGCGCCTGCAGGCTTCCATCTCTCGGCTCCAGGCCAGCCAGCATCGTCTGCCGTCGCAGACCACCACGACCCAGGCGCATTCGCCATGGCCTTCCAGTGCGCCGCGCCAGAGACGAAGAGCTCGGTTGCGCCGTCGGCATACACCACGTACACGCAGGCGCTCATGGGAGTTTGGCTCCGCATCGTGCCGCCGCTTGGCAGCGCATAGTGCGTCACACCGACTGCGACAACGTTGTCCCCCTGCTTTACGTCGGCCGTGATATCGCGGCGCAGATAAGTCTTCCACGGCATTTGCTTCCAGGGCGGCAGAGAGTTCGCCTGCATCACCTGGCGATCGTTCACCCAGGCCGCGACGGTGTCTTCGCCCGCCGCATACAAGGCTGCCGAACGCACAGGTCGCGCCAGGTGCAGGTGCAGGCGAAAGTCATGCTGCACGTTTGCATCGGCCGCTACTTCGGCCTTTGCGTTGGTGATCCAGGCGGCGTCCGAGGTGCGCAGACGATGCAGTTCCTCCGGCTCAAGGCCAATCCACGCGGCCTTCCAGGGTGTGGCCATCAGCCCGGTCTCCCACCAGGCCGCATCGCTTACCGGGTAAGACTTGCCGTCGCGCCCCCATACCCTTACCTGCCAGTAGTAGCGATGGGAGGGGGCAAGCGCCGGGCCTCGGTAGCGAACCTCGCTTGTGGCCGAGGACGTCACCCGCCCGCTGTCCCAAACGTCTGCCTTGGCTCTCCCCGGCCCGTCCGCCGTAACAGTGATCTCGTACGCTGTCTGCTCGGCGCCCTGGTTGTTGTCGGTGAGCTTCCAGGAGAAGGTTGGCGCCGGATCATCAATGCCTAGAGGCAGCGTAAGCGAGTCGCATTGCAGGCCTGTCGGGCCGGCTGAGGACTTCGCTTCAACGGCAAAAGCGGCGCTGCTCAACACGGCGGCGAGGCACACGCCCGCAGGCACCAGCTGTCTGCAGAAAGGGAGTTTGCGACCAAAGCGGGCGAAAGCCAAACAGGTCTCCTTCATAAAACAGGCTGCAACAATAAAGCTGCGAACCGGGCCTCTACGCGCAGCGCGGCAAAGGCTGACGCGTGCGTCGCATGTTCCGCGACCAAGCGGGGTGTCACAGGAATACACGCACGAAGCAAAGACAGGCAAGGAGAAGACGTCAGGCGAGGAGGACGCATCACTGCGTTGGGCTATACCCCAGACAAGACCCCCTTCGCTCAAGAGGTCCGGAGTGTCGATTTCTAGCGAGCCGATGGCTTCATCGCTCTGATGGCGATGGCCGAGACGGCGGGGTGCGCTCCAGGGGTAGCTTCTACCAGCGTATCGACCAGTGCCCTGCATTCGTTCAATCCCGTGGCAAGCGCAGCCTTGGCGCATAAACACTGAAGCAACCCAAGGCTAGACACGGCAAAGCTGCGAGAGTGCAGCTTTGCTCGAGTGGGACGATCTCTCGCGAGTGAACTCGCAGACTCGCCGCTCTCGAGCGATGTGAGTGCAACATGGAGGATTCTTTGTCGCTTACTATTAGGGCCAATTCTGGAGCGCATGGACCGGTAGTGGAGCATTAAGGTGCATCCTCGACCGGGTGCACCCGAAATCCCGCTGGCTCCGCTCTGAAATGCCGTCTTCGCATCCAAAAGGCCACATTGACCAAGCCGATGAGAGCGGGCACCTCAATCAGCGGACCAACGACGCCGACGAACGCCTCACCCGAGTTGAGTCCGAAGACTGCGACGGCCACCGCGATCGCCAGCTCGAAGTTGTTGCCGGCCGCCGTAAAAGAGAGCGTCGCGGACTGTGCGTAGTTTGCGCCCAGCCGCTTGCCCATCCAAAAGCTGACCAGGAACATGATGAGAAAGTAGATGACCAGCGGGACGGCGATCTTTACCACGTCGATCGGCAGCCGGACGATCAGATCGCCCTTGAGCGAGAACATGACCAGGATCGTAAATAGTAGAGCAACAAGGGTAAGAGGGCTGACGCGGGGAATGAAGCGCGTTCGGTACCACTCCTCTCCCTTGAGCCGGATAAGCAACAACCGCGTCAGGAAACCGGCGACGAACGGAACGCCCAAGTAAAGGCCCACGCTTTTAGCGATCTGGCCGATGCCGATCTCGACGACACTGCTCTCCAGACCGAACCATTTCGGCAGCACCGTCAGAAAAGCCCAGGCATACAGGCTGTAAAAGAGCACCTGAAAGACACTGTTGATGGCAACCAGGCCCGCAACATAGTCCGTGTCGCCCTCTGCCAGCTCGTTCCAGACCAGCACCATCGCAATGCAGCGAGCGATACCGATCAGGATTAGGCCGCGCATGTAGTCCGGTTCGCCGCGTAAAAAGACGATGGCCAGAAGGAACATTAGGACCGGACCGATGAGCCAGTTCTGAACGAGGGACAGTCCGAGGACGCGCTTGTTGCGGAAGACCTCGCTCAACTTTTCATAGCGGACCTTAGCCAGCGGAGGAAACATCATGATGATGAGTCCCATAGCGATGGGGATGTTTGTCGTGCCGGTCTGGAAGCGATTGACGAAGCTGGCGGAGGACGGAAGGAAGTGGCCGATCGCAACGCCGATCGCCATAGCGAGAAAGATCCAAAGAGTCAGCAAACGGTCGAGACACGAGAGCTTTTTACGATAGGCAGGGGCGCAGACTTGCCCCTGCGTGTAAGGAGCCGTAGACATCAGCAGACCTCGCAGGATGTTTCCGGGACCGTTGTAGGGGCCGGAGCGCCATCGAGAAGAGGATATCTTCTCGGTGAGCAGCAGGCTTTGGTAAGCCGGGTCCGATCGGCCTGCATTGCTTTTTCTTCCTTAAGCCAGCCGAGCGTCTGCTTCAGGACTTGCGCTGCTCCAATGTGCGGGGGCATGACGATCCGGTAATGCATCCACTTCCCTTCACGCCGCGCCGCGACAATCCCGACACTTCGTAGATAAGCCAGGTGCCGTGAAATCTTTGGCTGAGGATCGCCCAGAATCTCGACGAAGTAGCAGACGCAGATCTCCTGCTCTCCGATGAGGTTGAGAAGCCGGAGCCGAGTTTGGTCTCCGAGTGCTTGAAAGAACCGCTCAATATCGAAGCCATCGCGCTTTGCCATGCTCATATATTCGCATTGACAGATGCGTTAAGCAAGCTATATATTTGCCAAACCGCATATGGAGGCGGCCAACATGACTGTGCACGCCCTAAGAGTCCACGTAGCAATCAACGTCCGCGATCTAGCCAAGAGCATCGAGTTCTACCGAAATCTGTTCGACCTTGAGCCGGCCAAGGTCAGAACCGGTTATGCCAAGTTCGACGTTGCCAACCCGCCGCTCAACTTTTCTCTCAACGAGCACCCTTTCAACGAGACCGGCGCACTTTCGCACCTCGGCATCCAGGTCGCTTCCACCGAAGATGTTTTCGCTATCCGCGAGCAATGGCATCAGCGCGGCCTTATCACCCGCGACGAGATGCAGACTGATTGCTGCTTTGCCACGCAGAACAAGACATGGGTTCTGGACCCTGATGGCAACGAGTGGGAGGTGTTCGTGGTGCTAAAGGACAACCTGCCGGAGAAGGCAGAGCCACCGACTTTGTGCTGCGCCCCGGTTTGCTGCAACGATCAAACGAACCAAGAAGCGACGGCGGTTTGTGCTTGCGCCACAGCCTGAGGGGAACGCACGGTGCAGACCTTTCTCTTCGCTTGCATCCACAACGCGGGCCGATCGCAGATGTCGGCTGCATTTTTCTATCGGCTTGCCGATCCGAAAAGGGCCCGCTCCGTCTCGGCTGGAACTCAGCCGGGCACACAGGTCCATCCCGTCGTTGCTGATGTAATGAGGGAGATTGGCATCGACCTTGCCGGGGTCAAACCTCAGCAGCTTACCCCCCAGTTTGCGGAACGGGCGGATAGGTTTATCACGATGGGTGCGGAGACGAATGCCCCTTCATTCCGGGTCTGCCGCGCGATGACCTGGCCCCCTTCCTCACCCCATGGGCAGGAGCATCGAGGAGGTTCGCGCGATACGCGACGAGATCCACTACCGGGTTGCAGAACTGCTCCGACATGAAGAGCTGGCGTTGTAGACGCTGCCTTTTTGGCAGAATTCTCATCATCTGGCAACTTATAACGGTTTATTCAAATCCTTCTATCCAAAATTCCTGCTTCGATCACGGTATTGAGCGCAACCTTTGCGGTCGATTCATCTGCGCATATACATTCTCGATCTGATCCTTCAGGGCTTTTGATTCACGAAACAGCTTCATTTCCTGAGTTGACTCGTCGCTGAGACCTGCCCGCTTGCATGCCATGGCGAGGCGATAACGAGCCTGGGTGTTCATAGGATCGGCATTCACCACCTTCTCAAGGTAACGTATCGCTTCGCTGGATTGGTTGCGATCGAGTAGAACCTGTGCCAACCCAAGTTCCGCATCCGCATTGTTGCTATTGAGAGTGTAGGCACGCTCATAATGTTCGTAAGCTCGATCCGGCTGTGAACGGAGAACCGCGATCATGCCAAGTCGCACCTCCACCGCTGCACTATCTCCTTCCTTCGCAATCGCTCGCGCAAACTCTGATTCCGCTTCGGCCAGAGATGTCTCCTCCGTCGACAGCTGCATTATGCATTCCCCAATCTCGTAACGTACTCCCGGCAGGTTCGGATTAAGCTGTAGCGCCATACGATAGTGCTTAATTGCATCGGACGTGTTTCCCGCGTTGACAAGATGCTCCGCAATGACCTGCTGCATCCGAGCTGATTTTGGAGCTAGAACCGTCAGCTTGTTGAGGGCACCCTCAGCCATTTCTTGGTAGACACGCTGCGCCATATAAAGTACATCGGGATCGTCGGCACTGAACTGCAATAGGTTTCCTACAGTCTCGGACGCACGCTCCAGATTACCGCTTTGATAGTACGCATCAGCCAGGTCCATTCCTACCTGCACGCGGATCTTACTATCCTGCACCTCTTGAAATGACTTCTCCAGCAGCTCCTGTGCCGAGGGATCGCCCATCCGTTTCTCCGATAGCGCCAGCAGCGCTCGCGCCTTACTGAGCGTTGGCTCACTTTGCAATGCTTGCCGCAGGTGTTGTGCCGCCACGCTGTAATCTCCTCGGACGAACGCGAGCGCGCCAAGATTGGCGAGAGCAGTAGCATTCTTCTGGTCGATCGCGAGGATCGCTTCAAACTCCTCTTGGGCAACGTCGGGGGAGTTGACGCTTAAAGCACCCTGCGCCTTGAGCAGATGTTGTCGAATCTCTTCAGAATGTGAATCATTGCCCTGGGACAAGCACGGGTGCGAGGCACTTATGAGAAGAACAACAATCAGCCCGCACCACAACAAACACAAAGGCTTTGCGTTCACGCAACTCGCAGTCTTCATTGTGCTCCTTACGGTAGGGCATACATGTGATAGGCGACGGTCACTTTTGCAGACCTCCGTGTTCTGGAACTCCTGGGTCATCAAGCAACTGAATCGAGGAGGCCGGACCAAGATTCGGGTCCTTCCACTGCTTAAGCGCCCAGACGACTTTCTTGTCGCGGGTGACCTCCAGAACCTGAACGCTCTTCGACCAGTCATCCGTGTTTTTGTCGCCCGCAATCCAGTTGCAAATTATGGTGTTTCCGTTGTGGAGACGTTCAATATCCTGTACATCCGCCAGGGGAAATCCCGGCAACTCGTCTTTAGTTACCTCCCAGACAATCTCACCTTTTGGATTGACCTCACGTACAAAGCCTGCCTGATCTCCGCTGACGAGCGTATTGCCATTGTCAAGCCGAATTGCAGACCAGACATGGGGGGCCGCCACAGACCAGATTCTCTTGCCAGAGGAACTGTATTCTACGACTTCCTTAAGATCCATCTGTGCGGCCAGATAGGTTCCAGCCTTCGTCATCCGGACCCGACGGAACTGACCATGAATCGCTGTTCCGCCAGTTGGAAGAATCAGCTGTTTTACTGTCTTGCCATTCCTGGTGTCGATCAGAAGTAGCTTGGCAGGATTGCCATTTTGCATGAGGAGCACGCGGTGCTTTCCGATTGGTTGTACGGAGTGAACCTCAGTTCCCACCGGAGCATCGTAGCTCCAGATGAGTCGCTTGTCAGGAGTCACTTCTCCAGCACCGAAGCGCCGGCTGAACACAATGTTTCCATTCGAAAGCCGAGTGCAATCACTGTACTCCTCTTTGTCCGGCTTGCCGCCTACGGTGACGTTCAATGGGATGGAATAGGACCACTCAACCGCCCCGTTTCGCACAAGATACATGCTCTGCTCAGGATTAATAAAGTTCCATTCACCGCAGTAGAGAAAAGGGTGTTGTGCAAGGCCCTTGCCTGGAAGTGGCTCAGCTGCGTGTGAGGTTGCAACAAGCGTTGCAAAAGCAACACCGATAAGAGCAAGAGTCATTCTTTGCATGTGACGTCCTTCAGAGCAATTAGGTATGTGTCTCGGCGTGTTCGGCACCGTAGTACGGAGCTGGCAAGGAAGTTGACCTAGGTGGACTTCCTGCAGCCGTATCAAAAATGCAGCCGGGCGGTTAGCTGAAGATTGCGACTGGTGTTCGCAGTCGAAATGATGCCTGCTCCAGACGTTCCAATGTCAGGATTTGGTTGTCCAAAGTTTGGATGATTGGGCAGATCGAAGGCATCCACCCTAAATTCGAGGCCTCCACCTTCGCCGAGTGCGCCGACGGAGAACGTTTTGCCTAGATTTGCATCAAGACTGCGCCAGCTCGGACCACGTAGAACATTCCGCCCTGAATCGCCGAATGTGTAAGGCGTGGGGGTCTCGAAGGCTGACACGTCAAACCATTCATTGATGGAAGGATGCGATAAGGTTCCTTTTCCCACACGATTGGGAAACCAGTTTCCGGCAAGGGAGCCGCTTCCATTCTGTGTGCCCATGACAGG
>CAZZYO010000079.1:0-17607 GCA_964658255.1 Candidatus Babeliales bacterium
TCGTCTCGATTTTCGCTTTGCCGGTGCTGAATGCGTGCTTGGCTTATGCGCAGTGCTCTTCTCAGCGCGATGGGATGCATGCGGCGCGCTTTGCGCTGCGCGCCTCCCAGCATGTCCGCGTTCGGCGTGCGTGATGCGCGCAGGCTCGGCAACGTACACTCTGCGGCCACTGGTGACCGAGCGCGCAGTGATGTGGTTCCACTGTTGTAATTGCTGCACCGTAACGCCGAACTGGTCCGCAATGGTGACCAGCGTATCGCCGCGGCGCACCTTGTACACGCTCGTGTGTCCGCCGCTTACCCCGCGCGTGGGAGCCACGGGCACAATGACTGCTTCGGTCGAGCCAAGGCTCGCGCCCTCTGTGAGTTGATTGACAAAGGCGATTTCAGACGCAGTGGTGTGGAATGTTCGCGCGACATCGTCAAGCGTTTCGCCACTTGCCAGGCGGTGGTAGCGCCAGCTGGTGCGTTTGTCTTCCGGGATCTCCGCGACTCGCTGGGCGTACAGATCTTTTGTTCCAGCTGGCAGGTGCAGCACGTAAGGCTCGTCGGGAGGAGTGCGCCCGCGCAAGAGGCTCGGGTTGAGATCGTCAATCGTTTCAAGACTCGCCCCGGTGACATCTGCAACCAGGTGGAGGTCAATTGCATAACTGGTTGTCACATCGTCAGGCAGTACGGCCGTATCCGGCACCACGCCCTCCAGGCCATACTGCTTGGGGTTCTTGGCCATGATGGTGACAGCGAGAATGATGGGCACGTAGTTTTTCGTCTGCTCAGGAAGGTTGTTGCGCCGGTAGAGCTCCCAGAAGTCGACATAGCCGGTGCGCTGCACGGCGCGCTGCACGTTGCCGGTGCCCCAGTTGTAGGCAGCCATGGTGAGGTACCAGTCGCCCAGCTGGTCGTGAGTTTTCTTGATGTCGCGCGCATAGGCACGCGTGGCTTTTTCGGGGTCGAAGCGCTCATCGTACCAGCCTGTCTTCGCGAGACCATAGGTACCAAAGGGCATAAACTGCCACATGCCGCCTGCGCCGGAACTCGGGTTAAGCGCGCGTGGGCGAAAGCCGGACTCTGCCACAGCGAGGTAGATTAGATCCTGCGGTACGCCTTCTTCCTTCAGCACCTTCTGGATCATCGCCTTGTACTTGCCTGCGCGTTCGAGCGAGGCGACAAGCGTGTTGTGTCCGCGTCCGGTCTTGGAGAAGAAATTGATAAAGCTTGCCACGTAGTCGTTCATTACCAGCGGCAGATCCGACTGCGTGGTGCGCAGCTCTTCGATCGCTTGCGCCTTAATAGTTGGATCGACAGGGAAGGTGACATCATTGGCAATGTCAACCGGGGAGGCGGGCTCTGCGCCACTCTGCGTTGTGGCCTGGCGTAGTGCATCGACTTCAAGCGTGTTAATCGAGTCAACGACCCGGTCGAGCTCTGCGCTCAGCGCCTCGTCGGCTTTCAGGTCAATCCCACTAGAGAGAAGCAGGTCGACAGCGTAGTCGAAGTTGGAGCGTGCGGCTTGAGCGTGGCCGGCCTGGTAGTTGGTCAGCCCGTCAGCGTATGCCTTTTCAACGTTGGCAATCAGCTGCTGGTCGCGCGCATTGGTGGCTTGCGGCACAGGCATGGCCTGCGGGAGTGCGGCAGGCGAGAGGCTGGGCGACGGCACTGCCGCCGTTGTGGCCGCAGTCGCGGGCTCAAGAGTTGTGGCAGCCAGGCTAGCCGAGACCAGCAACGCGGTAAGAGCTCTAAACAAAAGCATGCGTCTTTAGAGTAGTGTATGGCGGCGGCCATGCGCGATGCGCCTTAGCGAAGGCTGGGCACGTCGCAGTTGACGCGCTGGATGGCGCCCCCCGGCGCGCCGAGCATGAACTTGGTGCTGCACTGCAGGTTGGAGCTGCCCGTCGTCGCTCCTCGATAGACATAGACGGTCCGGGTGGACGGCTGGTACACGAGCAGGGCACTGTCCTGGTTTACCCCAGCGAGCTGGAACGCGAAGTTCTCGGCATCAGCAGCCCTGACCGTCCTGCCGCTGCCGAGCGCATAGCCGAGCGCGAATACGCCTGCGAATGCCAGCGCATTTTGCAGCCAATGAGCCACTTTTGTTTGCATATACTCCTTCACCATGGAACTGCCTCATAGACGCAGTGCGGGGCTTCCACGCTCAGCGACTGAAGTGGCGATGGTAAACTGGGTCTTGTAACCCCTCCTCATGGATTCCAAGCTCATCCGCAATTTCGCGATCATCGCGCACATCGATCACGGCAAGTCCACGCTCTCTGACCGGCTGCTGGAACTAACCGGCTCGCTGACCGCGCGCGAGATGCAGGCGCAGGTCCTTGATGCAATGGACCTGGAGCGCGAGCGCGGCATCACCATCAAGGCTCATTCCGTTCGCATGATGTACCCGGCGAAGGATGGGCTGACCTACCAGTTGAACCTGATTGACACGCCCGGACACGTGGATTTTTCGTACGAGGTCTCCCGCTCGCTCGCGTCGTGCGAAGGCGCACTGCTCGTGGTGGATGCCTCGCAGGGTGTCGAAGCGCAGACGCTTGCCAACGCCTACCTCGCGATTTCGAATGGGCTTGAGATCATTCCTGTCATCAACAAGATTGATCTGCCGTCGGCCGACATTGTTCGCACCCAGGAGATGATCGAGCAGACGGTCGGTCTTGACGCGACCGATGCGATTCCCTGCAGCGCAAAGACGGGGCTGGGTGTGCCCGAGATTCTGGAGGCGGTGGTCACGCGACTGCCGCATCCGGTAGGTGACATAGACGCGCCGCTGCAGGCCTTGATCTTCGACTCATGGTTTGACGCCTACCGCGGCGTGATTGTGCTGGCGCGGATCATCCATGGACGCCTGCGCAAGGGCATGAAGATTCGCCTCATGTCGAACGGCAAGACCTTCGACGTTGAGTCGCTGGGTGTCCTGACGCCCAAGCCGATCGAGATCGCCGAGCTTTCCGCGGGCGAGGTCGGGTTCTTTGTTGCGACGATCAAGAACGTGGCTGACACCAAGATCGGCGACACCATCACCGAAGATGCGCGTCCTGCACCCGAGGCGCTGCCCGGCTTTGAAGACATCAAGTCGATGGTCTTTGCCGGGCTGTACACAGTCGACTCGCACGAGCACACCATGCTGCGCGATGCGCTTGAAAAGCTCCGGCTGAACGACAGCTCGTTCTTCTTCGAGCCCGAGAGTTCGGCCGCGCTCGGCTTTGGCTTCCGCTGCGGTTTCCTTGGCCTGCTGCACATGGAGATCATCCAGGAGCGCCTCGAGCGCGAGTTTGATCTGGACCTGATCACGACTGCGCCCGGCGTCCGTTACAAGATCACCCGCACCGACGGCAGCGTGATCGAGGTGGACAACCCCTCCCGCTGGCCAGATCCGAGCGAGATCGACTCGATCGAAGAGCCGGTTATCACCGCGACCATCCTCACCAACGAGGAGTATGTCGGCGGCATCCTCAAGCTGGTCGAGGAAAAGCGCGGACGTCAGCAGAACTTCGAGTACGTCTCCTCGACGCGCGTGAAGCTGACCTATGAGCTGCCGCTGAACGAAATCGTGCTCGATTTCTACGATCGTCTGAAGAGCGTCTCACGTGGCTACGCGTCGCTTGACTACGTGCTCTCCGGCATGTGGGAGTCGCCGATGTCGAAGCTGGACATCCTTGTCTCTGGTGAGCAGGTGGATGCGCTCTCGATCATCGTGCATCGCGACTTTGCCTACGACCGCGGGAAAGCACTGGTCGCAAAGATGCGCGAGTTGATCCCACGGCAGATGTTCGATGTGGCGATCCAGGCGGCCATCGGCGCGAAGATCGTTGCGCGCGAAACCGTTTCGGCGATCAAGAAGAATGTGATTGCAAAATGCTATGGCGGGGACATATCGCGGAAGCGCAAGCTGCTCGATAAGCAGAAGGAAGGCAAGAAGCGCATGAAGCGCATCGGCAAGGTGGACATACCGCAGGAGGCCTTCCTGGCGGTGCTCAAACTGGGTGATGATAGCTCACGCTGAGCTCAGGTTGTGCGTCCTAGCAGAAAAAACGTCCAGGGTACTGTTACCTGGCATTCACAAGCTTTGTGGAAAGCTCGGATTTCTTCATCGCCCGCTTTCCGTTCCTGAGTCCCACTCGGGAAGTCAACCGGCGGTTTTCTCAAGCACCTGAAATGAACGACTTGCAAGCAAAAGTGTGGCCGACCGATTCCTGGAAACTATCGTTTTGCCCGCATCTTTGTGCGAGCCCTGCCTTTATATCCACATTTATTTCCACACGCGCTCTGCAAAGAAGACACCAAAGGCAGCTTGACGCGGGCGCTTCAGCGCCATTGGTAACAGCAAACGGCTCCGGGATAGAAACCGGAGCCGTTTTGCATGGAGCGTGCAAGCCAGAAACTAGTGGGTGGCCGGGGTAGTTGCGCGCGGCCTGGGCGCGGCGGAGGGGGCAGAAGGCGTGCTGGCGCCGGCAGGCGGGGCCGGTACTCCCGACTTGACGTTGTAGGCTGCAACGACGGCGGCACTGATGTCGGTCCCGGGGTTCGCCCAGAGCACAGGGCTCTGCTGCTGCGACGCATCCACGACCAGCGTATAGCCGTTCTGCGAAGCATAGCTCTGCACGGTGCCGAAGACCTTCTCCGCGAGAGTCGCGTAGGTCTGCTGGATCTCCTGCTGGAAGTCGTTCTGGGCGTCCTCGCCGGTACGCTGCAGGGCCTTTTCCTTGTCGTCGATAGACTTGGTGCGGTTGGCGCGTTCGGTGTCGCTCAGGGTTGCGCCGCTGGTCTGCAGCTGCTTCTTCAGGGCTTCGATCTCGTCAGCCTGCGTCTTGATCTGCGCCTGCTTGGGCTCGTACTTCTTGCGGATCTCGGCAAAGTTACGCTGACCCTCGTTGGTCTGTGCGACCACGGGCTGGAACTGGATAATGGCAACCTTGCTGGGACCCGCAGGCGCGGTTGCGGCGGCTCCGCCGGCAGAGGGCGCGTTGGGCACCGCGGCAGAGGCGGACTGGGCCAGGGCGCTGGAGCCGGCGAGCGTTGTGCCCATGGCGAGCAGGCAGGCGAGGGAGAGCGAGCGCGATGATACACGGTTCATGAAAATGAGGAGCTCCTTCGGGAGTTGCTGAAGATAATCGCCCACATGCTTCGAGCGGGTTCTCTGCGACGGCACCAATACGTCGGGCGCGCCCGGCAGAAAAAGACACGGGGGCATTCCCGGTGGCCTACAGGAATTATAAGTGTGCCAGGGCGACAAACGTCAAACCCGGGCTCACTTCCTTCAGAAAGTCTGCATCCAAGCCGGCCTTGGCTTTGTGGCGCTGCTGCTTCGACGCTTGCCAGGGAGTGATGGTGAGCCGGCCCCGGAGATGGAGCAGGACGCTCCTGAAGAAGCGGAGCTATCGAGCCCTGGCATCGAGCTTTGGCATCGATGCGCGCCGCACCTCAACCAGGGTTGAGTAGAAGGTGGGGCCCCCGCCAAAGTCTGTGAGCCGCTGCGAGGTGAGCTTGTTCACGCCATCGCCCAGGGGCGAAAGCTTATTCCATTGCATCCTCGCCGCCACCACGCCCGGCTGCACCCGATCGCTGACCAGCGCAGCCAGAGTGATGCGCCCACGATCGTTCTCGAGGATCACCTCATCTCCACTGCTGATGCCGCGTGTGTCCGCATCTTCTGCGTGGATCTCCAGGTAATTCACCGAGGGTTCCATGCGCTGATGCCCGGGGTGATTGGCGAAGGTGGAGTTCATGAAGTTATCCGCCTTGCGTGGCAGAAACTCCAACGGGTAAGCCCGCGCTGTGGCGGACTGGCGCGACTCCTGCGGTGCGAGGAATCCCGGCAGCGGATCGAGTCCACGCGCGGCAAAACTGTCAGAGTAGAACTCGATCTTGCCAGAGGGCGTGGGGAACTCGCCGTCAGTAAATGGCTGGAAGGGCACGCCGGCAGCCTCGCTCGCGAACACGAGCCGCTGGTGGCCTCCTGCTGCATGGAGCGTCTCGGCGGTGATGCCCCGCATCAGCGGCGGCTGCTCGGCGCTGCCAGCGCGCAAGGCCTGGACGATCAGGGCATCCTCACCGTCCAGGAAGCAAGGCTCAACAAAGCCGCAACGGGTGGCCAGCGCTGAGAACAGCCTGACGTTGGACCAGGCTTCACCGACGGGCGCAATCGCTGCTTGGGATAGCTGCACATAATAGTGGCCGTAGGCGCCCTGCACATCCCTGTGTTCAAGAAAGGTAGTGGCGGGCAGCACGATGTCCGCGTAGTCGGCCGTGTCAGTGAAGAACAGATCATGCACGACCGTAAACAGGTCGTGGCGGCGCAAGCCGGCGAGTACGCTGGACTGGTCCGGGGCAATGACTGCCGGGTTTGAGTTGTAGACAAACAGCGCCTTGATCGGAGGACCATCGAGGCAGGCATCTTCCGCAGCGAGCGCCTCGCCCAGCAGGCTCATGTTGACGATGCGGGCGGTGCGCCCAAGCGGGCTTGCCTGCATAAGGTCCGGACGTTCGAGCGCCTGCTTGTCCCAGGCAAAGGCGCCCGAGGTGGAGAGCTGGAGTCCGCCGCCGAGGTGCTGCCAGGCACCGGTCAATGCCGGCAGCATGGCAATCGCGCGTGCCGAGGCGCCTCCATTTTCGGAGCGCTGCACGCCGTAGTTCATCCGGATCACCGACGGGCATGTGGTGGCATAGGCGCGGGCCAGCGTCTCGATCGTTGCGGTCGGGATGCCGGTCCAGTGCGCGACGCGATCCGGCGTGTACTCGGACGCGCGGGTGCGCAGCTGGGCGATCCCGTGGGTGTGCGCTGCGATGTAGGCCTGATCTTCAAGCCCGTCGCGCAGGATGACATGCATGAGCCCGAGCGCGAGTGCGGCGTCGGTGCCGGGGTGAATCGCAAGATGCTGATCAGCGAGCGCCGCGGTGCGCGTCCGGTAGGGATCGATGACCACCAGCCGCGCGCCGTTGCGGCGAGCCTCTTCAATCATCGGCCACAGGTGAACGTTGTTACCGTGGATGTTCGCGCCCCAGGCCAGGATCAAGCGCGCATGGCGGAAGTGTTCGGTGTCGGTGCCCAGCTTTTTGCCATAGACCGAGAGGAGCGCCTCGCCGCCAGCGCTCGCGCAGATGGTGCGGTCGAGCTGCGAGGCGCCCAGCCGATGGAAAAAGCGGCGGTCCATGGAGCCATATCCAAGCGTGCCGATGGTGCCTGCATAGGAGTAGGGCAGGATGGCCTCGGGTCCATGCTCGGCGCTGATCGAAGCCAGGCGCGAGGCGATCTCGTCAAGCGCCTGCTCCCAGGAGATGCGTTCAAAGACAGAATGCTCTTCGCCGCGCGCGATCGTACCCTTGGGCACGCCTGCTCGGCGACGCATAGGGTAGAGGAGCCGGTCTGGCGCGTAGACCCTGTCGAGGTACTTGGCTACCTTGCCGCAGAGAAAGCCGCGAGTGACCGGGTGCGCAGGGTCGCCCTGCATGCGGGTGGCACGGCCCGACTCGTCTACGGTCACGAGCACGCCGCAGGAGTCCGGGCAGTCGAGCGAGCAAACGGAATGGGTGACCTGCGCCATCCTGACCATTGTAGGCTGGCGTAAAGTTTCGCCGGAGCAGAGCGTCGCGCTCGGCGATCAATGAGAGCTGCGAGTACCAGAGGCAGATCACGGCCGCATCGAGGCAGGGAGGCAGCGGCGCATGGCTGCCCCACAGTCGCGGTGGGGAAGTGTGCCATGCCACTCCCTGCGCAGTCTTTTGCGCCAGCCATAGTTATGCAGCGTACCTCAGTTATGCTGCGTACTCCCCGGTCGGGCAAGAAACTCCGTCTCAGCCACGCTGGTGCGTGCAGTAGATTGGCTTGCTTTCGCGACCCCTGCAAGCTGCCAGGGTGAGGAGCCTTGCGGTGACGCGAGATGCAACACGGAGCTGCGGACGCGTATCCTTCGCGAACCGACGCGTGAGCACCTGGGTTTTACAACTGTCGCAGCATCGCGGCCAGCAGCGCGATGCGGGGCGCAAGGTGCGCGCGCAGCACATGCTCGTCCAGCGCGTGGGCGCCCCCGCCGACCGCGCCCATGCCGTCTAGCGTAGGGAGACCGAGCGCCGCGGTGAAGTTGCCGTCCGAGCCGCCGCCGGTAGCTGCCTCTTCAAGGTTGAGACCGAGATCGAGTGCAAGCGCGCGCGCCTGGAGAAACAGCGCGGCTGTCGCCGGCGAGCGTACCATGGGCGGTCGATTAAGGCCGCCGGTGATCGTGAGGCTACATGCCTTGTCAAACGCTCGGAGACGCCGGAACTGCCGGTCGATCCGTGCCGCGTCCGCGGCATGCGCAACGCGTACGTCGATCTCGGCCCAGGCTTCGCCCGCAATAACGTTTGACAGCGTGCCGCCGCTGATCACGCCCGGATTGACGGTGATGCCACGCGATGGATCCGTGAAGCCCGCGAGCTGGATCAACTGGCGCGCCAATTCCAGCACAGCGCTGTGTCCGCGCTCGAAGTCGACGCCGCTGTGTGCTGGCACGCCCTGGACAAGCAGCCGGTAGTGGCCTACCCCTTTACGTGCTGTCTTGTAGGCGCCGCCTGGACCCTGCGCCGGCTCCAGCACAAAGACGGCGCGAGATTTACTCGCCACAGCTTCTGTTACAGATCGCGAGGCGGGGCTGCCGATCTCTTCATCGCCGTGGAGCAGCAGCCAGACCGGCTGCGTGAGGGCGCTCTCGGACTGCAGCAGCCCGAGAGCGGCGAGCGCCATGCAGACACCTGCCTTCATATCAAATACGCCGGGCCCTGCAATACGATCGCGGGTCACGCGCCATGGCATGCGCGCGAGCGTACCAACGGGCCAGACGGTATCAAGATGACCCAGCAGCAAGACCGGGGAGAGCCGCCTGGCAGCAGCGTCTGCCGGAGCAAAGCGGATGAGCAGTGAGTCGCCGTGCTGCTTGTGCGGGTAGCGCCGCAGCCTGCCGCCCATGGCAAGTGCCCAGCGTGCGACGAGGTCGCCGGCGCCGTTGACTGCGGCCTTGTTCTCGGAGGGAGACTCCTGCCTGACCAACTGCTGCAGGCGTGAGAGAAGCAGGGGCTCAGCGGCGCGTGCGAGCGTAAGCAGTGCCGCGGCGGGTGCCGCAGTCGAAGTTCGCTGACGAGTGGAGGAGGGCGGAGCCATCATGCACTCTCTTATATCTTGAAAGCGCCCGGCAATGACGAGAGCAGTCTGCGACCGCTGCGGTGACAAAGAACTCACAAACGAGACAGGGTGTGCAGCTTAGAACTGGTATTTCGCCGAAAGCGTCAGCTGCCGGGGTGGTGACTTCACATTCGTGATCTGGCCAAAGGATGTGCCTGAATCGAAGTTGCCATTTGGATTGCCAAGGCTGGTGACGTTCAAAGCATTGAGGGCATTCACGCGGAGCCCCAACCGGTTCTCGCGGAAGATGGTGAAGTCTTTAACGAGGGACATGTCGTACTGCTGGTAGCCAGGTGCACGCTCAGAGCCAGGCCGCGCGTTGCCAAAGGTACCTACCGCCGGGTCGGCATCTTTGGCGTCGCTACCGATACCGCCAAACCAGTTATTGAGTGTGTGGCTCTTCACGTGAACGGTGCTGATCTGGTTAGGACGCGAGGAACAGCACTGGTTGTTGACCAGGGCCACATGGTTCGCGCTGATCGTGACCGGCAGCCCCGTGTAGGCAATCGCGGTAAGCGAAGCCTTCCGTCACCCGATGGCCTCATCGACAAAGTGGTTGACGTGGGTAGCGTACGACCTGCCGATGCCGAATGGCAGCGCGTAGACGATGGTGCCGTTTACGCTGTGGCGAACATCGGAGGCAGTCGGCCCCCACTCGGCATGGTTGTCATACATGTTCTGCGCGTATGGGCCCTGGGCGTTCGTACCCGCTACTCCAAAAAAGCTGGTAGATTTGCTGAAGCATGCTCATAGGCATAGTTGACTGTGAAGTCGGAGGCCCTTGTAGCTCCGTTGGCGGTACTGTGCCTGCAGGCCGTTGTAGTTCGCCGCACCCTCTGAGATGGTCTGGAAGACAAACCCGTTCTCACCAACAAGGTTAAGGAACGGAGCCGGGTCAACCGCCGCGCACCGGTCGGGTCAGCATTGGGATCAGTCACGACGGTATTGATGATGCAGGGACGAGGCAACTGGTTAGGGCGGCGCGCCTGGATGAGGTGATCGCTTAACTCGCCGACATAGCTTACCTTGACCGAGCTGTAGTTGTTGAGTTGGTACTCGGTGGTCAGGCTGTATTCATTGGTCTGCTGCGGCTTGACGTTCGGATCTTCGATACGCGGAAAGCCACCGACATCCGCCGCGCCATTGGGAGCGGTGAATCCATTCTTCTCCTGGAGAAAGAGCCCGCCGGTCGTGGTGGAAGGACTGGTGCCGGCTGCCTCAAGCGAGTTGGCAAACGGAGCGTTGTAGCTGAGGCGGAGGTTGGCGCCGGTGCCCTCCATCGCCTTGGTGATGGCGAATCCGCCACGAACTACCATCTTGGGATTCACCTGGTAGGCGAAGCCGACGCGTGGCATGAAGTTGTTGTAGTACGGGTTGATGCAGGACTGGTTCGCACAAACGGTTGAACCGGCGGCCGCGCCGGCAGGCACACCGCCTGCATACTCAAAGGGCTGGGTGTCCGGGTTATAGTTGCCGGTCTTGTTATTTACCTCGAAGATTGGCTGGAAGTACTCGTAACGTATGCCGAGCTTTAAGGTCAGCTTCGGCATAAACTTCCAGTCGTCTTGCGCGTAAAAGGCTGACCGATACTGCCGCTGCCCGGTGAAGCCAGTCACGGCACCGACACCGGAGGCGCTCGCGCGATCAAGCGCCCAGTCGGCCGCAGCAAAGCCAGGTGCTTTTACGCTTGGGTCGCTCGTGAAAACGCCGTTAAAGGTGAAGGTGTTCGTTGGCGCCGTCGTTGCCTGGATACTAGTTGTTCTGCTGGTAGCGCACGATCTCGGTGCCGCCGTTAAACAGGTGCTTGTTTACCTGCCAGGACAGATCGTCAGCGTAGACAAACGCCACTGCGCCGGTGATAGTTTGTGCGAAAACAGGCGCGTCTCTGTGAGAAGCATCAGCGCGCCGACCGAGGCAAGAGACGATATTGCACGTATGCGCATGGTTTGACCTCCAAAGAAAATCAGCTCTGGTGTGCAGTGCGATCATCGTTCGAGCTAGGCGGGTGTCGAATCTGGAACACTTTCCTGTCCCCGCACACTCCTGACGTCGGAAGGGCATTTCAATGAAAAAGGTGAGTAGGCTGCGTTTCCACTCGAGGCGTGGAGGAGCGCCACGACCGCACCTGTATCGTTGAAGTGGACGCGCGAGGCTTGACTACAGCGCCGTGCGGCCAGGTTTGTCCAGGTTTCCTCTGTACGCTGCAGTCGCATGATCCGCGAACGAGTTGCAAGACGAGGCTGAAGGCAGCCGCCCGGGCCAGGTAAACCGGCACAACCGAGGGAAGCGTTAGTAGACGTCCAGCTGATAGCGCTTCTCTTTTTTCATGGTCGCAATGTACTCGGCTGCATCTTCAGGTGCGCAGTGGCGGCCCTTGGCAACAGCGTCTGAGAGCGCGGTATCAACATCCTTGGCCATGCGCGTTGCATCGCCGCAGACGTAGAAGTAGGCGCCGCGCTCGAGCCATTCGTACAGCTCGGCGGCGTTTTCCTGCATGCGATCCTGCACGTAGATCTTGTGCGACTGGTCGCGCGAGAAAGCCAGGTCTAGCCGGCTAAGCAAGCCGTCACGGTGCATGCCTTCCAGGTCTTCTCGATAGAGAAAGTCAGAGGCGCGACGCTGTTCGCCGAAGAAGAGCCAGTTTCGCCCGGTGTGCCCATGCGCCTTGCGGTGCTGCAGGAAAGCCCGAAAGGGCGCGATACCGGTACCCGGTCCGACCATGATCACAGGCGTCGCCGGGTCTTCCGGAAGGCGGAAGTTATTGTTGGCATGCAGAAAGATAGGCAGCGTTGAACCGACCGGCGTGCGGTCGCCAAGGTAGCTGGAGCAGACGCCGTTGCGCTGACGCTTGTGACTGGTGTATCGAACAACGCGCACGATGGTGTGGACTGCATCCTCGACCAGCGCCTGCGAAGACGCGATGGAGTACATGCGCGGGGTTAGCCTTGCCAGGACCGTGAAGAGCTGTTGCGGATCGGTGATGCCGTTGGGGAACTCCGTGATGAGGTCAATAAACTCACGACCCCAGACCCACTCCTCGGCCTTGGAGCGATTCTCGGGCAGTGCCATCGTCCTGAGCTCGTCGTGCGGATGCAGCTTGGCGTACTGATTCAAAGAGGCCCGAGTGAGCTTGCCGATGTGGAGGCGTGTTCGTAACGCTTCCTCGAGCGAGATCTCAACCTTATAGTGATCGAGCACGCGCTCATCGCCCCGCATGTGCAGCGCGGCCAGGATTGCGGCTACCTCTACGGCGGGGTTGTCAGGCAGAATGCCGACAGCATCACCAGGCGTGTAGGTCATGCCCGGCTCCAGATCCAGTTCGATGTGGCGAGTCTCCTTCTCGGAGTCCTGGTCAGTCATCAGCATGTTGACCAGCATGCGGGAGTAGTAGGGGCTATTGCGGGTGTACTTTTGTTTTTCTGTGCTCATGGGTCTTCTTATGCGCGTATTCTGCTCGAATTCCAAGGGTAGCAGCGGGGTGGCGGGACGGCAACTTTCGCGCAGCGAGGGACGCATCGCGCCAGGTGGGCCAAAACGGGCACAACAGCGCCTGGAGCGTGCGGCCTCGCGAACTCGAAGCGCACAGCAAGGACCCCGCCGGCAGGCGCAGTTCTTTGGTGGCGAGCACACAAGGCAGACCGGGGTTGCAACCGGCCGCTCAAAGTACTTTCGTGCTCTTACCAGATTGACGCGCCACTGCTAACTTTCTGCTAAGCTCGCGCAGGCCGATCCCCTTAGCTTGGCTGGCTTGGGCGTGCAACCGACCGGTGAGGCTGAGCAAGTGATCGTAAATTTCGTCTTGATGTTGACGATTCTTCTCGGCTGCTGCGCGCTTGCCCTTGATATAGGAATGCTTGAGCTGAAACGATTGCAGATGCAGAATGCGGCAGATGCGGCTGCGTTGGGCGGCATGCAGGAGTTTGAACGCACCTACACCACGGCCGGGACCCCGGCGTTGACAACAGCGGTAAAGACGGCGGCCGCCGCAGATGCGACCCGAAACGGATTTACGCAAGGCGTCAACAATGTAACGGTGACAACTTCAAATGCGCCGGCAGGGTACTGGGCCAATGACTACTCCGCGGTTCAGACAACGGTTAGCCAGCCGGCAACCTTCGCCTTTGCCGGGATCCTCAGCCCCGGCCCAACGACGGTGTCGGCGCAAGCGGTCGCCTATGCTGCCCCCTGCGCGTACTTCATGGGGAGCTACTACTCGCCTATTTACACCTACAACGCTGCCAGCACCGGCACCTACGCCACCTGCCCGATCTATATAAATGCAACGGTGTATAACGATTATTTCGCCACCACACGTGCTCGATCCATTCGCGTGGCCGGCCCGCCAGGGAACTCGAACACGTCAGGAGCTATTCTGCCGCCCTACTATAACGTTCCCGCGCTGGCAGACCCGCTCGGATGGATTCCCTCTCCTGCTTTTACATCATGCAGCCCCGGACATACATCTACTACCGTGATTACGTTGCCCATCTTGCCTGTGACTCTGTATCCCGGCACCTATTGCGGAGGCATAACCATCACATCGGTTGCTTTGAGCGCCACGGTTACCTTCAGTCCGGGCTTGTATATCATCACCGGCGGCATCAACTGGCAGGGGGCGACAGTCACCAGCTCGGGCGGTGTAACGCTCTTTTTCACCAAGGGAGGTGGATACGGATACGGTACCGTCTTGATTACGAACAACAGCCTCACCTCACAGCCAGCCAACATCACGCTTACAGCACCGACGACCAATGCTGATGGAGGAATACCGGGCATCCTTGTCTTCGGGGATCGAAACTGGGTGCCCGTCAACCCGGTCCTTCCGCGAGACTTCGGTATTCAATATGGAACCATAATCGGGGACGGCATCTGGTACATGAAGAATACCGGTATCGGGATCGGCCAATCGCTGAACTGGAATTGCCCGAACTACTGCGGGATAGTCACTGACAACACGTACATTTACGCGTCCAATGTTTATTGGAAAGCCAACTACTCCGTGCTGCCAGGTGGTAACCCGTTTCGGCCGAGAGGAACACTGGTGCAATGAGAGCTTTGCGCCGCGAAGAAGGTTCCGCGCTGCTTGAGTTCAGTCTCCTGGCTGGGCTGGTTATCTTCATGTTCCTAGGCATTGTCGACTTCGGCATCGCCATTCAGCGGGCGATGCTGGTGACCGACGCGGCCCACACCGTCGCCGAGTATGGGACGATCTATCCCAGCACTGAGCCAGGTCCGAATGCAATCAATACAACGTACATGGCGACCGCGGCCGCTAATGCCGCGCAGGTGCTGAGCGGTATGACGGTGACGCCAACCTATTTTTATGTCTGCACGCCGGGAGGTTCCCAGGTGACCTCTACGACCATTTGTCCAACCAACCCGACACCGCTCTTGTACGTGCAGGTAAACACCAGCGCCAGCGTTCAGGCACTTGTCAACTATCCAGGTCTGCCCGGCAGCTTTGCGCTGCAGGGCTTTTCCGTACTCAGGGTGCCCTAGATGGCGGCCCAGCTCACCGACGAGCGAAGAGGTGGCTGCGCTCTGTCGCGCCTGCGTCTTAGGGCAGCTAGCCTGTTTTCGAACGAGTCCGGCAGCAATCTGATCGAGTTGGCACTCGTGCTGCCTGTTTACTTTCTGCTTTGTTTCACTTTGATCAGCTTTTCCATTGTGCTTTTTGCCTATTGCAACGCATCGTACGCGACCAAGGCTGCACTCCGGTATGCGGTGGTCCATGGAGCGAACAGCACCAACCCGTGCGCGGTCTCTGACCTGCAGGCCATTGTGCTGCCGTTTCTTTGGGGTGCGCCTACGAGTACGACAGTAAGCGCTTCGTGGCCGCAGGGCAACAATGCAGTAGGGAGCTCAGTCATGGTCACAGTGGTGATGAACTACGGCGCCAGCATGCCCTACGGATACCTGCAGAACCTGCAGGTGTCCACTACGGCGCAGGGCGTCATCCTTCGATAGCCTGCAAGCTTTGGCAGGCGCGATCTCTTCGCCGACACCGGGGATGGTCAACGAGAGGCCGGGCGCCTCGATCATTCACACAGCCGAGCGCCAATGCAAAGTCCTCTGGTTTGCGCCGGCTTCCTAGGTGTGAGGCTCTCGGGCCTGCACGTGTGCGACCGCTCGGGACGAAGAGGGGAAATGTGCGACGGGTTTGTGCGCGTCCCGTACTGTGTTCGCCATGACAGCGCGCGAGAACTCGAGCTTGTCTCCGACCTCGCTGCGTGAAGCCGCAATCGTGCCCGGTGCTAATTCAAGGACGCTGCGTGTCTTGAGGCTAAGCCCCCGGATCTTCCACGGCCCCACACTCTGCCACAAACCAAGAATGCAGGACTGCGCATCCATCGCGATGATGTCGATGGCGAAACGCATACCCCAGGTGTGAACTCCAGAGGATGGACGGATGAGAAGTCCTGCATCCGGGCTCAGACTGCCCTGTCCCAGTAACCCGAAGAGGCGCGTCCTCGATGTGTCTGCCAGGGAAGCGGCAAGGCAGATCGTCGTGCCGCGGGTCTGATTGATGACTTGGATCGGGACTGACTTGGCTATCCGCATGATTCGTTACAGTTCTGAAGTCGCGTCCTGCTTACTCCGGCTGATGGCACCGCGGTGGCGGTCTGCCTCGGGTCACCGCCCGCAAGCGGGGAGAGTCGAGGGCGGCAAATGCTCGAGGCTCGGTCCGCCACCTTCTGCAGGCGAGCCGAGCCCCAGCGATGCTTCATGGTGAGTGTCTCTGTGGCAACGCACTCGGTCACGAAGCGAGGGTGTGGTTGCCGCTGGCAGAGCGCGCGCAGCAGGCGGGGTGCTTAGGCAGCCTTCTTGCGACGCATGACGAGTACAGACAGAACGACGATAAACAACACGCCTGCGGTCACTCGGATCAACAGTACTGTGTCCATGAAGAGCTCCTTTCCCGCTCGTGAGCGTGGTTCTGTTCTGGATACGGCGCTGTTCAGCCGATGCCTGCAACCTCTTTGGCTGGCCTCTTCGGGGCGGCGCCCTGGTGCTATGAGTTACCCAGTACGCTCTGTCTGCCATGCTCAATCTATGGCCGAGCAGGGTGGTTGACTCACTTACCAGCTAAACACTAAGTCGACGTAATATCACGCACAATCATCCGTGCCAGTTACTCTGGTGTGCGACGCTGTGGCGTATGCCTTACAGCGTCGGCAAGCTATTTCGACATACTTGAGATACCTCGGGAGATGGTGATGCCCGCCGGCCCCAGGAGAACGATAAACAGGCTAGGAAAAATAAACAGCACCAGAGGAAAGATAATTTTCACTGTTGTTTTGGCCGCCATCTCTTCCGCCGTCTGCCTGCGCTTCTGCCGAATGCCGTCTGCGAAATTACTAAGTGCTTTTGAGATCGGAGTGCCGAAGCGTTCGGTCTGCGTCAGCATATTGACAAAGGAATGGAGATCCGGAAGGTCGACACGTTTCTCCATGTCCTGCCAGGCGTCTATTCTCGGTTTGCCCGCGCGCTGCTCACGATTGATCTGGAGGAACTCGGCTGTGATCTCCGGGTGGCTGACATCCAGCTCCTGACCCACGCGCAGCATCGCCTGATCCAGACCCAGGCCGGCGTCAACACAGATGACGAGCAGGTCGATGGCGTCAGGAAGACTGATGCGGATCCTCTCACGCCGTTTCCGCACCAGCTGCGTCAGCAGGATGTCAGGAGCCAGGTAGGCGATTGCCGGTAGGGAAATCATCCAGAAGCCTCGGTTGGAGTGGATCGCCGACCCACCAAGCAGGCACACGATGGGGCCAAGAACCCGCGCGGCCATATACATGTCCGCGGCAAGGGTGCCCCGGTAGCCAGCCTGGGTGATGCGGTCGCGCAGGGTAGAGGTCTCGGAAAGTCCCAGGCGCACCCGGAGCTTGTGAATCTGCTCGGCCAGGTGTTCGCCCGCTTTCTTCCGCGGAGCGCGGGCGTCTACTGCCTCCTTCCGCTCACGCGTCGCCTCAATGAACCGGTTGAGCGCAATGCGTGATTCCCGCGAAGCGACGAGCGAACCTGCAAGCCGGAAGGCCGAGAAGAGAGCGATGGCAAACGTAATAGCGAAGATCAGATTCATCGGTGCATGTTCTCCGTTCGGCGGTTGCTAGCCAAGCGCAGGCTTGGACTACTTCGCGCAAACAGTTGGCGCGATCCCTGAGAAGAGGCGGCAGCGGCCCCATCCTGCATACTGCGGGCAGATAGCCGTTCTCCTTACACCTTGATATCTACGATTTTGCTGATGATGAAAGCGCCAAGCACGATAAAGCCTCCGGCCGCATAGAGGAGCTTTTGCCCCGTGGGGTCGTGGAAAAGAAGTCGGGAATAGCCAGGGCTGACAAAGTTGATCAGGATGAGCAGCGCAACAGGCAGAAGGCTCAAGATCCAGCCTGTCAGCCGGCCCTGTGCCGTGTAAACTTTCACCTCGCCCTCGATAGATCG
>CAZZYO010000080.1:0-17605 GCA_964658255.1 Candidatus Babeliales bacterium
CCGGGTGGACCAGGGCCGAGAAGCCCCCCGTGCCGGCCTTGACGGGGGGGAGGACGAAGACGCCGACCCCGTCGGGCAGGAGGCCCGGGGGCAGCGCGCCGCCCACCACGAGCAGCAGGATCTCGGCCACCCCTCCAGCCCACGATGGCGCGGCGCCTGAGGCGACGATGCCGACGGCGACCTGGAGTGCGACCAATGCTGCGGCGTCGTTGACCATGCTTTCGCCTTCAATGATCTCGATCAGCTCGCGTGGCAGCCCAACCCGGCGAGCGATCGAGGATGCCGCAATGACATCGGTCGCGCTTACGACTGCGCCAAGCACCGCGCCCGAAGCAAGATCGAAGCCCGGCAGCAGCAGATGCGCGCCCACGGCCACCCCGGCGACGGTAAACGCGACCAAACCAAAGGCCAGGGTGAGGATGGTGACGAGATTGTCGCGGAACTCCCGCCAGGATGTCTCAAGCGCGCTCGCGTAGAGCAGCGGCGGCAGCACGACGAGGAAGATGAACGTCGGGTTCAGCGAGATGTCCGGGAAGATTGGCACCAGGCTCAGCACCACCCCGCCCACCACCAGCAGGATGGGGTAGGGAACGTTGAGTCGCTGCGCGAGCGCGATCAGCAGCGCCATGAAGGCGACCAGCACCAGCAGGATCAGCTCAACCGCATGTACGCTGTGCGCTCCTAGCATCGTGCGTGCTTACTCCTGTGTGCGACTGGTGCTGAAGCCCGGTCGAGGACCAATGGTAGACAGTAGACACTTTCACCTTACTGCAAACGCAGTGAACCCCCTGCTCGGCCCGCATGCTGCATTTCGATGCAGAAACAACAGATACGTCCCTGAAGCGTATGTCGGCGCCGGCATCGCCCGTACAGTAAGTGCATGACCACGCATGGCGGCTGCGCCATCGATGAACCACCAGCACTGCCCGGAGCGTCAAGCCAACCCTCAACCGCAGAGGCGCGCAAGCTCTACGCCAGAATCAGCCTGCGCCTGATCCCCTACATGTTCCTGCTCTACATCCTGGCCTATCTGGACCGCGTAAACGTGGGCTTTGCCGCAGTCCAGATGAAGCAGCAGCTGCACTTCAGCGATACGGTGTACGGCACCGGCGCCGGCATCTTCTTTCTTGGCTCGGCCCTGTTTGATCTGCCCAGCAACCTGATTCTCTCCCGCGTTGGCCCGCGCGTCTGGATCGCGCGCATCATGATCACCTGGGGCATCATTTCGTCGTCCATGGCGCTGGTGCACTCGCCCTGGTCTTTTTACGTCCTGCGCTTTCTGCTCGGCGTCAGCGAGGCAGGTTTCTTCCCCGGGATGATTCTTTATCTGACCTACTGGTTCCCCTCGCGGGAACGGGCACGCTCGGTGGCACGCTTTATGACAGCGACGGCGATCGCAGGCGTGGTGGGCGCGCCGCTATCAAGCACTCTGCTGAAGCTTGACGGCCGCGGCGGCCTGCATGGCTGGCAGTGGCTCTTCTTGTCAGAAGGGCTGCCGACCATCGTTGCCGGTATTTCTGTGCTCTTCCTGCTCAAGGATCGCCCGGAGCAGGCCCGGTGGCTTACGGTGGACGAGAAAGCGTGGCTGGCGCACGAGCTCGAGGAGGACCGCGCCAGCACTGGCGGCAGCGACCGGCATAACTTCCTCGACGCGCTACGGCTGCCCGCGCTGTGGGTGCTCGCAGCCGTATTCTTCTCAAGCCAGGTTGCGATCTACACAGTCAACCTGTGGATGCCGCTGATCCTCGCAGGCTTCCATGGCGCAACGCAGGGCAACGCGCCCGATGCGTCGCGGGCCAGCGTTATCGCTCGCTACGCCACGCTCCCCTACCTTGCCACAGCGATTGCCATGGCTATCATCGGGTGGAGCTCGGACAGGTTCAACGACAGGCGCTGGCACGTCGCGGGCTGCCTGCTCCTGTCGGCGGGCGGCTTTGCCTGGGTGGCACACGCGCAAAGCACGTTGACGGTGCTGGTCGCGTTCTCAGTCGCAGCGATCGGTGTGTTCGCGCTGCAGGGGCCGTTCTGGACCTGGCTTACAACGATGGTCGAGGGTGCCGCGGCCGCTGGTAGCATTGCCATCATCACGACCGTAGGCGGCTTTGGCGGCTTTCTCGGACCTTACCTTACCGGTCGGCTCCGCGACGCCACGCACAGCTTTGCCGGCGGACTGTATGGCATGAGCGTGCTTGCGCTGCTCGCGGCGGGTCTAAGCCTGACCCTGCGCAATCCCGAGGCGAAAAGGTCTGCAGGTTAAACCTTCGGCAGCTGCGCCACTGTCCAGCCACCGCCCAGTGCCTTGTAAAGCAGCACGCTGGCTTCCAGGCGTCGACGCTGAATATCGATGTCGTTACGCTCGTTGTTGAGCGCCGCTGTCTGCCAGGTGATCACCTGCAGATACGTATCGACGCCGCCCTCATATCGCGTGTTGAACAAGTCAAGCGACTGCTCGGCCGAGGCTGTCGTTTCATGCTGCTGCTCAGCCTCGGTCGCCAGAATGCGCAGCGCAGCCAGGCTGTCCTCCACCTGCTGGAATGCAGTAAGCGTCGCCTGGCGATAGTCTGCAACGGTTGCGTCGTAGTTTGCTGTAGCCGAGGTTGCGACAGCCCGCCTGCGTCCCGCGTCAAAGAGCGTCTGATTGAAGCTGGGGCCTACGGCCCAGAAGCGGCTCGGCCAGGTGAGCCAGTTCGCCGCCGAGGTGCCTAGGAAGCCCGCCTGCGCGCTCAGGCCAAGCGTGGGATAGAACGCGGCATCTGCAATCCCGATCTGCTCATTTGCAGCGGCCATGCGCCGCTCGTTAGCGGCGATGTCCGGCCGGCGCTCCAATAACTCTGAAGGCAGCATGCCCGGTACCTGCGGCATGGCAGGCGCTGGCTGGTTCAGCGGTAAAGCGGCAAGCGTAAACGCCGCGGGCGCCTTACCGGTCAACACAGCAATGGCATGCTCATACTGTGCGCGTGCCACGGTCAGGTCTGTGCTCAGCACGCGCGCCGTGTCCAGCTGGGTGCGCGCCTGCGCCACATCAGACTGGGGCGCAGCACCGCCCTCGAAGCGGTCGTTGGTCAGGTCGTACGCTCGCTGGTAGGCAACGATGGTGTCATTGACCAGCTTGAGCTGGGCATCGGCAGCACGCACCTCGAAGTAGTCCATCGCAAGCTCGGCGTGCAGACTGAGCCGTGCATTCTCAAGATCCGCAGCGCTGGCCTGGGCGCTCTCGCGGGCCGCCGTGACGCTGCGACGAATACGTCCCCACAAATCCACTTCATAGTTCAGATCAAACGGCAGGTTCAAGTCGCCCTCGCCGTTATTGGCAAGCGTCGTGTTGAAGTATGGCTGATTAGCGGAGATCCGCTCAGCCCCTATCACCGGACCCACACCAATGGTCGGCGCCAGGTTGGCCTTGTTGTAGCTGATCTGCGCGCGCGCTGAACGGAAGTTAGCCTCGGCTGCTTTTAGCGACTGGTTTGCTATATCTATATCGGACTCGAGCGCGTCGAGTTGCGGATCCTGAAAGCTTGCCCACCAGGAACCCTTCAGCGTTGCGTCGCCCGGTGTCGCAGCCTTCCAGCCATCGCCTGCAATGGGCGCTTCCTTGAACGGCGGAGCAAGCGGCGCCGCGGGTCGGCTGTACTTCGGCCCAACCATGCAGCCAACCAGCGCAAGCGTCAGCATCGCGGTCGCAATCCCTTGCAGGAGCTTGCTCACTGGGCTGCCCCCGAGTTTGCCTGTTGCGCCGATGCCGGGCGCTGCTGCTGCTGCGCAGCCACCTCGACCTGGTCTCCGCTCTCAAGCGAGTCAGACGGATCGAGAATGACCTGGTCAGCGGCAGTAATGCCTGACAGCACCTCGACGGTGGCGCCGTAGTCATGGCCGAGGGTAAGCGGGCGTAGCTCGACTCGTCCATTGTCGTTCACCACTCCGACACGCAGACCCTCGCTGCGAAACAAGAGCGTATTCGCGGGGAGGGTAAGTGCCCGCGCCTCTGCCGGCACGCTGAGGTGAACAAACGCATACGCACCAGGCAATAACTTGCCCGTTGCGTTATCTATGTCCACTTCTATGTTCAGCGTGCGGGAGCTGGGATCCACAGCGCGCGAGTTGCGCACCAGGGTGCCAAAGAACTTCTCATTTGGAAACGCGTCGGCGGTAAGCAGGATGCGCTGGCCATCATGGACTGCGCTCTCATACACCTCGGGCACAGGCACAAATACGCGTAACCTGCGCACAGCAGCCATGTGGAATAGCTCCTTCGCCATGCTGTTGTCGCCCGCTGCAATCAGTGCGCCCACGTCTGTGTTTCGCACGGTAATGATGCCATCAAACGGGGCGTAGATACGCTCGAAGCTTTGCATCTGCTGCAGGCGCGAGAGATTCGCCTGCTGGGCAGCAAGTGCAGACTGGCGCGCCGCGAGATCGCTCCTGGTCTGGTCTGCCTCCTGTCGCGACACGGCATTTTTGGCCAGCAGCTTCTCCCACCGTGCGGCTGTTGTTTGGGCAATCTCGAGATTAGCCTGTGCGGTCTGCACGTCTGCCTGAGCCTGCACTACCTGCTGATCGACCTCAGGCGACTCGATGACCGCGAGCAACTGCCCCTGCTTCACGTGCGCGCCAATGTCGGCATACCAGTGGCGAAGATAGCCGCTGGTGCGGGCGTACACAGGCGTGTCGATGAATGCTTCGACGTTGGCCGGCAGCGTGATCTCGCCAGCCGCTCCGCCACCGCTTGGGTGCACCACACGCACGCTTGGCGTGGCCAGCAATTCAGTGTTGCGCTTCAGCGTGCTCTCAGCCTGGGAACGCGCGTGGATCCCGCTGTAGACCAGCAGCGCGACGAGCAGGCAGGCGACGAGCGCGATGAGCAGGCCGCGGCCGCGACGTGCCGGCGGGCGCGACGCCTCCGCCTCATGCACGTTGCGTGGCTGCGGCTGCTGCGAAGTGCCAATATCTTTTAAGGGTTCCATTTACTCCCACCCACAGTGGTGATTGGTTCTATGCATGCGCTTGATCGCGCGACTCCGCCGCCCTGGCTTCGCTGCCCTGCTTGCTCCCGTGCAGCAGTGCAAAGACTGAGGGCACAAAGATGAGCGTGGCCACCGTGGCAAACATCAGGCCGCCGATCACGGCGCGGCCCAGTGGCGCGTTCTGCTCGCCACCATCGCCAAGGCCAAGGGCCATCGGCACCATGCCGATGATCATCGCGAGCGCGGTCATGCAAACGGGGCGGAAGCGCGTAGTGCCGGACTCGATCGCGGCCCGCACGGCATCGCCATGCTCGGCATAGCGAATCTTGGCAAAGGAGACGACGAGAATACTGTTGGCCGTGGCCACACCCATACACATGATCGCGCCCATCAGCGCGGGCACGCTCAGCGTGGTGCGTGTAACAAACAGGAAACAAACGATGCCGGCAAGCGCCGCGGGCAGCGCCGTGATGATAATGAACGGGTCAAGCCAGGACTGGAAGTTAACCACGATCAGCATGTAGACCAGTACGATCGCGAACGCGAGTCCAGCCAGCAGCGCGACATAGGCGCTGCGCATCGTGTCCACCTGTCCATGCACCGTGACAAAGGTGCCGCGCGGGAAACTCGCCTGGTTGGCATGGACGATGCGCTGCACCTGCGCGCCAACCGCGCCCAGGTCACGCCCCTGCACGCCGCCATAAATGTCGATCGTGCGGCGGATGTTGTAGTGCGAGACGACCGCCATCTCACTCCCGCGCTGCACGGTGGCCACGTTGGCCAGGATGCCTGACGCGGCCGCGCCGGACGACCCGGTCGCTGTAGTTCCTGTGGTTGCACGAATCGGAATATTTGCGAGCGCCTGCATCGTATCCATCTTGTACTGTGGCGTCTGCGCGACGATGTTGTAGTTCACGCCATTCTTGTAGTTGAGAAAGAACATCGGCGTAATCTGGAAGCTGCCGCTCAGCGTGTTCAGGATGCTCTGTGAGACGTCGCGCGCGGTGTATCCACCCTGTACAGCCTTGGTGCGGTCCATGTCGATATCAAGCGTGGGGTAGTCGAGCGGCTGCTGCACGCGCAGGTCTACCAGGCCAGGAACATGTCGTAACTGTGTCAGTAGCGTATCGGCGAGCACCTTGCTTTGGCGTACATCGGTGCCCTGCACCTGCACATCAATCGGCGCGGGCAGGCCGAAGTTCAAAATCTGCGTCGTAATATCGGCCGGAAGAAAATAGAAGGTCGTGCCAGGAAAAGCACGCGGCAGTTCGTCGCGCAGGCGGCTCATGTAGCTGGCGGTGGGGTGGTGGTGTTCCTTGAGGCTCACCATCACGTCAGCGTCAGAGGCGCCGACAAGCCCGGAGGTGCTGTGCATCGTGTTCATCGGGCTGTAGGGCAGGCCGATGTTGTCGAGCACGCTTGACATCTCGCCAGGCGGCACGATGGCGCGGATCCTGTCTTCGACCAGGTCACACAGCTTTGCCGTCTCCTCGATGCGCAGGCCGGTCTTCCCGCGCAGGTGCAGGATAAACTCGCCGCTGTCCGTGTCCGGGAAGAAGTCCTGTCCAAGGAAAGGCGCAAGCGCGAAAGCGGCCAGGCAGGCGAGCAGAAAGATGGGTACAAAGACCAGCCGGGCATGTACCAGGCTGGTCAACGCACCCTGGTACCGCAGGCGAGTTGCCTCGAAGATGCGCTCGAACCCGCGCTGAAAGAGCACCAGAGGATTGCGGGAGTGCCCTCCGTGCTTGGCCTTGAGCAGGTACATGGCGAGCGTCGGCACCAGTGTGCGCGACAGGATGTAGGAGGCGATCATGGCGAAGACAACCGCCTCGGCAAGCGGCACAAACAGGTAACGCGCGACGCCGGCGAGGAAAAACATGGGCAGGAAGACGATGCAGATGCAAAGTGTTGAGACCAGCGCCGGTGTCGCGATCTGGCCCGCGCCGTCGAGGATCGCCTCGCGCAGCCCGTAACCTTCTTCCAGGAAACGCTCGATGTTTTCAATCGTCACCGTCGCGTCATCGACCAGGATGCCGACTGCGAGCGCAAGACCACCAAGCGTCATCGTATTGATCGTTTCGCCAAGCAGGCTCAGCACGATGACGGAGGAGAGGATCGACAGGGGAATGGAAACCGCAATGATGATTGTCGAGCGCCAGCTGCCCAGGAACAGAAGGATCATCATCGCCGTCAGGGCGGCGGCAATGACAGCCTCACGGACGACGCCGGAGACAGCGGCACGCACAAAGACCGACTGATCCGCGAGCGGCGTCACCTGGAGACTGGGCGGGACCAGCGTGGCGACGCGAGGCAGCATCGCACGTACGCCGCTGACAACGTCGAGCGTAGAAGAGTTGCCATTCTTGAGGATCGAGATCAGCACGCCGCGGCGGCCATCCTGGCGCACTACGTTGGTCTGGAAGGCAGCCCCGTCGCTTACCGTTGCCACGTCGCGCATGTACACCGTTGCGCCGTTAACCTGCTTTACCGGGAGCAGGTCGAGATCGGCAACGCTGCGCGGCGCGGCGTTGGTGCGCACGTCATATTCATAGGTGCCGATCTTGGTCGTGCCCGAGGGCATGACCACATTCTGCGCAGACATGGCTGCAAGAATGTCAGCCGGCGAGACGCCTTTGGCCTGCATTTGCTGCTGGTCCATGTTGACGGTGATCTGGCGCTGCTTGCCTCCGTAGGGCTGCGGCGCCACCGCGCCCGGCACGGTGATCAGCTGCGGACGAATGAAGTTGAGGCTGTAGTCGTTGAGTTGCTGCTCGCTCAAGCCCTCGCCCGACACGCTCAGCTGCAAGATAGGCACGCTCGATGCCGAGAAGTTGATAATCTCTGGCGGCAGAGTGCCTGGCGGCAGCTGCCGCAACATGTACTGCGAGGTGGCCGTCACCTGCGCGTTGGCCGTATCCAAGCTCGCGCCCGGCTGCAGGAAGATCTTCACCACGACCACGCCGTTGTACGTGGTGGACTCGGTGTGCTGGATGTTATCGACCAGCGTGGTGAGCCCTTTTTCAAACGGCGAAGTCAGTCGCCCTTCCAGTTCTTCCGGGTTCATCCCGGTGTACTGCCAGGCAACCGAGACCACCGGGATGTCGATGTTTGGGAAGATGTCGGTCGGTGTACGCAGGATCACGACCGGACTCAGGATCAGGATCAGCAGCGCCAGGATGATAAAGGTATACGGGCGGTCGAGCGCTATCTTGACGATCCACATCTACCTGGTCCTTTGTGTATGTGAGGGCGCCGGACCCGGCGTAAGCCCATCGCCAACTCCGGGCACGTTCGGCATGCGCCGCACAGAGAGATACATGTCTCACTCCATGCTACAGCGCTCGCGGCCTTCAGCCATGTGAGGCGACGGCGCATACCAGGCTGGGCAGATCGGAGAGCATCGCGACTAGCTACCGCATGCTCCCGGATAGGCAGGGGCGCAGGTAAGCGTGAGCGCATCCTCTGAGGTAAAGGTGGATGCGGGTAGACCGGCGGCGTTAACCAGGTTGGCCTCGGGAGCATTTGCCCAGGCATAGCGCACCCACAGGGGCTGCTGCACGCCGTCCGCCGTCAGCACGAGTGCATCGCCTTCAACGCGCGCAGTCGCCGGGTGAAAGACGTGATCGCTGCCGGAAAGTTCAAAGCCAGTCAGCTTGCCGGTGCTGGCCTTCAGGCCCGCTGCATGGTCAAAGTAGACGCGCAGGTTTGCGCCATCCGGCGCGGCCCGACGAAAGAGCGGCCCCGAGAACTCGACTGCCTCGCCGTACACGGTGGCCCGCGCAGCAAGCGCCAGCCGCGCGCCTACCGTCTGCTTGTCTGCCGGATGCACATTGTCAGCCTGGCCTACGTCGAGTGTGACCGCCATGGCGGTGTTGCGCAACTTGAGCACCCGGCGTTGGGCATCGCGCAGGATGCCCCACTTTTCAAGGGGCGTCGAAGTAAAGCTTGAGATCTGAACGTAGAGGAAAGGAAACTCGCCCTCCTGCCAACGTGCCCGCCAGTCGCTGATCAGGTCGGCAAAGGTGCGCTCGTAGAGGTTCACCCGTCCGGCCATGCTGTCGCTCTCGCCCTGGTACCAGAGGACTCCCTTGATCGAGTAGCTGGTGGCCGGCGCGACCATCCCGTTGTACAGCTGCGCAGGCGCCCAGGAGGCCGGGTTTGGGTGCCAGGCATGCTTCTGCGGCTCTTGTCCGGCTGCCTTGGCAGCTGCGTCCTCGCGCTTCTCGGCAGCGCCTGCCGCAGACGCATCTGCCTGGTGGCCTACCTGCTGCGCGTGTGCGGCAAAGACCGGCATCAGTGAGGCGTCCGCGGCCAGGCCTTCCTCGCTCACCCAACTGGCTGCCGGGGTGCCGCCCCAGGTCGAGTCGATCAGGCCCACCGGCACATGCTCCCGCTCGTTGATCTCACGGCCAAACAGGTAGGCCACCGCCGAGAACCTTGCTGCTGTCTCGGGCGTGCACGCGGTCCAGGTCGCAGGCTGGTCCTCCAACGGGTACAGCGAGCTGTTGTTCGAAATATGAAGCAGCCGAATCTCAGGATGGTTCGCCTTCGCAATTTCCTCGGCGCCATTCTTCATCGGGGCCGAGCCAGGAAAACCGTTGAGCGGAAACTCCATGTTGGACTGGCCTGAGGCAAACCATACGTCCCCTACCAAGAGGTCCGAGACCGTGAGCGTGTTGGTGCCCGCGACGGTCAGCGTGTAGGGGCCGCCGGCAGCCTCAGGCAGCAGCCAGGTGCTCCACTTGCCCAGGCGGTCGGCGGTGGTGGCGAGCTTCTGCGCATGAAAGCTGACCGCGACCTGCTCGCCAGGGTCAGCCCAGCCCCAGATATGAACGGGCGCTTCTCTCTGCAGGACGCCGTGATCGCTTAGAAGCTTGGGCAGCCGCACCTCGGCGCCCGCGCTCGGGGCCCAACCCAGCGCAGCCAACCCTGCCAACACCCAACCTGCTGCGTACCTGCCCATGCTCATGCTCCTGTCGCTGCTTCCATCCTGCGGTGACTCCATGGTAAGCGAGCACCGCAGCGGATGCACCCGGTTGGAAGTCACCGGAGCGCTCCAGGCTAACTCCTCCAGCCATTGGCCCATCACAGCAAGGGAAAGCCACACGATGGCAGACCAGGATTGAAAGACACGGTTTGTGCCAGCTCACCGGAAGACCATCATCAGTGCCTCGAGGGAGGGTTGATCTATGTCGCAGACACACGCACACCCTGAAAAGAAGCATGACGAGAAACACAACCATGCGGGCGAGACGATCGAGCAGCAGGCAGTGCCGGCAGTCGAAGCCGATCCTGTCCCTGCACCGGAGGACGGTGGGCACGCCCACTCGCATGCGGCGCACCTGGACGAATCCGCAACGCCGCACACCAAGCCCGCCGGAAACCTGCGCCAGGGTTCAGCGCCGGGTGCCCTTCGCGAGCCTCCTATGGAAGTAAGCCGGGCAGGCAAGCAGCACCGGCGGCAGTAGCCGAGCACAGCAGGAAGGTAGGGCGGCGGGAAGCTGACGAGCTGGAATGTCAATCCTGCCGCATCCAATGCAGAGAGCGTGCAAGACTGCGGATCCCCCTTGAATCGATAATGGTAAGGAAACCACCGGTGACTGCTCTACCCTCAAGAAGAGACACGAATTATTGGAGCGCCTGATGATGCCTGAAGACAAAGAGCCCGAAGAGCACGGCGCAATCGCCGGTCTCGATGGCGAGACGATCCAACTGCGCGGCGCTCCGTGCGACTGGCCGGTGACCCGGCGCAGCTTCGTGGTGGCGGCAAGTGTCGCCACGGGGGCAGCCGCGCTTGGCGTCTCTCCGGCAGCATCGGCATTCGCCGCGCCTGTCGTCCCCGCGTCCCCCACCTTGCCGCTCAACATCACCATCAATGGCGAAATGAAGCAGCTTTCGGTCGACCCGCGCACCAGCCTGCTTGACCTGCTCCGCGAAGACCTGAAGCTTACCGGCACCAAGAAGGGCTGCGACCACGGACAGTGTGGCGCATGCACCGTGCTGGTAGGTCCGCCGTCCGACCGGCGGCGCATCAACAGCTGCCTTGCGCTTGCAGTCAGCCACGATGGCGAAGAGGTGACAACGATTGAAGGACTGGCCAAGGGCGACACGCTCGACCCCATGCAGCAGGCTTTTCTCGAGAACGATGGGTACCAGTGCGGCTACTGCACGCCGGGGCAGATTCTCTCAGCCGTCGCTGTGATCGCGGAAGCGCACCGCGGCTCAGCAAGCTTTGTGACAGCAGACCTGAGCAAGACCGGCCCGGTTGAGCTTACGGTGGAAGAGGTCAAGGAGCGCATGAGCGGCAATATCTGCAGGTGCGGAGCCTACCCCGGCATTGTGGCTGCTGTACGCCAGGTATACGGACACCCTGCGTTAGCAGCGGCGCAGCAACAGGAGGCCACCCGTGCAGCCGTTTAACTATGAGCGCGCTACCGACACACAGGCTGCTGTCTCCTCGATTGACAAGGAGCCGGGGGCAAAATTCCTCGCCGGCGGCACCAATCTCGTTGATCTGATGAAGCAGCAGGTCGAGTTGCCGACACACCTGATCGATATCAACCGTGTCGACCTTGCGAAGATTGAGCCCCTGCCGGACGGCGGCCTGCGCCTTGGCGCTCTCGCCAGGAACTCGGACACTGCCGACCATCCCACGGTGCGGGAGCAGTATCCCCTGCTGGCCCAGGCCATTCTCTCCGGAGCCTCGCCCCAGCTGCGCAACGCCGCGACCGACGGCGGCAACCTGCTGCAGCGCACGCGGTGCTACTACTTCTATGATCCGGCCTATGACCAGTGCAACAAGCGCAAGCCTGGATCGGGCTGCGCGGCCATCAAGGGCTACAACCGCATCCATGCCATCCTGGGCGCGAGTCCTGAGTGCATCGCGACCCATCCGTCGGACATGTGTGTGGCGCTGGCAGCGCTCGGCGCAACGGTGCGGGTGCAGGGCCGGCGGGGTCAGCGGCTGATTCCCTTTGCCGAGTTCCATCGTCTGCCGGGCAAGACGCCGCAGTTCGACACAACCCTGCGTGCAGATGAATTGGTGCTTTCGATCGACCTGCCCAAGTCGCCCTACGCCGCGCACTCGGCCTATGTGAAGACCCGCGATCGCGCGAGCTACGCCTTTGCGTTGGTCTCAGCTGCGGCCGCGCTCGACCTGAACGGCGGGATCATCCGCAGTGGGCGCCTGGCGCTCGGCGGCGTGGCTCACATGCCATGGCGGTCCGCGAAAGCGGAGGCAGCGCTGGCAGGCAAACCCGCCACCGCTGACACCTACCACGCTGCCGCAGAGCAGGCGCTTGCCGGCGCGAAGACTTACGAACACAATGCCTTCAAGGTAGAGATGGCCAGGCAGACCATCGTCCGGGCCTTTACCCTTGCCGCAGCCAATGGAGAGCAGGCATGACGAAGATCGGGGATCCGGTCATCCGCGTGGATGGCAGGTTGAAGGTCACAGGCGGGGCCAAGTATGCGGCCGAAGCCGCGGTCCCAAATGCCGCCTACGGCGTCATGCTTACCAGCAACATTGCGAATGGCATCATCCAGCGCATGGACACAGCGGCCGCACAGCGCGCACCGGGAGTGCTTGGCGTGATGACGCCAGCCAACGCGCCGAAGCTGCCTGCCGGCGGCAAGGCCGGGGTCAAGCCGCCAGCCGGCCGCGTGCTCTCCCTCTTGCAGGACAACAGCGTCCACTACAACAACCAGCCGATTGCCGTCGTGGTCGCGGAGACGCTGAACCAGGCGCTCTATGCAGTGTCACTGATCCAGGTCAAGTACCAGGCCGCTCCAGCGGCGCTGGACTTTGAAGCAGGCTTCCCGACCGCACATGCGGCCGGTCACGGGCATGACCCGGCCGATGTTGCAAACGGCCAGCTGGCCGCAGGCATGGCGCGGGCCGAGGTCAAGCTCGACCAGGTGTACACCACGCCGCCCCAGAACCACAATGCCCTTGAGCCGCACGCGACTATCGCCGAGTGGCAGGGTGAAAAGCTCACGCTCTATGACGCAACCCAGTACATCTCTGGGGTTAAATCCACCGTCGCCAAGGAGCTTGGCCTGCCGGACGACAACATCCGGGTGCTGTGCCCGTTTACCGGCGGCGGCTTCGGCTCCAAGGGTTCAACCTGGTCGCACGTCGTGTTGTCGGCCATGGCGGCCAAGATGGTCAACCGCCCGGTCAAGATCGTGCTTGAGCGTCCGCAGATGTTCGGCCCCGTCGGCGGACGTCCGCGCACCCACCAGCACATTGTGCTCGGAGCTAAACGTGATGGCACGCTCACGGCAATCCAGCACGACGTCTACTCGCATACCTCGGTGATCGAGGACTTTGCCGAGCCATCGTCGAACCAGACGCGCATGCTCTATGCCAGCGGGGCGATCTCGACCACACAGAGGTTGGTGCCCCTCACGGTTGGCACGCCTACCTTCCAGCGGGCGCCAGGCGAGGCAACCGGCACCTTCGCGCTCGAGCAGGCACTGGACGAGCTGGCCTACACCCTCAAGATGGATCCGATCGCGCTGCGCCTGAAGAACTACGCCGAGAAGGATCCCACCTCGAACAAGCCTTTCTCGAGCAAGCATCTGCGTGAGTGTTACGCCCAGGGAGCCGAGCGTTTTGGATGGGCCAGGCGCAATCCCGAGCCCCGCTCAACCAAGGAAGGGCGGAACCTGATCGGCTGGGGCATGGCTACGGCCACCTATACCGCCAACCGTTCTGCCGGCATGGCAATGGTGCGCTTTGAGCCGAACGGCCGGGTCACCATCGCGTCTGCCTCGCAGGATCTCGGCACCGGCACCTACACCATCATGGCCCAGGTCGCCGCCGCGACGCTCCAGATGCCGATCGAGCTCATGGATGCAAAGCTTGGCGACTCCGAACTGCCGAAGGCCCCTGTCTCCGGTGGCTCGCAGAGCGCGGCAAGCGTGATGCCGGCGGTGCAGGCAGCAGCCCAGCAGGCGATGCTCAAGCTGATTGCAGCCTCGGTCAGCGATCCGGCATCGCCCTTCCACGGCATGCAGCCGGACCAGGTCACCTTTGCCGATGGCAGGATCATGCGCGCCGACAAGCGCGGACCGAGCGAGCCGTTTACCACGCTGCTGGCCCGGGGCGGCAACCAGCCTGTCGCGGCTACCTCCTCAGCCCAGCCTGACCAGGAAAGTGACGCGTACTCGAACCATTCCTGGGGTGCCGTCTTCGCCGAGGTGGCGGTGGACGAAGCGCTGGGCATGCCGCACGTGCGACGCGTGGTTGGGGTATACGACATAGGTCAGCTGCTGACTGAAAAAGCCGGCAAGAGTCAGCTCATCGGCGGTATCGTATGGGGTGTGAGCCTGGCGCTGCACGAGGCTACGCACATCGATCCGCGTACCGGCCGCCCGGTCAACAACAACCTGGCTGAATACCACGTCCCAACCAACGCAGACATTGGCGAAATCGATGTATCGGTGCTGAACATCCCGGACAAGAAGTTCAATCCTCTGGGCGCGCGTGGGATTGGTGAGATCGGCATTACGGGAACCGGGGCAGCGGTCGCAAACGCTATTTATCATGCGACGGGTAAGCGGATGCGTAGTGCGCCGATTACTCCCGACCAACTCATGGCCTGAGTGCGAGCCGTTTAACCCGCGTGTTCGCGGCGTTCAAGAAAGGAACTTGTTCTTCTGCTCATGCCTGCCATGTCAAAGACCGCTGTGCTTGCCGCCACGCTCAAGGAATTAGGGAGCGTGCTGGTCGCCTACTCGGGCGGCACAGACTCGGCGTACCTGGCTTATGCTGCGTACCAGGCGCTTGATGATCGCATGCTGGCAGTGATCGCCGACTCGCCTTCCCTGCCTCGCGCCGAGCTGGCAGCAGCGCTCGCCTTCACAGCTGACCACGGCATCCCAACGCACGTGCTGCACACCGCAGAGCTCGACAATCCGGACTACCAGCGCAATGACGCGCAGCGCTGCTTTCACTGCAAGGACGAGCTGTTTACACAGATGGAGGAGACGCGTGCCAGGCTCGGTTTTGCGCACCTTGCCTATGGCATGAACCTCGATGACAAGGGTGAATTCCGCCCTGGTCAGCAGGCAGCGTCGCAGCATCGCGCGGTCGCGCCGCTGGTCACGGCCGGGCTGACCAAGGCCGAGATCCGGAGTCTTGCTCGCGACGCCGGACTGCGCATCTGGGATAAGCCAGCATCGGCATGCCTCTCTTCACGCATCGAGTATGGCCGCCCGGTCACCGTGGAGACGCTGGCGCAGGTGGAGCAGGCCGAGGAATCGCTGCGCCGCCTGGGGTTTGCGCAGCTCCGCGTGCGTCACCATGGCGAGCTGGCGCGTATCGAGATCGCGCGAAGCGAACTGTCAGCCGCCCTGAACATGGCAATGCTCGAGGCGATGACCCGTGCTGTACGAGCGGCCGGCTTTACCTACGTCACGCTTGACACCGAGGGGTATCGTACGGGGTCGATGAACACGGTGCTGCCGGTCTCCTCAATCGCCTCGGCACCACGCTAGGCCTTCACTCACAAGGACAAGAAATAAAGATGCGTATTGCTTATCTGGATTGTTTTGCGGGAGTGTCGGGGGACATGTTCCTGGGCGCCCTGCTTGGCGCCGGCGTTCCCGCGTCCGTGCTAGAGGAAGCGGTGTCTCGACTCCGGCTCGATGCGACCCTGCGCGTGCACACGGTCGATCGCAGCGGGATCTCTTCGATCAAGGTTGACGTGCTGGAGCATGGTGAGCTTGCGGACAGGCCGCATGAACATGCGCATGACGGCAAGCACGACCATGAACACCCGCATGAGCATGCGCATGAAGAGGAGCACGCACACTTACATGCGCACGAGCAGACGCATTCGCATTCCCACGCGCACGAGCACGAGCACGAGCATTCGGACGAGCACACGCATCTCCACGCGCACGCGCATGAACATCACTCTTCGCCCGGCGAGAAACAGGAACATACACATGAGCACTCGCACTCCCACAAGCACGAGCACCCACACCAGCATGGACGCTCACTCAGCGCGATCCGGGAGCTGATTCAACACTCCTCGCTCCGCGCGCCCGTCAAGCAGTTCGCGATCCGTACCTTTGAGCTGCTCGGCCAGTCCGAAGCCAAGATTCACAACGTACCTGTCGACGAAATCCATTTCCACGAGGTCGGCGCGGTCGACGCGATTGTCGACATCGTCGCTGCCTCGGCCGGGATTACTTACCTGGCTGACGCGGGCCCGCTGACCTGGTCATGCTCGCGGGTCAACGTTGGCGGCGGTATGGTCGAGTGCGCGCACGGCACGTTCCCGGTTCCGGCGCCCGCCACGGCAGACCTGCTGCGCGGCATGCCAACCTACTCGGCCCACGTGGAGAAAGAGCTGGTGACGCCGACGGGTGCAGCGCTCTTGCGCGCACTCGCGCCTACCTTCGGCCCGCAGCCGTCGATGCGCGTTTCTTCGATCGGCTATGGCGCAGGCGGACGCAACCCGCACGGCTTCCCTAACGTGCTGCGCCTGAGCCTGGGTGAGACTGAAACACCAGTTTCTGACTCGACGCTCCCACTTCCTGCTTCCGCGCTTGTTCGCCATGATGGAGCAACAGTGGTCGTGTTTGAAGCGGCCATCGACGATGCGACGCCGCAGCTGCTTGCCGACGTCGCCGAACGAGCGCTTACCCTCGGCGCGCTCGATGTAATGCAGACCGCGGTCGTGATGAAGAAGGGTCGCGCAGCGACTCTGCTGACCGTGCTTGCCAACCCGACTGACGCCTCGGCGATCGAGCAGTTGCTGCTGCGCGAAACTACCACCCTCGGCATCCGCCAGCACCAGGAGCAGCGCTCCTGCCTTGATCGTCGCCACGAGTCTGTCGATACGTCCTACGGTGAGATCCGTGTCAAGATCGGCTCCTTACATGACGAAGAATTAAACGCCGCACCCGAGTTTGAAGATTGCAAGCTGGCGGCTCGGGCGCACGGCGTTCCACTCAAGCAGGTTCAGCAGGCAGCAGTGGCCGCCTACATGCAAAGTAAACTTGCGGTGAGTGCCCGATGACCAGGTCTTCCCTGCTTGACTTGTTAGCCCAGGTGGAGCAAGGTACGCTGGCTCCCGACGCGGCGGCCGAACGCCTGGCCAGGCTGCCCTTTGAAGATCTCGGTTATGCGCGCGTCGATCACCATCGCACCCTGCGCAGCGGCCTGCCGGAAGTGATCTACGCCGCCGGCAAGACACCGGAACAGACTGCCGGCATCTTCGCGCACATGGCGGCAAGTGGCGTCGACGTGCTTGCGACCCGGGTCGAACCTGCGGCGGCTGACCTGATCCTGGCGGGCACACCCGCAGCCCAGCATCATGGGCTTGCACGGGTTGTCACCCTGCGGCAGACCACGCGCTCGAGCGAAGGCCGGATCGCGGTGCTATGCGCGGGGACCAGTGATCTGCCGGTAGCGGAAGAGGCTGCGCTCACCGCCGAGCTCTTCGGCGTCAGCGTTACCCGTCTCTACGATGTCGGCGTTGCCGGCCTGCACCGCCTGCTTGCCGTTCGCGATCAGCTTACCCAGGCCAGTGTGGTCATCGTGTGCGCAGGCATGGAAGGCGCGCTGCCCTCGGTCGTTGGCGGCCTGGTGGGAGTGCCGGTCATCGCCGTGCCGACCTCGGTCGGCT
>CAZZYO010000081.1:0-17216 GCA_964658255.1 Candidatus Babeliales bacterium
GAGCAGCAGCTGGCCCGCGCTCGGCCCCTGGTTGCCGCTGCCGTAGCACTTGGGGATGAGCAGCGAACCGCGCCCAGCCTGCGGGCTCACCTCGCAGACCCCGTTCGCGCTTGCGCCCCACATATCCCCGGAGGCATCCGCGGCGAGCCCAGGGTAGACCGCGCCGGAAAGTGACTGGGTGCTGTTAGCGATCAGCCCCCCGCCAGGGTTAGTGAATTCGGCAAAGTTGCCAGGGGAAGCGCCATTTCCCGCCCAGATGTCGCTGAAGCTGTCCACACCGATGGCGGTGATCCCGGCAATGCCGCTGGCGGCAAAACCGCCCGCCGGCGATAGCTCCACGCCCAGGCTGTTCCACTCGCTCAGGCCGTTCGCGCCGGCAACCCAGAGGTTGCCGGCGGCGTCAAACGCCATGTCGAGCCCACCGCCTGGAAGGCCGCCGAAGGGACTCCCGGGCACCGGGTCTCCAAGGCTGGTCAGCTCAGTCAGAGCGTCGTTGCCAGAGCTCCAAACGTTCCCCTGCGTGTCGATCGCCAGCAACCCGCCGGCCGCCGGGTACCCGGCAGCCGGCGAGATCACTGCCCCGTAGCTGTTCCACTCGATGAGGCTGTTCGCGCTGCTGTCGGCAAACCACAGGTCGCCAGCGGCATCGATAGCCATCGAACCCAGCGTGCTTGACGGCGGGTAGCCGCCTGTGTAGTGGAGCGAGAGCGACCAGTCTGCCGGCGCACCCGTGAGGACAGGCTGAAAGGGCGAGCTTGGGCTGACCAGAGACAGATCGAGGTTGTTGACGTAACCGTAGTTGGTCACCGAATGCTGTGCCACGTTGAAGGCGGCTTGCAGCGTGTCGCTCGGGCCGATTGCGTTGTACAGCTGGTGGTTGTTGAGGAGCACATCGGTCGCCGTAAACAGGCTGCCGCACGGGGTGCCGTCGCCCTCCGTGCCGCCGGTGGTCGCGGCACAGGCGTGGAGCGCGTCCGCCAGGGTGTTGATCTCCGCATACGGAACCACCGCGTTGCCCGCAGGGCTGCGGAAGCGCGCCTGGCCGGTCGAGCTGTCGACCAGGGTGTGGAACGCGGCAAACGCGTTCGCCAGGCCAGACTGGTTGGTGCCGCTCGCGCCGAGATAGACGGCTGCAGGGTCGCCGGAAAGGCTGTCATTGGCCGCGAATGGTGCGGCGACATAGGCGGAAGCCACCGTGGTGACCTCGTTGACTACCACCGGAGCGGAACTGAGCGCGGCACAGCTGCCAAGCATGGTCATCAGGGCAAGGTTTGGATTAACCGCGCTGCCGGACCCGGCTGTGCCTCCCGTGGCGACGAGATACATCTGGCTGTTGGCTGACGGGCATGCATACCCGGCAGCAAGCGTGAAGCTGCCGTTGGCGTCGGCGAGCGCGGAGCCAAGCTGGGAGCCCTCCGACGCATAGCCCGCGCTGCCGGCGGCGTACAAAGCCACCGCGCTCCCGACCACTGGCTGGGACCCTGCCCGGACCAGGCCGCTCAATGCAGGGCCAGTCGCCTGGGAGCTGATGGCGATGTTGCCGGAGATGCCGGCGGTTCGGGCGGCGTGCGCAAAGGCGGCCACGGTGACCGTGCCTCCCTCGGGCGCCTCTGGCGGGGCGGTGTAGGGGATGGGCAGTGCGTTGGACCAGCCGGAGACGCTCGTCGCGGTCACTGCGGCTACCGGCGGCACGTAAGGGCTGGTGTCCGTGGCCGGGATGGCGGCAATCGCCGGTCGAGTTGTAAAGAAACCGCAGCCGCTGGGGCAGACCTGCCAGTCCACGCCCCCACCGCTGCTGGCGTCGTTGGCCACAGCAGCCTGGAGGTGGACGGCGCTGCCGGGTTGCATCTGCGCCGGCAGGCCTGGCACAAAGCGGACTGACAGCGCTACGTCTGGAACAATGGCGATTGGCGTGCTGCTGAGGGTGACGGCTGGGTCTGCCTTCGCGGTCGCGATGAGGGTGACGGACGTGCCGGTGGTGGTCGCCGGAGGCGCGGTGTAGATCGTCGCGCCACCGCTGGCGGTTTCGACTGGCGACAGCCAGCCACAGCCGCCGGGCACGGTGCTGCCGCAGGGCGCGATCGACCAGGCGATACCCCCGGGAGCCACATCGTTTGCAACAGAAGCGGTGATGGACGCCTGCGCCGTTGCCGTCAGCGTTGTCGGCGGAACCCCGTTGAAGGTGATCACCGGTGAGGCAGCCAGGATGTTCACCGGCGCGATCGCCGGGTTCGCAGGGATGGCGCTGGACGCGCCCGTCGGAGTGGCCGTGACGGTGACCAGGCCCCCTGCTGGTATCGCAGCCGGCGCGGTGTAGAGGATGGCGCTGCCGCTGGCGGTATGCGCTCGAGACAGGTTGAAGCTGCCGCAGGCGCCGGCAGAGCCGCACGTCGCGGTCCAGTCCAGGCCGGCATTTGCGGAGTCGCCGGTGACCGTAGCCGCAAACGACGTTGTTGCTCCGGCGGTCAGACTAGTGGGAGCCGCGGGTGAAAAGGTCGCGACGATGGGCGCAGCGGTGATGATGTTGGCCATGGCCGTCGCGAGCGCTGCCGGGTTCGCGGTGGCGCTCGCGGTCACCGTTACGGCGCCACCCTGCGGCAAGGAGGGGGGAGCGGAGTAGAGCGCGGCGCTGCCGCTCGTCGTGTGCGCAGTGATCGACCCGCAGCTTTGCGAGCCGCACTGGAGAGACCAGTCCACGCCAAGGTTCGCTATGTCGCCTACGACGGTCGCCGTAAAGTGTCCGTTATGCTCCGCCCCGACCGTCTGCACATACAGGCTTGCCGGGGCTACGGAGACACCAATCGAAGAGGGTGACGGCGGGTTGGTGACCGTAATCGTCGCATCAGCGAGCCTGGTGGTATCGGTGAGCGAAGTCGCGCTGAGATTGACTGCCCCGCCCGCGCCCGGCACCACCGACGGTGCGGTGTACGTGGTCGAGCCGCCCTGCGTGATCGTCGGGTTGAAGGAGCCGCAGGCGGCCGCGGCGCAGGATGCCGTCCAGATGAGGCCCCCGTCGCCCGGGTCGTTGGTCACCTGTGCCTGCAGGACCGCGGTCGAGTTGACTAACAGCAAGGCGGGGGGAGCGCCAAGGAATGCGACCGCGATCGTTGGAGGCACGATGGTCAGGCTGGCGCTGCTGACCTGCGACGGATTTGCGCTCAGAGTGGCCGCGAGCGTGATGGTGGTCCCGATCGGCACCACCGACGGTGCGGTGTACACGGTCGTTCCACCGTCGGCTGTGTGGGCAGGGCTGAGGGTACCGCAGGCTCCGTTTGCTACGCTCCCGGTAATTGGATTGCCCGAGCAGGTCACGGTCCAGTCCACGCCTGATCCGGATGTGCTGCCCGCGGGCACCACGCTGAGCCTGGCGCTGGAACCCACCGCGAGGACGTTGCCGCTGGCCGCATTGGAGGAGCCCGCCAGCAGGATCGATCCAAGCCTCCCTCCGGAGGAAGCAGAGCTCCCGCAGCCCGATACCAGCGCGCATAGCAGCGCCGCCGCAAGGGCAGGGAGCACACGGCCGAAGCACTGGTGGGCGAGGAGTGGCCTGCGCGTGGAGGACGATGCCCCGAAGCCAAGCCTCATTGTGGAGGCTCCTTGGTGCTCTCGCTTCGGAGCGGAACGCCGGCAACGCCGGCACGCGCGGACCATTGGCTGGCGGCGTTAAGCTCGTCCAGGCGCGCCTGCATCTCCCGCATGATTTGCGTGGCGGCCCGGGGCGCAGGCGCGTTGGTCCCGGTGAGCTCGCGAGCGAGAGCAAGGTTTTCCTCTGCGGAGGTCTGGAGCGAGCGAGTGCCTGGCGCGCCGGCAACAGTTGCGGCAGCGCCGGCGTCTGGACTTCCGAGCAAACCAAAGAGCAGGCGTTGCTCCCGCAGCGACGCCTGGAGCCGTTGATGGTGGGAATAGCGGAGCTCAGCCAGCGTCGCAGCCTTCAGCGGCTCCATGTGTTCGGGGTGCGAGAAACGAGCATCGAGCTCGGCCAGCGCTTTGCACTCCTGGCTGATGGACAGCGTCCCTGCAAACAGCTGGCGCGCCAGTGCATTGCGGGCGGAAACATCGCGGCCGAGCGTGGCCAGGTAGCTTTCGAGGGGCGATGGGTGATCGGGCAGGTCCACAGAGGCTGCCGCGGCGGGCGCACCGACCCCTGGGGACGCAGCAGCGGGAGCAGCATTCCGGGCTTCGCTTGCACTGACAAGAGCCACCTTGAGCCGGGGCACGCTGGCTAGGGCGAGCCGCAGCTGCCGCTTGCGCTCATCCTCCTCAACCATCCCAGCCACTTCCACCCACTCCGGGGTCCGGCGCACCTCAATCTGTTCGCCGGTGTCGGCATGCAGCTGATTCAGAATCAGCCTGGCGGCGAGCTCGGCAGCATCCAGCTGGTCTGCACTGGGGAGTGCCGGGCTTGCGGGGGGCAAAGACGCGGTTCGCAAGACCCGGAGCGGAGCAGGTGGCGGCTGGGTCTCAAAGGCAGACGCAGGAACCGAGGACCAGGGAAGCACGGCGTAGTCGAGCTCGGCGATTTCGACCCTGCCGCGTCCACGGAGCTCAACCGTACGCGCAACTGCGTGAAGGTCGCTCTCGCGGAGGGTCAAGGACTCTGCAGAGACAACGCCCTCGGCGACGGCGGTGGTGAGCGTAATGAGTTGCGCCGAATGGCTGACGCCTTCGGTCGCCACTCGCTGGCGCGCACGCCAGGCCTGGTAATCGGAAGCGGAGATAGGCCGCGCCCAGTCCAAACCTGCCTCGGCCGCCGCAGAGCCAAGCGGGTTTTCACCAGCTTGCCACCCTGCCGCCCTGGCAGGGCGCGCGCCCTCGCGATCCCTGTAGAGCGTGCGAGCGAAGGCATGGGTCCCCGCGCGGACGAGCACGCGCTGTCGTATCACGCCGGGCGCAGCCGAGCCATCAGGCGTATCGAGCTTCGCCGCGCGCGCCAGAAGGTTCTCGGGAGTTGGCTGCACGGGGCGCGCATGCGGCCAGATCAACAGGCAAGCGGCGGCTGCAAACGACAGGACCAGGGGTGTAGCTAGCGCGGGGAAAAAAGCGGCCGACCCTGGCCACAGCCGCGAGCACAGGGCGAAGGGATGCAGCGAAGACTGCAGCGCCGCGCGGAAGCGGCCAGCGCGGGTTTGCTGAACAGCCGGCAAGGAGACTGGCTGCGCTGCCAGCCAGCGCGCGAAGGCATCTCGTGGCGCCTGCGGTAGCGCTTCTTCGCTCGGGGCGCAGGCAGCGCTGTAAGCAGCGAGGACTGCAGCCGTTTGTGCATCCTGGAGGCTGTGCCTGCGCTGCCGGCAGACCGCGCAGGCCGCCAGATGGAGGCGCACCCGCCAGCCCTCGGGCGGCGACAGCCGCGTACAACCAGGCGCGACCAGCCTCTCGGGCGGCACATGCCCGGCGAAGTGTGTACCTCGGCGCCCGAAGAGGGTCTTAGCCACAAAGAGCCGCCAGTCGCACGGCAACCTGTTTCACGACAAAGGCGGCGCGTTGCTCGCTGATCCCCATGGCCTGCCCGATCGTCTTGTAGCGGAAGCCGTGTGCCCGCATCTGGAAGCAGTCCCGATGCTGCGGCTTGAGGGTCGCGAGCGCCGCGTCCATGCGACCGTCCTTCTCTTTCTTCACATAGGCTTCTTCCGGATTCAAGGCCGGATCGGCGCGATTGGCCAGCAGGAAGAGGACCTCCTCGCCTCCGATCGCTCCCGCGGAGCTTTTCTTGAGCGTATCGATGGCGAGGTTGTGTGCGACCCGAACGATCCACCCCTGCACGTTGTCTATCTCGGCATGCTTGAGCAGAACCGCAGTCAATCGCATAAACGTTTCCTGGATGACTTCCTCCGCGGTCTCGCGCCGCAGGTGCATGCTGCACAGGTAACGAAAGAGCCGGGGCCGGTACTCGTCATAAAGAGCCAGGATCCTGTCGCGCGGGTCCTCGGCATACTGCGGCCACGCCTCCGAGAGCTCCTCTTCGCTTCCCTGCTCGCGCTCACGGGCGGCGAGCTCGCCCGAGCAGGGAGCAGGCTCCGCAATCCCGTGCTCCGGCTCCATCGCTGTCGCCACGGAGTAAGGAGTCAGAGGTTCGATCACCGTGAAGCTGCTCATGCGTGCTCCTCCTTTCGGGGCGAGCGAAGTCGGTCAGAAATGCACCCTGGTAATCCTGGCCAAGGGCGACGAAGGAAGCGGCTAAGCGAGGAGATCTGCGAGGTTTCACTGGCACAGGCCCAGGAACTATCTCTAAGGAATGGTGAAAGCCAGGTAAGCAGCGTCATAGTCTAGGGACGCGCTCCCAGCTGGCCGTTGGCGAGCGCAACCGACGTCGGCGTGACCACCGGCGCCGCGATACCGATAAACTCGACCAGCACATTGCCGGGGGTGGCAACACCATTGGTATCGTTGTTGAGAACCCACAGATTGCCTGATCCATCAATAGCGGCACTGGGCCCTGGCACAGGTCCGTAGACGTTGGGATCAGGGTTCAGGGTGGGCGGCTCAGAAGCGCTGGTGCCCGTGTAGCCGTCCGCGGGCGAGATCGCGACACCGGACGTGGTGAACTCGTCAACCGTCATTCCGGATGGAAAGCCGGCCGAGTTGAGGATCGCAAACAGGTGACCCTGACCGTCGAGGACCAGCTGGTTCCCGCAGCCGCGCCCGCTGGCGACGGGATAGGCGTTGGCCAGCGCTCCCGCGGCATAGACGTCCAGAGTCTGACCGCCCGCATCGCCGCAGCCGTAGATGTTGCCTCGACCATCAGCGGTCAGCGTCGCATAGGAGCCGCCGGTAGGGTAGGCGTCATAGGTGATGATGCCACTCGCCGGATCGATCTGGTAAAGGTCCGCGCTCGAGGACTCCGAAGAGAAGCTGTCTGTTCCCCAGAGGCCGCCGCTCGCGTCGAAGGCAAGCCCGCCCAGTTTGCCGTAGCCATAGGCATTCGCCGGTCCTATCCCGCTGACCGAATCGAGGTTGGTGTACAGCGTCCCATCCGGATGGAACTCGGAGAGAGCAATCCCTCCGGTCCAGGCGTTGCCGCTGCTATCAATCGCGATAGCGCCGACACCCTGGTTGAGCGCGGCCGTAGGCGCAAGGACGACTGACAGGCTGGGGCTGATCTTGAGCACGTTGCCCGTTTGCGTATCGCCCAGCCACCCGTTGCCGGCTTGGTCAAAAGCCAGTGCGGTGAGCGCGATCGTCGCTGAGCCTTCCGGAGCATAACCTCCGACCGTAACATTGGCAGAGCTGTCGAGCGTGGTCGCCGGCGTGACAGGCGCGCCAACGTTGTTGAACTCTGCAATGAAGGCGCCCTCGCTGTTCGTAAAGGCAGGGAACGTCGGGGAGTTATCCTCGTAAGCCGTCACCCAGACGTCGCCAAGCGCATCGATGGCAAGACCGGAGTTGATGATCCCAATGGTGAACGTAGAACCACCGTTGGTCACCATCGCCCCGGCCGTTGGCGAGATACCGACACCCGCGCCGGTAAAGGTGAGCGCGAGTGTCCAGTCCGTCGGCGCCGCGGTGAGTTCCGGCGTGAAAGGCCCGCTCGGCGACGCCAGCCCGAAGAGCGTTGCCGCATTCGCGCCGGGGTTTTGCGCGACGTTCACGATCGCCTGCAGCGTGTCGGCAGGCGCTGTGCCGCTCGATGGCGTGGCCGCGCTGAAGAGGTTGGAGCAGCCAGCGCCTGTGCCGTCGGAGTGGACGCAGCCATTCAGGATATCGGCCAGCGTATCGATCCGTGCCTGCGGCACCGTGCTGGTATTGAGGTACGGCACGGTGGTCGTCGCGTATGCGGGCGTGATCGAGCGGACCGCACCGGTGCTCAGGTCAACCAGGTTCGCGACCGTGGCAAACGCATTGGTCAGCCCCTGGTAGTTGCCGGCGGAAGAGCCCACACCCGGTGCAGCCGTCAGAAAGGGTGCAAGCGCGTAGGCCGAAGCCACGGTTGTTGCCTCGTTCACCACAACCGTCGGCGTACCGGTCAGCCTGCCGCATGGCCCGAGCGCCGCCATCAGCGCGATTACCGGGTTCGCGCCACGGCCTGCGTCCCCGCCTGTCGCGACCAGGTAGACGAGATCCCCCGGTGACGCGGCACAGTTGTAGCTGAAGCTGAAGGCGCCGGTGCTCGTTGTCATCGCGGGGCTGCTGAGCAGCGCTGTTCCAGCCGAGCCGTAGCCCACCATGCTCGCCGCGTAGAGCTGCACCTGCGCGCCGTTGACCGGCGCCGTGCCGCTCAGGACCTTGCCGCTGAGCGACGCGTTGCCAGCCGAGATGGTGTAGACCGCGCTCGCAACCGCACTTGGGCTAAAGCCAGGAGCGGTGGCAATTGCCTGCAGCGTCTCTCTAGACGAGATGGTCAGGGGAGCGCTGTAGACGGTGGAAGCGGTGGTCGGCGTACTGCCATCAGTTGTGTAGTAGATCGTCGCGTTGGGCGTCGAGTCGGAGATGGACACCGTCTGCGGGCTCGTAAAGGTTCCCGCCGCCACGGAGAAGACCGGCGTCGCCGTCCCGCCCAGGTTGATATTGAAGGCCGCGGTCACAACCGGACTGGCGTTCGCGCCCGGCGCGACGGCAAGGGCCTTGATGGTCTCGGTCGAAGCTAAGCTCAGCGGGCTTGCATACACCGCCGAGGCGGTGGTCGGCGTGGTTCCGTCGAGCGTGTAGTAGAGAACCGCGCCCGGGGTGGCGTCGGAAAGCGTGACCGTCTGCACGGACGTGAAGCTCCCGCCTGCAGGCGAGATCACGGGCGCAGCCGTGCTCAGGTTGATCGTGTAAGCCGCGCTCGCCACCGGGCTGGCCGTATAGCCGGGCGCTATCGCGATCGCCTGAAGCGTCTCGGAGACGCCGACGGAGAGCAGCCCGCTGTAGACCGGCGAAGCAGTGGTGGGAACCGAGCTATCGGTCGTGTAGTAGATCACGGCGCCCGGGGCCCCATTGGTGATCGCCACCGATTGCACGCTCGTATACGTGCCCGCGGCTGGCGAAAAGACAGGCGCGGGCGCAGGCACGAGCTGGATCACATAGGACGCGGAGACCACCGGGCTAATCGTCAGACCGGGCGCGGCGGCAATCGCATTGAGCGTCGATGTTTGCGCGATGGAGACAGGAGCGGTGTAGACGGTCGATGCGGTGGTCGGCGTTGTTCCGTCGAGCGTGTAGTAGATCGTGGCCCCAGGCGTGGCGTCACTGATACCAACCGACTGCACGCTCGCATAGGTGCCGGCGGCCACGGAAAAGGTTGGGACGGCAACGGTTGGATTGACGACGTAGGTCGCGCTCGCGACACCGCTGTTGTTGTACCCGGAGGCCACTGCGACTGCGCTTAGCGTTTCCGTGCTTGCGACCGAAACCGTGCCGGTGTAGAGCGTCGAGCCGGAGGTGGGAACAGTGCCATCGACCGTGTAGAAGATGTTCGCGCCCGCCGTTGCATCGGCAATGGAAACAGCCTGGGCTGACGTATACGTGCCGCCTGCAGGTGTAAAGGTCGGCGTTGACGCTGCGGCCAGGTCGATCGTGTAGGCGCCTGATGCGACCGCGCTCACGCTCTTTCCGGGAGCCATGGCAATGGCTTGCAGAAATTCGGTCTTGAAAACAGTTGTAGGCTGCGCGCACTTCGGTGACGAGGTGGTCGGCGTGCTCCCATCGGTTGTGCAGTAAAGCACGGCGCCGGAAGTTGTATCACTGACAGTTACAGTCTGCGATACGTTGTAGCTTCCACCTCCGGGCGAGAAAGTCGGCGCTGCAGTTGCTGTGCTGGAAGAGGAATTGCTGGTACCACAGCCGACTGATAGCAGGGCAGCCGAGAGCGCCAGGAGAATCCACGAGTTACCCGCTGCCGCCGCTCTTTTTGCCATCGCCCGTACCCACCTCACTCCGCAACCAGCTTCCTGTGCCTGCGCGCGCAACGAGGGGGTTAAACCGCCCCGGCACATGCAATGACGCGCGTGCGCCTCCATTCTCAACACCGTGCAAAATTCGCATTGATTGTTAGGGAGGCTTCGCTGTTTTTCTGCCGCTGAGGAGAGTTGACCCTCTCATCTGGTGACGAGTTACCAGGTGAAAATTCTTCCGTCGCTTGGGCACCTCATACTCGCACGGGCCGTCACTGCCCCACGTTAACCGGAGATAAATTTGGAGAGACTCGTCGGCCGCCCCTCGGAACTCTTCGCCCTGTGAATGATCGATGGATTTGCGGTGAATTCCCGCGCAAGGGGTTGTGATCTTGTCACGCTCCCTGTCACTACTCACTAGAAAGCAGGAACTGCGCAAAGGCAATTCCGCGCGCTTAGAGTTCGCGACAAGCACTTCCCCTTAACTGCGTGTGTCACGCACAGCCGGTCCACCACAACAGTTCCAATCACAACGGGAGCGATTCATTCCAGCGGTTGTTCTCACGGCAACCATCATCCGGATGATGCGGGTCGCTCCAAACCATTCACAAGCAGCACCGAAGGAGCAAGTCAGATGAAGAACTTCGTAAAGATTTCGTTGGCGCTCGGCACAGTGGTAGCGGCAATGTCGACTCATGCGGAAGCGCAGACAGTTCAGGTGAATGCGCTTGGATCGTCAGGTCTCTTTCTCGAGCTCGGTCTCGGCGCAAGCTCGAGCGCAGGGCCGATCAAGGCAACCTGTGTTTGGAGCGAGAACACCAGCACAGTGGCGGCGACAGACTCCAGCGCAGGCGCTGCGCTGACGGACAAGGGCAACGCGTGGGTAGCGTGGACTCCAGGGAGCGGCGGCAGCTGCAGTTCGCCGACTTCGCCTTCTATTTACGCTTACCTGCAGACCGACTCTGTTGTTGGCAACCGCTGCCTGTTTGACAGCACCAAGTGCACGATTGCCTATCCGACCAACAGCCCAGCACCAGCGGGTCTGATCCTCGGCACTACCGGTGAGATTGCTCTACCGTCGAGCATCGCTACGGCGCTCAACAAGGCGGCGGTAAACGCAGCCGGCACTGACATCCGGCCCGAGGACGCGGAGTTCGCCATTGCGCGTGCCACCACGCCCTGCGGCACGGCTGTCGCCTCCGGCTCTCAGTACCTCGGCCTCGGCTATGCAAATGGCAGCACCATCGGCAGCTTCTTCAGCAGCAGCACCTTCAACGTCATTAAGTTTGCCCTGCCTTCGAGCTACACCGTGACCCCGGTGGGCGCAACCCCGGTCCTAGTTGTAGTCAATGGCAATGGCGACTCGAGCGGCTTCAGCCAAACGTCGATCAAGAACCTGAGCAGCCAGACGCTGGCCTATTTCCTTGACGGTACCAACTCCTATGCCGATCAGGCATTGCCCAGCAACCCTAGCGCTTCCGGCGACAAGGTCACAGTGCTGCTTCGTGAACCGCTCTCCGGCACCTACAACACCATGGAATACAACGTACCCGACGACCTGGAGTCGAAGAGCTCTCAGGATGTTGGCCTAAACCAGCCCGCCGCGCAGAAGAACTGCAACGGCACCGCACCCAAGACCAACCCGTTAAACATCGCTACCGCGAGCGGCGGCGCACGCCAGCGCGCGATTGGGACCGGCCAGGAACTTTCAGAGGTGATCGCGCTTCCGAACAGCCTCGGCTACAGCTTCTGGAGCGTTGCTAACTTCAAGGGCTTTACCTCCGCAGCGGCACCCAACGCCAAGTACCTCACCATTGACGGCGTAGACCCGCTGCTGAAGAGCGGCGTCGCCTACAGTGGAGCCATTCCCGTAACAGGCAGCACGGAGCTGGCCAATGTGGACCTGCACACCACGGCGCAGGGCACCTATCCCATATGGTCCTTGCTGCGGCTTGTCAACATCGGCTCAACAGCCCCGACAGCAGTGAGCGAATTGGCCACCGCTGCGGGCAACTTCGTCTCCTTTGGTTCGTCCTCCTCGCGGCCTGACTTTGTCACCCCCGCAAACCTCAAGGTAGTTCGCTCGCACTTCGTTCCGCCGGCCGGCTCGGGTGAGCCCACAACAGCGGCAAACGGCCACGTAGGCCTGAACAGCAGCGCCTGCACCACGGCTGAAAAGGGCGGCGATGTTGGCGGCGTGGTCTACACGTTGAGCGCTGACTCCAGCTACTGCAGCACCAACAAAGTCACGACGGGTCAGACCGGCAAGCGCCGTTAGAAGTCGTCCAAGACGCAAACCTGATTTACTTTGCCGCAGACCTGGCCTCGATGGCAGGTCTGCGTCTTTTGCTGAGACGCTCTCGGCTCACCTTCTGAACAACCCAACCCGGAGTTAGCCTTGCTGCCCTGCCTTGCTTCAACGCTCCTGCTTATTCTCACTGTCATTGGCAGCGCTTTGCCCTTGCACGCGCAACAGCAGCCTGCACAGGATCGGGGACTTCCTGCGTCGAGTCTCGAGCCGCGCGAACTGCACACGGAAAATTGGTCCAGCATCGATCTCGCGACAAGCAGGCTCCCGCTCAACGCAACGGGAGGCGTGCTCCTGAGCAAGGTTGAGATGACAGGCTGCACCCGCGAACTGCTTCGCATGCAGTGGCGGGTCAATGACCCGATCGATCTTTACGTGATACGGCCAGTCAGCCCCAAGTCTCTGCCGGTTGTGCTCTTTCTGTACAACTACACTTACGACACGGACGTCTTTCGTGCCGATCGCTGGTGCGATCGCGCCAGGCAAAACGGCTTTGCCGTGGCCGGCTTTGCCTCGGCGCTCTCCCCATCCCGCATCCGCGCGCCACGCCCTCTCAAGCAGTGGTTCGTGAGCCAACTGCAGGAGGCGCTCGCCACCTCCACGCACGATGTGCAAATGACGCTGAACTACCTGGCAACCCGGGGGGACCTGGATATGGATCGCGTCGGGATCTTTGGGCAGGGTTCTGGCGGCGCTATCGCTATCCTGGCCGCAGCTGCCGACCCGCGGATTAAAGCTTTGGACTTGATGGATCCATGGGGGGACTGGCCGGCGTGGTTACGAGGGTCGACGCAGGTTCCCGACCAGGAGCGCCAGCTTTATCTGCAGCCGACCTTTCTCGAATCGGTCCGCAGCCTCGACCCGGTCGCTGTCCTGCCTCGCCTGCGAGCACGGGCACTCCGCATCCAGCAAAGGACAGATGATCTGGTGACGCCGCAGGGAGCGCGGGACGCGATGGCTGCCTCACTCCCGCAGACAGAACCCGGGCAAGCGCCGCCTGTCCTCGATCGTTTCCCGAACCTCGCAGCCGAGGCGCAAGCACTTGGTCCCAACGGTGTTCTTGGCTGGTTTCACCAGCAACTCGGCCGGCTAGAACACAGCCGGGCAGGCGAAACCGACCTTTAGACTGCTTAAGCACCTCCACAACGGTGCTTACGCAAGGCAGCCTGCATCAAGGATTGACCTTGTAGACCGGAGTGCCCGGCTTGCTTTGTACCAGTTGGTAAGAGAGAACTGGACAAGGAGAGCTTATGGGACGCGGGAAGAAGTACCAGCCTGAGCAGGTTGTGAATCTGTTGCGGCAGATCGAAGTGGCCGTTGCGAATGGGAAGGCGACAGCTCAGGCCTGCAAGGAAGCGGGGATCGTGGAGCAGACCTACTTCCGCTGGCGCAAGGAGTATGGCGGTCTTCAGGTAGACCAGGCGAAGCGGCTGAAAGAGTTTGGAGCAGGAGAACGCGAAGCTGAAGCGTCTTGTGGCGGATCTGAGCCTGGACAAGCTGGTGTTGAAGGATATTGCCTCGGGAAACTTCTAAGCCCGGAGCGAGGCGCAGTGCGGTCGATCATGCGTGTGAAACGCATGGGGTCAGTGAACGGCGTGCGTGCCACCTGGTGAAGCAGCCACGCGGCACGCAGCGCTATCGACTGCTGCGGCGCGAAGACCAAGATGCACTTACGCAGGCGGTCGTTCAGCTTGCCAGCCAGTACGGCCGCTATGGGTATCGCCGGATCACGGCGCTGCTGAAGCGAGCGGGATGGTCGGCCGGCAAGGACCGCGTGGAGCGTATCTGGCGTCGTGAAGGGCTGAAGGTTCCTCAGAAGCAGAAGCCACGTGGGCGGTTGTGGCTCAACGACGGCTCGTGTGTCCGGCTCAGGCCGGAGCGGCAGAACCACGTATGCAGCTACGACTTCGTGAGTGCACGAACGCATGACGGCAGGAGCGTGCGGCTGCTGAACCTCATCGATGAGTTCACGCGGGAGCGCTTCATGGTCCGTGCAGAAAGACGCTGGTCGACTGCCAGTGGGATCGCTGCGCTGGCCGACGTGATGGTGTGGAAAGGAGTACCGGAACATCTTCGCTCCGACAACGGTCCTGAGTTCGTAGCCGAAGACCTGCGTCAGTGGCTTGCGAACACTGGCGCCAAGACTGCATACATCGAACCCGGCTCTCCGTGGGAGAACGGATACTGCGAGAGCTTCAACTCAAAGCTCAGGGATGAGTTCCTGAACGGGGAGATCTTCTACTTCATGAAGGAGCTTCGTGTGCTGGCCGAGCGCTGGCGCGTCCACTACAACACTGTCAGGCCGCACTCCTCCTTGGGCTACCGGCCACCTGCTCCGCAGGCGTGGCAGCACGAACTCAAACCAGGGTATGGGGAAGTGGAAAGCAAACTGCGCTTCCCACTTCCCCCACACCCTCGACGGCGGCAAGATATTTACAAAACTCGCTGCGTTACAGTAACAATCCGACTGGTACAAAACATCGGGCAGGCCATTTCTCAGGTCCAATTGCCACCTCTACTCCGCGGACAATCCAGTTCTCGCTCGACTATGAGTTCTGACCCGGTGGCACATCACCGGATGTCTAGAAAGTTAGAAGCTAAGACGGCTAAAAAGATTAGGAGTGGGATTGACAAAGGATGAATCATCATCAGTTGCGGCGCATACCCTCGGCAGGATTTTATTGCTGTGCGGCCGGTGTTGCCCTTGCAATGGCCTTGTCACAACAGGTCATACGCGCACAGAGCGGAAACAGCCCTTCGAAGACCGAGCAGCCCTACTCGACCGTCTCTGCGCCTTTGTTCCGAGAGTCAGCGCGCTCGCGTTGGTCTGCTCCGCTGGTGCCACAATGGCAACCGTGCTTGAAGCGTGTTCGCTTTGAGCCGGCAGTATCAGCGAGTCATAAACAATGTCCGGCAGGCGGGGAGGCGTGAAATCGGCGGCGTGAAATCGACGGATGTGCTCCTTGGTTTTAGCCGGGTGTGTACCTCGGATCGAACCGGACACCAGGGCTCCTGCTGGTATGACCTCGTGGTCGGAGAGATAGATGGGCTGGGTGAGATGGCCGAACACATGCGCGCGACGCAAGACGCTCGCAACACAATCAAGGATCACCGCTATCGGGAGATAGTCGAGAGGTGGGCCATTGGTCAGTTGCCTTATCACCCTGAAATCATCTGGAGCAAAGCTAGGTTCAATGCAGACCTGGCCAGTCCTGTCGATGTTCAGGACCCTTCTCATCAAAAGTTATCGGTGGACGACCTCCACGGCCATATGCCAGCAGGTTCCCTGGACGCACGTCTCCTTACCTCACTGACCTCAGAGACGGCGAAACGTGGTGATATCGTCGGAGCGGTTGTCACAAAGCCCCTACTTACTCCAGATGGTTTGAAGGTCATGGTGCCAGAGCGTACACACCTCTTTGGCAAAGTGGTGCAGGTGAAGGCCGCGCGGCGACTTGGGCGCAACGGAAGTCTACGTTTTTCCTTCAGCAGGCTCGATCTGCCAGTCACGGAATTAGCAAAGCAATCTTTCGAGATACATTGGCACCTCACAGGCGCCGAGACTGCGCCCGGAGAACACATCAGCATGGACGAAGAGGGACAGGCTAAGGCGAGTGACAGCCCAGCGAAGTATGTTGAGCCTGCTCTGCTTGCGGTGTTGGCCGCTGGTGCCGCTCCTGACGATGACCATCCCGGCACGGCAGCCCCTGGAGCGGCGGGGTATTCCTCCAACGGCTTTGGCCTCATTGCGAGGATCGTTTCTCTCAGCACGCGCGACACAAACGTGATCCAGGGATTCGCTTATTACTCGCTCGCCAAATCGCTCTATTTCAACTTCCTGGACAAGGGCCATGACGCAACATTTCCGCACGATACCGAGGTCAAAGTCACTCTTTCGGAGCGATGACAGCTTAACCTGCAGGCGCAGCTCGGTCTCTGATCCCTTGCAATGGACCGGCATGGCTCATCCGGTCAGTGTCTAACAGGAATGTTTGTTGTACAGGAGGACCAAGCACCGCGAAAACGAGAGCCGTTTGTTCATGCGCGTCTGGGTGCTGCTCACGCCAGAGCACTCGAAGCAGCTCCGGCCAGTCTTGAAGTAGAACCACGGTCCGAGTCACCATCGCATGATGCGCCAGGCACAACGTAATCATCAGGTCCAGCTCTGGGGGCCCGTCAGAAAACGGAAAGTAAAGCACGCAAGCCACCCATCAGCCTGTGTGGACACTGTTTCGGGGTTGCCAGGTCCTCACAGATACCCCAGCGGCCTCGTAGATGGCATTGTAGCGAGTGTATTTAGCCAGCTGGTCCTCGACACATTAGGTCGAGCGTTCTCAAAAACGCTGGTTTAAGAGAACAATTCTGGTGAAAGGACAAACCGTGCAAATGCTCTCGTTTTCTGTGACCTTAAGCGATAAGTGGCGGGTTCTCTTCGGCGTTATTTGGCGACCCACAGGGGTCTTGGGATTCGACTGAATGGCCGCACGTGTCAGCCTATCTGATCGGGGAAGCACAGCTCCGGGGTAAATCCGTTGTCCATCGTGTTTTATAGATAGATGCCGCAAGGCCTGTTTCAGACGGCGGATCCAGAAAGCGCAAGGTCTTCGTCCAATAACCGCCAGGGTCCGCGACGGTGTAGGTCAAGTACCCAGTCGTCGGATCGATCGAAAAACTCTTTACATCGGCTACGTTTGCAAGCGGAGCAAACACGGAGAACAGCTTTGCTCTCAACTCAAATCGCCAGACTTGGTGAGTTGTGCTGAGGTAAAGCGCATCACAAGAAGAATTAATGTACAGGTCGTGCCCGGTCGCTTCCGGTAGTGGGTATGTCTCCAAGAGGCCGATGGCTAATACGCCCGAGGCTTGCAGTGTCACGCTTAGCCTCATCAACTGATTTAGCCCGAGCACCCAAGAGTGTGTTGGGCTGGGATCCACGCCAGTCCGTGGGCTGCAGCAATCGGCTGTTCGGCCAGACGAAGGTTTGAACGCCTTCGATCGAAGAAAACAACGCGGTCTCCTGTACCATCCTTCGCGTATATTGCGTAAAGCCGTTTCCTCCCTTTTTAAGCGCCTCTTAGAACTCAAACCGAGTGCCAAAC
>CAZZYO010000082.1:0-17052 GCA_964658255.1 Candidatus Babeliales bacterium
CCCCAGGAGCACCAATGTCTGAGCCAACGCCCGTCCCTGTGAAAGAAACCAAAGCGCAGAAGGTTGAGCGCCTTAAACGCGAGAAGAACCCGTGGGACGTCTTTGATGAAGTGCGGCAGTTTGCGCGCGAGGGCCGAGCCAGCGTTCTGCCCGAGTGGGCCTCAGCCTACTTCAAGTGGTGGGGCGTCTACACCCAGGGAGATGGTGCAGGTGTCACCGGCGGCAAGGGCGGCGAAGGTGTCACGACGGAATACTTCATGCTGCGCATCGCCATGCCGGCCGGTCATCTGACCGCGCATCAGCTCGGCGTGGTCGCAGAGATCACGAAAAAACATGCGCGCAACCTGGCCGATATCACGGTGCGGCAGAACATCCAGCTGCACTGGCTGACCATCGAGAGCCTGCCAGAGATTGTCGACACTCTTGACGCGATTGGATTGTCGCCACGAGGCGCCTGCGGGGACGTAGTGCGCAACGTCACCAGCTGTCCGCTTGCAGGCATTGACGCGCATGAGGTGCTTGACGCTTCGGCGATTGCGGCCGAGATACAGCGTGACCTGGTCGGCAACTCTGACTTTTATAACTTGCCGCGTAAATTCAAGATCACGGTAACCGGATGCCCGGTCTGGTGCTCCTATCCTGAGATCAACGATATTGGGTTTACCGGCGCGCGGCGTCTGCATGAGGATGGCTCGTGGGAGGCGGGTTTTTCGCTCCGCGTTGGTGGCGGATTATCAAAGGAGCCGCATCTCGCTCTCAGGCTCGACGCCTTTGTTCGCCCAGACCAGGCGGTGGCTGTGGCGCGCGCCATTGCAGGCATCTTCCGCGATCAGCAGGCGCTGCGCGAGAGTCGCGACCATGCACGCCTCAAGTACCTCTTTCTACGTCATGGCTGGACGCCCGAATCCTTTCTCGCCGAGCTGGAGGCCCGCCTCGGCTACAAGCTTGACCCGGGCGTGGAAGAAGAGATGCCGAACGACATCCTGCGCGATCACGTCGGCATCCATCCGCAGAAGCAGCCTGGCCTAAGCTATGTGGGTGCATCCGTCCTGCGCGGCCGCCTCACCGGCGATCAGTTAGCCGCCGCGGCTGAGCTTGCCGGCAGGTATGGCAATGGTCATCTGCGAACGACAGTGATGCAGAACCTGCTCTTTGTGAACATACCAACCGAGCGTGCACTGGACCTGGTCAGCGACTTACAAAAGATAGATCTGCGGGTTGAGGGTTCTTCCTTCTGGCGGGGCGCCGTTGCCTGCACCGGCACCGAGTTCTGCAAGCTCGCCATCACCGAAACGAAGGGCTTTACGCGCTGGCTCGTAGACGAACTCGAGGAAAACATCCCCGGCTTTGATCAGCAGCTGAAGCTGCACGTGACCGGCTGCCCCAATAGCTGCGGCCAGCACTGGATCGCCGACATCGGCATCGAGGGTAAAAAGATCAAGCACGAGGGCAAGCTGATCGACGCCTACTATTTTTGCCTCGGCGGCTCAGTCGGTGCACACGCGGCTACCGGTCGCCCGGTCGGCTATCGCATCCCCGCGACTGAGGTACCAGCGGCGATTACTCGGTTGCTAAACACTTACCAGAGCAAGCGGCAGGAAGGCGAAAACCTTCGCGCCTACTTTGGCCGGCACTCGAACGAAGAGCTGCGCGCGCAGCTCGCTGGCGAGGTGGTTGCGGCGGTTGCACGCGACACAGCCGGACCGGAAGCTGGGCCCGACGCGTGAGCCTGCTGCCGGTATTCCTCAAGCTTGAAGGCCGCCCCTGCCTGGTGGTCGGTGCAGGCGAGGTCGCGTCGAGCAAGATAGAGAGCCTGGTGCACTCCCTTGCACGCGTGACTGTCGTCGCTCCGTGGGCGCGGCCGGAAATCCTCCGCCTGGCTGAGCAGCAGGCCATTACGTGGCACAAGCGTGAGTTCGCCGACTCCGACATCGAGGGCGCATTTGTCATCGTCGCCGGCACAAACTACGCTCACGTGAACCAGCATGTTTACCGGCTCGCCGTCGCGCACAACATCCTCTGCAACGCGGTCGACGACCCGCCGCACTGCGACTTCTACTACGGGTCAGTGGTGAGCCGGGGTAAGTTACAGATTGCCATTTCAACCACAGGCGAAAGCCCATCGGTGGCCCAGCGCCTCCGCAGCGAAATTGATGCGCTCTTGCCGCATGAGCTTGGGCCCTGGCTCTGCCAGCTTGGCTCCCTTCGTCGAGAAGTTCTCGAGGTGTACCCAGCAGGCGAAGAACGCAAACAGTTACTGCATCAGCTCAGCCGCTTGCCAGTGTGCGCCTCGCCTGCCTGCCCGGCACGCGAGGCTGCCTTTGCTCCGCATGCCAGCAACAGCGGCGAACATAATGTAACAGAAACCCGTACATTCTATCCGGCTCTCAGGAGCGCCCATGACCGCATCTGGTAAGGTCTACCTGATTGGCGCCGGTCCTGGTGATCCTGACCTGCTCACAGTGAAGGCCGCCCGCCTGCTGGAGCAGGTAGATGTCGTGCTGCACGATGACCTGGTGCCGCCCGCGATCCTTGCGGTCGTAACGCCACGCGCCTGCATTGTGAATGTAGGCAAACGCTGCGGAAGCAAGAGCATCACGCAGGCCGGGATCAACCAGCTCATGATCGACTGTGCCCGCAACTCGCTCTCGGTAGGCCGGCTTAAGAGCGGCGATCCGCTGGTGTTTGGGCGCGCTGGCGAAGAGCTCCAGGCATTGCGCGCAGCTGCCGTCGATGTGGAAGTAGTCCCCGGCATCACCGCCGCCTTCGCTGCAGCAGCAGCCATCCCGTGCTCGCTTACAGATCGCCGGGCTGCTTCAAGCATCCTGCTGTCGAGCGGCCACCTCGCGCCCAACGCGCACGAAGAACCGTCTGAACCGACGCGCGTGATGTATATGCCAGGCCGCAACCTTTCAAAGCTCGCATCCGATTGGCTGGCGCAATCTCTGCCTAAAGCGATGCCCTGCGCTGTTATCTCCAGGGCAGCGCAGCCTGACCAGCAGATCTGCCGCACCACCCTCGGCTCGCTTGCTTCTGTAGCGCTCGGCCCTGCGCCTGTACTCGTCATTGCCGGATGGGTTCTTGCTGAAGACGAAAGCGGGGAGAGTACGAAGCCTCTAGGACTCGCGGACAAGTATCTATCCTTTGCCGACGATGCCGATAAATCCGCTTCCGCTGACTCATCCACGTCAATGCCGAGGCCCTTAGCTCACTGCAAGTAACGCTACACCGACGCCGGGTATTGTCAGTTCTCCATCTTCTACCTTGACGCCCGGATCCGAGCCGAACAGCAGTGCAACGCCTTCCTCAAGGCCAGCCGAATACCCTTCGTCATCAAGCGTGAAGATCAACACAGTCCCACCGCGCTGCATTGAGAACCACTTATCTTCCTGGTCAAAGTCAATCTCGACCTGGTCCATGGCTCCGTCGCTTAGCTCCGGGCGCGACTTACGCAGAGCGACGAGTTGCTTGTACCATTGCAACATATCTGCGTGCTTAGGCCCTGATAACTCGTCCCACTTAAGCTTCGAGTTCTCTACTGTCGACTTATCCTGAGGATCGGGTATATCATCGGGGTCCCAGCCAAACGCTGCGAACTCTTTCTTGCGCCCCTCTGAGACTAGCCTCGCCAGTTCCTTATCTTCGTGATCGGTAAAGTACTGGAACGGCGACGAGGCGGCGAACTCCTCACCCTGGAAGAGCATGGGCAGGAACGGCGCAGTAAGGGTGAGCGCGGCCGCAATCTTCGCGTGAGCTATATCGGTAAGGTGTTCGAGACGCTCTCCCTTGGCGCGGTTGCCGATCTGGTCGTGATTTTGCGAGTAACCAAGAAAGCGCCAGCCCGGGATACCACTCGCCGAGCGTCCGTGCACGCGCTCGCGGAAATCAGAGTATTGGCCGTCATACACAAAAGCCGACGTAAGTGCCTTCCCGAGATCGGCGAAGTCGCCGAAGTCTGCATAGTACCCGCTGCGGTCACTGGTCAGCAACGCGACGACCGCATGGTGAAAGTCATCACTCCATTGCGCGTCGAGCCCATAGCCCTGAACCTCACGCGGAGTAATCAAACGCGGGTCGTTGAGATCGCTCTCTGCTATTAAAGAGTAATGCCGGCCGGTAAGTCCTTCCAGCGCGCGCACCTCGCTTGCTAACTGCTCCATAAAGTTGATTGCAGAGCGGTCCATGTACGCGTGCACTGCGTCCAGGCGCAGGCCGTCCATGTGGTAGTCGCGCAGCCACATCAAGGCGTTATCGCAGAAAAAGCGTCTCACTTCATAACTTCCAGCATCTTCGAGATTGACCGCATCTCCCCAGGGAGTCTTGTGAGCGCTGGTGAAGTAAGGTCCGTAACTGCCTACATAGTTTCCTGAAGGACCGAAGTGATTGTAGACAACGTCCATGATCACCGCGAGCCCTTCCGCATGGCAGGCGTCGACAAAGCGCTTCAGCCCATCAGGCCCGCCATAGGCTGCGTGTGGAGCAAACAGATCCACCCCGTCATAACCCCAGCCGTTGACACCGGGAAATTCAGCAAACGGCAGTAACTCTACGTGCGTAATACCAAGGTCCTTGAGATATCCGAGCTTTTGCTGAGCTGCCTCGCAGGTACCTTCCGGGGTAAAGGTTCCTACATGCAGCTCATAGATGATCGCGCTCTGTAGCGGCCGCGCGTGCCACGCCTCGTCGGTCCACTCAAAAGCTGTGTGGTCCACCACGCGCGAAGGTCCATTCACCCCTGCAGGCTGGTATTGGGAACGCGGGTCTGGCAGCGGCTGGTCTTTGCCATCCAGCAGATACACGTAGTCAGTTCCCGGACCCGCGCTTTCGACGTCGGTCGTCCACCAGCCACCTTCGACCTGCTCCAGACCGAACTCCTCTTCGCCTATTTTCACCGCGGCAGTCTTTGCCTTTGGAGCCCACACTCTAAACGTATGCATGAATTTCTCGTACCTTTCGTTTCTTACGACTGATGATGGATAGGATGCGGGTCGAGCTCGATCGTCTCTGCCTGCCTGGCAGGCGGCTGCGTAGAGGACCTGCCGCGATGACGGCGTTTGCGCATCGATCCTTCCTGACGTTCAAGCTCAAAGGCTGCATTCACAAGGGCAATATGCGAGAAGGCCTGGGGGAAGTTGCCGACCTGCCGCTTCTTGTCCACGTCATACTCTTCTGAGAACAGGCCGACATCATTGCGCAGGGCAAGCAGCCGATCAAAGAGCGCCCGGGCATCTTTCTCCCGGCCTATCATCTTCAGGCAACTGACCATCCAGAAGCTGCATGCGAGGAAGACACCCTCTCCAGGTGGCAGGCCGTCTGTTGACTCGCTGGTGTCATAGCGCAGCAGCAGCCCATTGCGCATCAGTTTGCCCTCGATGGCTTCGATGGTTCCACGTACGCGCGGATCGTCTGCCGGCAGAAAACCCACGGCTGGCATTAGCAGCAAGGCCGAGTCGAGTAAGTCGGAGTCATACTTCTGGGCGAACGCCCCTAACTTCTGGTTGTAAGCGCGAGCACATACCTCGTCGTGCACTTTCTGCCGCGTGGCGCGCCAGCGTTCCAGCGGGGCGTCAGCGGAGATGGCGGCATTGGCCGACTCGAACAGCTGGATAGCGCGATCAAACGCGACCCAGACCATCATCTTCGAATACGTAAACTGCTGAGGTCCGGAGCGCGACTCCCATATGCCCTGGTCGGGCTGCTGCCAGATCGTCTCCAGGTGTTCGATGAGAGCGCGTTGCAAGCGAAAATCCTCTGCCCTCTGCTGCTGCATACCATGCGCTGCGTGGTAAAACGCGTCCATCACCTCGCCATAGATATCAAGCTGCACCTGCTCGGCAGCGGCATTGCCGATGCGCACCGGGCGGGAGTTCTCGTAGCCGGCAAGCCACGGCACCTCCCACTCCAGCAGGTGGCGCTCGCCGCGAATGCCGTACATGATCTGCACCTGCTCGGGTGAGCCGGCTATGGCTCGCAGCAGCCAGCCCTGCCAGGCTTCTGCTTCCTTGTAATATCCGCCGTTCATCAGCGCGAGCAGGGTGAAGGTGGAATCGCGCAGCCAGCAGTAGCGGTAATCCCAGTTACGCGGCCCTCCAAGCGCTTCCGGCAGAGACGTGGTAACCGCGGCGACGACGCCCCCTGTCGGTCGGAATGTAAGTGCTTTCAGCGTGATGAGTGAGCGCCGCACCACCTCGGTGTACTTACCGGCGGGATGCGCCTTTCCCGCCCAACGAGACCAGCTCTGCTTTGCAAGTTCCAGCGCTTTCTCTGGCTCAATAGTCGCAGGCGCGGCGGAGGTAGAGGCTGCATAGCTCAGGATAAATGCGAAGCGTTGACCTTCACTCAGGGTGAAGGTTGCAACTGTTTTTGGTCCCTCTCCATGCGTGCGCACCGGGCTTTCAAGCAGTACCAGATCAGGCCCTGCAACACATCGCACGCCTGCTTCGTGGTGGGTTACCCAGGGTATGATCCGGCCATTGCCGAAGCGAATCGCCATCTCCATGCGTATACCTGCCGTACCACGCAGACCTTCCACGATGCGCACCACGTGCGCATGCCCGGAACGGACAGGCATAAAATCCCAAAGACGCACCTCAGCCTGAGCGCAGGTAAACGTCGTTTCCAGAACCAGCGAGTCATCAGCATACCGACGCGTAGTTGTCCACGCATCGTCGGCTGCGAACGCTGTTGCATCGGCTGTTGCTGGAGCTATCCGCCAGTATCCGTTTTCGTCCGTGCCGAGCAGGGACGCCAGGCAAGCGTCCGAGCCAAAGTCAGGCCAGCATAACCAGTCAATCGATCCGTTGCGACTTACCAGCGCTGCAGTTTCGCAATCGCCAATGATGGCGTAATCCTCTATCTTCTGGCTCACGCTACTGCTCGCGATAGTTACGGGAAAGGCCGCCATCCACCAGCAACGTTGCGCCATTTACATATGCCGCCTCATCCGAGGCGAGAAAGGCAACGGCCTTCGCTACATCTGCAACCGACCCGAGGCGGCCAAGCGGTATGTTTGCCGTAAGTGCGGCCAGCTTGTCTTTCTCGTTCAACAGGTCCTTGTTCATCGGAGTTACGATGGCGCCGGGTGCGATGTTATTCACAGTAATACCAAGCGGTCCTAACTCGACCGCCAAGTCGCGCATCAGCATGCGCATGCCCCCCTTGCTCACACAGTAGCTTGCAAAGCCCGGAAAGGCCATGTCTTCATGCACTGAGCTGATATTGATCACGCGGCCAGGCTTTTTCGCGTCGCGCAGCTTGCGCACAAATGCCTGCGTAAGGAAAAAGGCGCCCTTCAGATTTATGCCGAGCACAAGGTCGTACTCCTGCTCGGTAACGTCCCAGAACTGAGCCTTCTTCTCCACACCCGCATTGTTTACCAGGATGTCAGCGCCGCCAAACTCGCTCCAGGCAGTGTCTACGAGCTTCTGCACGTCTGCAAACTTTGATATATCGGCCTGCGCGACAATTCCCTGCGCACCAGTCGCCTGTACTCGTTTAAGAGTCTCGTCCGCTCCATCAGGCGATCCAACGTAATCGATGACTACGCTCGCGCCATCCTGCGCCAGCCCTTCCGCTATCCCTTGACCTATGCCTGAGCTTGCCCCCGTCACGATCGCGACCCGGCCACTTAAACGTCCCATCGCCCACTGCCTCCGCCCGGGTTTTCACCCGCTCTTCTACGTGAGATGCGGGCGGGGAGACGTTTTGTCGAAGCGATCTTCTCGTACTCTCTGAACCTTCCCGCATGCCAGGCACATCGCGGGTGAACTACTCCCACTCGATAGTGCCAGGGGGCTTCGAGGTGATGTCGTAGACGACGCGGTTGATCCCGCGGACTTCATTGACAATGCGGCTGGACATCCGCTTGAGCACCTCGTACGGCAGGGGCACCCAGTCCGCCGTCATGCCATCCTCGGAGTGCACGGCGCGAATAGCACAAGTGGCGGCATAGGTGCGTTGGTCGCCCATCACGCCAACGCTCTTGACCGGCAGCAGCACCGCGAACGATTGCCATATCTGCTGGTAAAGCCCGGCCGCCTTGATCTCGGAGACGACGATGTCGTCGGCCTCCTGCAGGATGGCGACACGCTCGGCGGTCACCTCGCCCAGGATGCGCACTGCCAGGCCGGGCCCTGGGAATGGTTGCCGCTGCAGGATATCCTCTGGCATGCCAAGTTCGCGACCGATCCGGCGGACTTCATCTTTGAAGAGATCGCGCAGAGGCTCAATGAGCTTCATGCGCATTGTGTCAGGCAGGCCGCCGACGTTGTGGTGGCTCTTGATCGTCTGCGACGGACCCTTTACGGATGAGGACTCGATGACATCGGGGTAGAGCGTGCCCTGCACCAGCCAGTCCACCCCGCCTGTCTGCTCCAGGATCCGGTGCGCTTCGTCATCAAAGACCGCGATAAACTCGCGGCCAATCGTCTTCCGCTTGGTCTCGGGATCCGTCACACCCGCCAGTTTGGCAAGGAAGCGGTCCGAGGCGTCGACCGCAACCAGATTCAACCCCAGCTTGCCACGGAGGTTTTCCTGCACCTTGCGAAACTCATCCTTGCGCAGCACACCGTTGTCGACAAACACGCAGGTAAGCTGCTTGCCGATGGCGCGATCAACCAGCACCGCGGCAACCGAGGAATCGACCCCGCCCGAGATGGCGCAGAGTGCGTGGCCAGTGCCCACCTTTGCGCGAATGGCAGCAATGGTTTCCGTGATGAAGTGCTCAGGCGTCCAGTCCGGTGCCGCGCCGCAAATGTCCAGGACAAAGTTCTTGAGCAGCGCGGAGCCGTCGCGGGTGTGGTGCACCTCGGGATGAAACTGCACTGCCCAGATGCTCAGGGCCTCGTTGGCGATGCCAGCGAGCGCGTGCGGGGTACGTGCGGTCACGACAAAACCTGGCGGCAGCTCGATGGCCTCGTCGCCGTGCGACATCCATGCGGGCATCGTCTCGGGCAGGTTTTTGAACAGCGCTGTGGCTGACGCCCCCGGCGGGTGGACCAGCGAGACATCCGCATGCCCATACTCTCGCTTGGCCGCAGGCCGCACCTTGCCGCCCATGTGGTGCACGATGAACTGCAGTCCGTAGCAGATGCCGAGCACTGGCAGACCTAGCGTCAGCACTGCGGGGTCTGCGGCAGGGGCGTCCGCGTCATACACCGAAGAAGGGCCACCAGAGAGCACCAGCCCTTGCGGCTTGAGCGCGAGAATCTCAGCCGTGCTTGCCGTGCAGGGCAGAACGACGGAAAACACGTTGAGCTCCCGGATGCGTCGCGCGATCAGCTGCGTGTACTGCGATCCGAAGTCAAGGATGACGATCGAGGAGGTGTCCACCTGGCTAGTCTAAATCCCGACGGTCCGGGTTCCCGCGCGGGTAACGGGCGCGCAGTTGTTCGACGAAGGCGAGGAAGCGGGCCATCTTGAAGAAGTCAGAGGCGGCGAGATAGAGCAGCGTCACGAGGACCCACCAGCCCGTAAGCGGCCAGCCCTGCATGATCGCCTCAAACGGCAGCGGCGTTGCCGAAAGGACAATCGCCAGCACGACCAGGCCGAGCTTGATGACTGCCATGGCCAGGTTTACCTCGAGCAGCTGCCCACGGGTGCGTGGCATGGTGATACTGCGGAGCAGGCCGCGCTGCCACGACGTGCCTTCAAGCAGGGCAAAAAGCGGCGCAGCCACCAGCACCCAGCTTACGGCGGACCAGAGCGCGAAAAGGCCAATAGTGATCATAATGACCAGCGCGCAGTAAAGGACCAGGTTGGGATCGGCCTGCGCGCCCGCACCAGGCGCGTCCACCGCGGGCCCCAGCGCTATGGCCGCAGCCCACTGCAGCAGGCGCCACCATCCCCAGCCTCCGGCTGCAAGGGCGGCCAGGCGTACTGCTTCAGACGCACCCAGCAGCCAGGGCCGGCGTGCAAGCCTGGTGTCCCATTGCCGCAGCAGGGCGGCTCGGCCGACCGAGAACGCCGCGACCCAGGCTAGCAAGGCCACAGGCGCGAGCCAGGCTGTTACGCCCAGCAGCCAGGGTCGGAGGATGTTGAGCGCGTTAGCCAGTGAGAGCGAGAGCGGCGCGGGGTCGGCAATGGCTGACTCGAGCGTTGCGTTCATCAGGCCGGTCGCAGCAATGGCGGGCGCGGTTGCAAGCGCGATACGTTGCGCCTCGTAACCGACCAGGGTCAGCAGAAACGCCCCGCAGAGCCAGCGCCAGCCCAGCTCGATCAGCAGCAGGCGAGGCCGCTTCCAGCATAGGGCAACGACGCGCAGAAACGACAGCGACCGTGCAGCAGGCATGGCGGCCTACCTTACTACCAAATTGACCATCTTGCCCGGCACCACGATGACTTTCACCACTTGCTTGCCGGCGACGGCGGCCTGCACCTTTGCGTCCGCAAGCGCGGCAGCTCGGAAGGCATCTTCGCCCGAGCCTGCTGCAAGCGTGATCACGGCGCGCAGCTTGCCGTTGATCTGCACCGGGAACTCGACCTCATCCTCGTGCATCAGCGCCTGGTCTGCGACAGGCCAAGGCGCTCGCAGCAGGCCGTCCGTGTGGCCGATTGCCTCCCACAGCTCGCAGGCGAGATACGGTGCGAAGGGCGCAAGCACCAGGATCAGCCGGTCTGTCATGTGCGCCACAACAGGGCCTGAGATGTTGCCCGCCTCGATCGCAGGCTCGGCCGCATTGAGCGTGTTGACCAGCTCCATCACGGCGGCGATCGACGTGTTGAAGTGCCACCGATCGCTGAAGTCTTCTGTAATCTTCCGGATCGTCTGGTGCAGCTTGCGAAGTACGCCGCGCTCGTCCGGGGTTAACCTCGCAGGCAGCGCTATTGCCTGGGCCGGCGCAGCAGCATGCCGCATGACGAACCGGTACACCTTGCCCAGGAAGCGGCTTACTCCCGCGACGCCATCCTCCTGCCAGTCGAGGTCACGATCGGGCGGCGCGGCAAAGAGCGCATACATCCTTGTGGCGTCAGCGCCGTAGCGGGCGATCATCTCGTCCGGCGAGACGACATTGCCTTTCGACTTCGACATCTTCGCCCCGTCCTTGATCACCATGCCCTGCGTAAACAGCCGCGCGGCAGGCTCGTTGTTCGCGATCAGGCCCATGTCGCGCATCACCCTGGTCCAGAAGCGCGAGTAGATCAGGTGCAGGATGGCGTGCTCGACGCCGCCAATGTACTGGTCAATTGGAAACCAATACGCAACGGTCGCGGGGTCAAATGGAACGGCGTCGTTCCTCGCGTCGGTATAGCGGTAGAAGTACCAGCTCGAATCGACGAAGGTATCCATCGTGTCGGTCTCGCGCCGTGCCGGGCCGCCACATCTGGGGCAGGTCGCGTGCACAAACTCAGGCACCCTGGCCAGCGGCGAGCCCCCTTGCTGGGTCATGGCGATCCGCTCCGGCAACAGCACGGGCAGCTGATCTTCCGGCACAGGCACGATCCCATCCTGGCCTGGCCCCTCGCAGTAGAGCATGGGGATGGGCGTGCCCCAGTAACGCTGGCGGCTCACGCCCCAGTCCTTCAGCCGATACGTCACAGTGGCCTTGCCGAACCCGCGCGCCTCGGCGAACGCGCTCATGGCACGCCGCCCTTCCTCCGGAGTTAGCCCGTCGTAGACGCCCGCATAAACCAGCACGCCCTCATCCCCGACAAAGGGCAACTCCGCCGGCAGCTCGCCGAGCGAAGGCGCAACCACCACGCGCACCTCCAGCCCGTACTTGGTGGCGAACTCGTAATCCCGCGCGTCGTGCGCAGGCACGCTCATGATCGCGCCCGTGCCGTAATCAGCCAGGATGTAATTGCCAACCCAGATCGGCACGCGCTCGCCGTTGAACGGATTGGTCGCGAAACGTCCAGTGGCCACGCCATGCTTCTCGATCGCGCCGATGTCGCCAGCTTCCCGCGCGGCTGCCTGCTGCGCGAGCAGGGCAGCTACTTCTGCTGCGAGCGCAGCATCCTCGCCGGCAAAGCGCCGGGTCAGCGGGTGCTCGGGCGCAAGCTGCACGCTGGTCGCGCCGTAGATCGTGTCGATGCGCGTGGTAAACACGCGCACCGTTGCGTCCTCCAGACCTTCCACAGCAAAGGCAACCTCCGCGCCTTCGCTCCGGCCGATCCAGTTACGCTGCATCGTGCGCACCTTCTCCGGCCAGCCCTCGAGCGCTCCGAGTCCCTCGGTCAACTCCTCGGCATACTTGGTGATGCGCAGAAACCATTGCTCCAGGTCGCGCTGCTCGACAATCTGGTCATCGTGCCGCCAGCAGCGCCCGTCGATGACCTGCTCATTCGCGAGCACGGTTGCGCACTGCGGGCACCAGTTCACCTTGCTCTGCTTGCGGTAGGCCAGGCCGCGCTCGTACATCCGCAAGAAGAACCACTGGTTCCAGCGGTAATACTCCGGCAGGCAGGTGGTCACCTCGTTGCGCCAGTCATAGGCCAGCCCGAGCTTGGCCATCTGGAGCTTCATCGCAGCGATGTTGGCGAGCGTCCACTCGCGCGGCTCCCGATTGTTTTTGATCGCCGCGTTTTCAGCGGGCAAGCCGAAGGCGTCCCAGCCCATGGGGTGCAGCACGTTGTAGCCACGCATCCACATGTACCGCGCCAGCGCGTCACCAATGGCGTAGTTGCGCACGTGGCCCACGTGCAGTGCGCCGCTAGGGTAAGGCAACATATCAGCGACGTAGTACTTGGGCTTGCCGCAGTCAGCGGGCTCAGACGCGTAGAGCTCAGGGTCCGCAGCCCATCGCGCCTGCCAGCGCGGCTCGATCTCGGACGGGGTGTAACGCGCCTCGCGCGCTGCTGTTGTGTCGCTCATGCTGGCTCTAGTGTAAATAAGGGATAAACCGCCTGCGGCGAGCAGGCTTTACTTTGCCAGCGCCAGGAGAGCGCGCACGTTCTTTTCGGTATCGCCGGGTGCGTCCACCGGGGTCTCTGCAATGAACGCGCAGTGCGCAAAGCACTTTTCATGCAGCAGCCGCCGAAAAGGGTCCACTCCAATCAGCCCTTCGCCAATATGCTCATGCCGATCAAGCCTGGAGCCGCGCGCCGCCTTGGCATCGTTCATATGCCACACGTGCACGTTGGCCGTCCCGATCGTCGCCTCCACCTGCGCCACTGTGTCCGCGAAGCCGCTCGCCGACACCACGTCATAGCCAGACACATGCGTATGACAGGTATCCAGGCACGCGCCGACGGGAAGATGCGGGCGCAGCCTCTCGATCAGCGCAGCCACCTGCTCGAAGTTGCCGCCCAGCGAAAACTCTGATCCAGCCGTGTTCTCAATCAGGAGGCGAAAACTGCACTCTTCACCCAGCCCCAGGCCCTCGACCGCAACCGCGATCGCGCCCGCAGCCCGGTCCAGGCCTTCTTCCCGCGTCATACCCTTCCACGAGCCCGGGTGCAGTACCAGGAACTCCGCGCCGAGAGCGAGCGCGCGCTCTACCTCGCCTCGCAAGGCAACCACCGAGTTCTTCAACACCTGCTCACTCTGCGAGCACATGTTGATCAGGTAGCTGGCATGCACGACCGCCGGGGAAATGCCATAGAGTTCACGCAACTGCTTCATCCGCGCGCAGTGCTCGGCCTGGGGCCTGGGCGCACGCCACATCCGCGGGCTCGAGCTGAAGATCTGGAAGGTTGACGCGCCCAGCTCATGCGCGCGCTCGGCTGCTGTAAATACGCCGCCCGTGGTGGAGAGATGAATGCCGATCCGCCGTGCAGAGGGCTCCGCAGTTATGTTCTTGCTGCTCACAGTTTTCATTCTAGGCGGCCAGCTGCCCTAGGGCTCCGTGTACAGTTTAGCGAGACCGAAAGGGAGAGCCCGCCGCCATGATCCACGTTCTGACCGCTGCACGCCTGCTGACCGCTGACGGGCCCGTTGACGATCCTGTGCTTGTGCTTGACGAGGACCGCGTGGTCAGTGTGCGCACGCGCGGTAGTGCGGGGCTGCCGCCCGGCTCGCACCACGACTATCCCGGCGCGACCCTCTCCGCCGCCTACTTTGACGTGCATGTGCACGGCTGCTGCGGTCGTGACGTGATGGAGGGCACAGGCGAGGCGCTCGACGCCGTTGGTCGTTTTCTGGCAACGCACGGGGTCGGCGCCTACTTCCCTACCACGATCACCGCGCCACGCGAGGCAACTCTGAGGAGCCTGGGTACGCTGGCCGAGCAGATCGCTCGCGGCGTTACACCGGGAGTCGCTCGCCCGCTTGGCATCCACATCGAGGGTCCATTTCTCTCGCACGGGAAGAAGGGCGCGCACCCGCCGGAACATCTGCTGCCGCCTACCGTGGCTTTCTTTGACCAGATGTGGGAGGCCGCTGCGGGGCAGATCCGGCTGATGACCATTGCGCCCGAGTTGCCGGGAGCGCTCGACGTCATCACGCGAGCGAAAGAGCTTGGGGTGCGCGTGAGCCTCGGCCACAGCAATGCCACCTATGCCGAAGCCGAGGCTGCCATTTCAGCCGGAGCTGACTCCTCAACGCACACCTTTAACGCCATGCGCACGCTCGAGCAGCGGGAGCCAGGCATTCTGGGTGCGGTGCTTGGCGCCGAGCAGCTCTACTCTGAGCTGATCTGCGACGGCCTGCACGTGCATCCGGCGGTGGTGCGCCTGTTTTGGAAGCTCAAGGGTCCGGAGCGAGCCATCCTGATTACCGACGCGATGAGCGGCACAGGCATGCCGGACGGCGTCTACAAGCTCGGCGAGTTGGAGGTGCGCCTGGTGGACGGGCGATGCCTGATCGGCGAAAATACGCTGGCCGGGAGCACACTTACGCTCGATGCGGCGGTGCGCAACTTCGCCGAGTTTACGGGCGTGCCGCTCGCTGTTGCGGCTCGACTTGCCAGCCTTAATCCTGCGCGGATGGCAGGATTCGAGGGGGTTGTCGGGACGGTTCTTCCAGGAGGCCGCGCTGACCTGGTCGTGCTTTCGCCGGAGGGTGCTGTGCAAGCGACCTGGATCGGCGGGCGCATGCACCAGCCGTAGCTGTCTGCCTGAGCCAGGCGACTCCCCGTCACCGTTGAGGATGCCCATCGCGTCACTTGCGTGAGCTTTACCGCCTGTCCTTCTAGGCATGTCCGCGGCCTGTGACGGCCAAGTGGAGCGAAGGGTCTGCACATGCCCTTCGTGCCCCATCCCTCACCTGCCCTGATCTAGCAGGGCTCCGGAAAGAACTCCCGCGCTGCCATCCACCGGCCCATGCGCCAGGCCGAGTATCTCCGTGATGAATGGAAACACATTTACATTCTCGAACGGCTTGAGCTGTACGCCTGCCTTGATGTCAGGACCCGTCGCGTAAAAGATTGCCTTCATCGACGCCATCTCGCGCGGATCATACCCATGGGACCCCGCATTGGGCGGCTTGTCCTCGGCACCAGGAGCCGGACCATGCGCGCGGATAGCAAACGCGCCACGCGGCACGATGACAGGATCACCTTCTCGCGGGTTGGTGTTGTAGTGCAACGAAGCAGGAACGTTAGCGCGGCGGTAGACCATAAAACCTGCGTCAGCGCTCTTCAGCTTGTCATAGACACGCTGGGCATCGGCTTCGGAGTTTGCATAGAGGAGCGATCCGGCTGTTACGAAATTGGATAAGTCAGCGTACGTGTCAAGCGTAGTCCAGTTGCGCTCCGTCTTTTCCATGCCGTGGTCACTTACCACAATCAGGTCAACAGGCAGGTGCGTCAGTGCAAGTCGCGCGCGCAGCGTGCCAATGAGCGCGTCTACGTGGCGTACCGCGGCGCGTGTCTCCGGCGCGTCTGGTCCGTACGTGTGCCCGGCATGATCCACATTGGCGTAGTAAAGGGTGACAAAGTGCGGGCGCTCCGCGGCCGGAAGCTGCAACCAGTGGATCACCTGGTCGATACGCTTCTCATCCGGATATGCGTCATTGAAGTGTAAGTAATAACTCGGCCGCACGCCCCCTATCGCTGCCTCGGAGCCGGGCCAGAAGAAACATGCCGCGCGCATGCCCTGCTGCTCGGCCAGGACCCAAAGAGGTGTGCCGCCGTACCAGCTTCCATCGCTCGCCGTCTTCGGATCGCTGAAGCTATACCGGCGCGTGTGGGTCTCGTCATAGAAGCTCATGGCAACGATGCCATGATGCTCAGGATATAAGCCGGTAACCAGCGTGTAATGGTTAGGGAAAGTTATAGACGGATAGGACGGTAACATCCCATCCGGGGCACTGGCCCCATGGGCCGCCATTGCCAGCAGGTTTTTTGCGCCATACTTTTTCGCGTAATCCCATCGGAAGCCGTCGAGCGAGACGAGCAAGACGTAATGCTTGGATTCCTGCAACAGGGCGTTTGGCCCGTGTTCGACCGTGATGACCGGATCAAGGCTCACGACCGGTGCCGCCTGTGCGCCTGCGAGCACCGGCACACTGAGCAGGCATAACGCCATGACTCTTGCGATCGACAGCAACCTCGTCAACTTACCCTCCTCTGACCTCTAGCGCAGCAACAGGCCCTGCGCACCAACAATCAGCCCGACCGCGGCGAACGCCATACCCAACAGCCAGTACACGCGTTGCTTCGTCAGAAGCGTGATGGAGGTCACCACCAATCCAATCTCAAGCAGCGCCTCACTTAAGTCGAACTTGGTTGCTTTCCGCTCAGCGTGCTCAACCTTTTCTTCAAACTCGTGTGCCTTGTCCTGCTCCTCGTTCAAGTCGGTCGCCCACTTATCCTGGTGAGACTTGTAGGTTTGCAGTATCTTGGCCGCCGCAGCCTTGTCGCCAACGGTGACCACGCTCAGCAAGTCTTCGGCGAGCAATGTGTCATTCTGACGAATCTTCTTTGCCTGGTAAAAGTTCCACTGGTCTGATGCGCGTGCCTGCATCAGCACGGCTTCAGTATGCGTGCGGTGACCGAGCACCGTCATCACGGCGACCATCACGGCGATCACGCTCATCGTGAAGCTGATGGGCTTCAAGCTTCCCCGCGACGACTCCTCGTGCTCATGCTCGCGCTCGACAGCATGCTCGTGCTGCTCCTGTAACTCCTGTACCTCGTTCGGCTCCATACCTCTCCTAAGTCAAACTGTCGCCCG
>CAZZYO010000083.1:0-16862 GCA_964658255.1 Candidatus Babeliales bacterium
ACCTGCCTGTCGAGCCTTCCATGAAATTCAAGCTGCCCGTCGCCCAGGCGCGAGCCTCGATCGCCGGTCCGGTACATACGGGCTCCTATAGAGCCTGCAAACGGGTCTGCCAAGAAGCTTGTCCTGGTCGCTTCAGGCATATTCCGATAACCACGTCCAACCATCCTGCCACCGATGTAAATCTCCCCTACTTCCCCATCGGCGACCTGCTGCCCATGATCGTCGAGCAGGTACACTTGCGTGCCATCAACTGGCAGGCCGATTGGAGGGCGGCCTTCTCCCGCAGAAAGGAGGAACGAGCAGGTTGCAACTACGGTGCATTCTGTTGGGCCATAACTATTAACGACGGTAAAGGGCAGAGAGGCGGCGGGAAAGTGGTGAAGCGTATCACCCCCCGTCAGTAAGAAACGCAGCTTCGTGGTTGCAGGCCAGCAGCTGGTGATCAGCGTGGCGGCATGGATTGTGGGAACGAACGCCATGGTGATGCGTTGGCTAAGAAGCCAATCCTGGATTAATTTCGGAGAGAACCGAGTAGACTCATCGGGGATGCAGAGGGTAGCTCCGGCACAAAGACCTGGCCAGATTTCCCATACGGCTGCATCGAACGCAAGCCCAGCCAGGTGACTGGCACGATCGGCGCTTGTCACATCAAAGGCCCGCAAGTGCCATTTGATTAAGTGAGATAGATTGTCATGTGTTATTTCCACGCCCTTTGGAGCGCCAGTAGATCCGGAGGTGTAGATAATGTACGCCAGACTGTCGCGGGACAAAGAGCATCGCTCGAACAGGGCCGCTGCCTCTATGGCACTCGCGTGTCCTGACATGTCGATACCATGTACCTTGGAGCGAAAACGGTCGACGATGGCAGACGGCCCGACCAAGGCAGTCGCTCCGGAGTCATCTAACACTGCCTGCATGCGAGCGTCGGGCCAGGTAGGTTCCAGGGGGACGTAAGGCACTCCGAATTTCATGGCTCCCAGAGCCGCAACAACCCAGTCGATGGAGCGCTCCATGCAAATAGCGACAGCAGCGGTACCATCTAGACCAAGGCTTGATAAGTACCCAGCGAACCGGTCTGACCTCTGGTCCAATTCGAGGTAAGTCAGTACCTGGTCCTTGTGTTCCAATGCGACCGAATTTGGGAATGTGACGCGCAAAGCGGCGACTCTGTCACAGATGGAGTGAAATTTTTCCGAGGTATGCATCTGGGTCGCCTTCCCACATGGCGGATAATTCATAAGCGGATTGCATTATGACTGCTGCTCTTCTATGTTCTGTAGCTCGCACAAAAGCCGTCGTATGGTGACCTGCTCTCTACGCACACACGGTGGGAGACTGTCTCACTTTTACTCGCCTCAATAGAACAAGCCGACGCGACTAAGACCTCTTGCTTGCGTGTTTCACCTGGGCCTGGATCCGGTGCAGAGTTTCCCGGCGCAGCTTCTACCTCGTCCGCACCGGCTTCGGCACTTTTAAGCAGATGAAGGTTACTGTAGCTCAACTCAGTGCCCCAAGCAACATGCTTCAGCATCTGCCGGTGCTCACTTCGAGGCCGGTAACGTCTGTGCATAGAAATTGCCTCCGTGCTTTGGGGAAAACTGATGCTTGCCCTTGAGCCGCTTACATAACTTGAGCCTCACTGACTTCGACGAGCTACGCGTGGTGAGCCCCGGAAGAGCGGAGTAAAGAACTGTGAGGCGAGGGCTTTACGCAAAATGACAACACGTGAGAGAGACCGGGCCGGATTGTTGTGGGATTGTGCCCGGGGTATTCCGACTGCCGCCGAGCAATCGCTGCTGCTCACTCCATCGGGTCCGGACACTGCTGTTGCTGGTGCGGTAGAATCAGGGCAATGCGTGATTCGGTTCAGGGGAGTGGTAGGCACAGCGCGCTCTCGATCGCACTTTTCCTAGGATGGCTCGTACCAGGCGCGGGGCATCTGCTCACCCGGCACTGGGTGCGGGCGCTGCTGCTCTTCGCCTCCATTACGACGATGTTCTGGCTCGGTCTTGGGATGCAGGGCAAGCTGTACCAGCCGAACACGGACGATCCGCTGGGAATGCTGGGGTTCCTGGGTGATTTAGGAGCAGGAGTGTTTTACTTCCTCGCAAACCTCGTAGGCCTGGGGCACGTCGCTGTGCAGGTAGCGACCGCCGATTACGGCACCAAGTTTGTCGTGGTAGCAGGTTTGCTGAACTTTATCGCCGCTGTGGATGCGCATAATCTGCGCGTAGGAAGGAAGCCGGCATGACACTTACGCCGTCTCACTTCACATCCGTGCTACTCTTCGCCACCTTCACATCGATAGTGTTCGGGATTACCCAGCGTGTAACGCCACGCGCCATGGTCCGCTACGGGCTCTACTGCTGGTCGCTTTTTCTTGTGGTCACCATAGCTGCCAGCTGGTTGATGTTCCTAGTGCGTCGCTAAGCAAACTGCTAAGCCCTCCGTCCAGGCTTCGCCGAAGCTAGCTGGATCCGCTTCCCACTCCAGGCCAGACCATGGCATTAAAGCGGTGTTGCTCGCTGAAGCCGAGCCGCCGGTAAAGGTCTGCTGCGCGCTGATTTGCGGCCGTGACGGTGAGTGAGAGTCGACCGAAGCCACGCTGCGTCAGGTTAGCCATTGCGCTCTCGAGCATCAGGGTGCCAAGCCCATGCTCCCGCGCATGATGTGCGACGCAGGCCTGGGTTACGTGGCCCACGTCCTGCCGAACGCGCGAGCATAGCAAGATCCCGCACATCTCGCCGCTGGTGCGATGCTCAATGACACGCGAGCTCTCAGCATCGAAGAGCCCGCAGCCTGGAAATCGAATGATGTTGTGCAGGAAGCGAAGCGAGCCGGCAACCGAGCGGTACTGATCATTGATCACGCTGTCGAGGTGCCCCTCGTAGGCACTGGCAATCAGCGGTCCTGCTGGAGAGAAGTCGGTCTCGCGCCAGGGGCGCATGGTGTAGCCCTGCTGCTCCAGCCTCAGCAGCGCTGCACGGCGTGCGGGTTCCTGAGCCTCCGCATGAGCAACGCTCGGCAGGCAGCATTCCATAAAGATGCGTGGATGGATGGAGAAGCCGGCCTGCTCGAAGACGCCGGTATGCTGGTCCTCGCCGTGGAGCAATAGCTGCGACTCAATACGCTCAACCCCGGGCGAGTGAGTCAGCAGGGCGAGCAGGTGGTCCAGCAGGAGCTCTTCCACCTGCAGACGAGTCGCGCCGGGCTGTCGCGGCGTGATTGCGAAGACATCGCCGACAATCGCTTTTCTTTCTTCATAGACGCAAAAGGCGTAGCCGATCACTTTGCCGGACTCGACTGCGACGAAGCCGGGAAGCACGCGGGCGTCCAGGTACTGGAGCAGCAACTCGGTGGAGGCCCGGTAATCCCATGCCAGGCGCTGGCTCCAGAGGCGGCTCTCTTCTTCAAGCACCAGGCGCAGACTCTGAGCCGAGTAGTGGCGCAGGTCGAGAATCTCAGGCTGCGTACTGGATTGGAGGAGACTGCTCACGTAAGGGGAAGGGCTCCAGGTAGGAGGATATCCCACCGCGGCGATAGTGTGCAGGCGATGGGCTGGACAGGCACAGCCTCAGCGCGCTCGGACGGGCGGGGTGGGTGCCTGTGGCGCGGCTGGGACTGCGGGTTGGAGCCCTGCTGCTTCGACCTGGTAGACAATCAGGCCTTGCTGGGGCAGCGTGAACATCGGCGCATAGGATCGCCCGGCGAGCCGCGAGGTGAGGTCAGCGTTGAAGGGCGCCCGGGTGACCAGGACATGTTTTTCAGGTGGGACGGGAGAGCGCTCGTAGTTGATGACCTTTTGATTGCGGTAGAAGGCCAGGCCGTACTCCACATCGCGACGTACCCGGTATACGGCTACCGTGCCAGGCGCCGGAGCAAGCGAGGCCAGGATCTGCGCTAGCGGGCGTGGCGAGTAGGTAAGGTCAAGTGCCTGGATGGTGCGCTTGGAGGAGGCTGCTGCCGGGATCGAGAACAATGGTCCTACGCCGAAGATGAAGACCAGCAGCATGGTGAGGGGCACAAGCGTAGCAGCGCGCAAGCGGACAACGCCGAACCTTGCGACGACCACCAGGATGAGCAGGGCGGCAGCCGAAGCAGACATGACGGCGGCAACTATGGCACGCGCGGGCAGCGGCACCTTGTCAGGCAGCTGGATGTACAGAGGCAGCAGCAGGATGCTGGTGGTAAGTGCGCCAACCAGAACGGCATGGGCGACGAGAAGCCAGGGCGGCAAGCCAGCGCCGCCTCCGGCGCGGTTCCGCATGCGGTTGAGGTAGTCGCCAGTGAGAATGGTGAGCGGCGGTATAGAGGGAAGAATGTAGCCGGGTAGCTTTGAGTCTGAGAAGGAGAAGAAGAGGACAGGCAGCACGGCCCAGATCAGTAGGAACTCAGGAAAGGCATCGCCGGTGCGCTGGAAGCCCATGTAGTGGGACTTCGCGCGGCGGGCTCGCCACTCGGCAAAGGACTCGCGCACCGCGGAGACGAGCGCGGCTAGCGAGATGACCGTCCAAGGGAGCAGGCTCAGCAGGGCGACCGGCAGGTAGTACCAGGCGACATGCTCGTGCTGGTAGCGGTTGGTGGCGAAGCGCTCGAGGTTGTGCTCAAGAAAGAAGACCCGGAGGAAGTTGGGATTGCGTCGCTGCACAGCGATGAACCAGGGCAGCACCATGGCGAGGTAGAGCACCGCGCCGGGCCACCAGAAGGTTCGTCGAAGCACCGACCACTCCCGGCGCAAGGCGGCGAAGGCGAAAATCACAACCGCTGCCAGGAAGGGAGCAACCGGCCCTTTCGCGAGCGTGGCCACACCAACAAAGAAGTAGAGGTCGAAGAGCCAGAATTTGGAGTCAGTCTCGTACCAGGCGTACCAGCCCAGCATGCCGATGCCGAAGGGAGCAGCAAGCTGCATGTCGGTCGAGGCGCCGCGTGCAAAACTGAGGATGCTGGCACAGGAAGCGGTAATCAGCGCCGCGTCGAGCTGCCCGCCGGGCCGGAAGCGCCGCATGTGCAGGTAGATGAGAGCAACCAGGGTGAAGGCAAAGGTAGCTGAGGGCAGGCGGGCCGACCAGTCGTGTACGCCAAACTCGCGGAAGGCGAACATGGCGCGCCAGTAGTAGAGCGCCGGCTTTTCCAGCCAGGGTTTGCCATAGAGCATGGGTGTGACATAGTCGTGGCGAGTGAGCATCTCGCGCGCCACCTGCGCATAGCGAGGTTCATCCGCGCCGACGAGCCCAAGCCCTGCCCCGCCGAAGATCGGCACCAACCCGTAGAAGAGCAGGAAGGTCGAGACGCCAAGCAACGTGCAGGCCTCAAGCACGGTACGCGGATGCCAGAAACGCTCGCGAAGGCTGCGCGGGCGTGCATGCGTGACCGGACTACCTGCTATGTGTGTGAATCGAGGGTCCAAGTGCCTCTTTTGCTTCCATTCGATCGTGCCGGTCTCGCGTCTTCAACCGGGTGCCTGCAGGAGTTCCAAGGCATTGATTTACCCCGGTTTATGCTGCCAGCCCGGTCAAGGCTAACAGAAAGAGCCTTTGTACCGGCGTAGATCACAGCCCCATGCGCGCCTGAGGAACACCAGCTTTACCAATTCAGGAAGTGAGCAGCGGTTGCTCGTCGCCGGAGACTGTGCCCGCTTCGCCTGCGGGTTCACCTTTGATCCTGGCGCGCTTGCGTGTGCGCGTAAGCAGCTCGTCAATGCGAGACTGCATGCGATTTGACCGGTCAGCATGGAAGGTAAGGTCAGGTAAGTGACGCTTGCCCATTCGTGTCTTCAGCTCCACGCGAATGTAGCCGCGTGCAGCCATCAAGCCTTCCACTGTGCGCTCCTCTGCTTCAAAGGTGCCCTCGTCTACCTGGACATAGACTTCGGCTGACTTGCCACCCGGATTGAGCAGCACCTGGGTGACATGGCACGAGCTGATACGAGGGTCGGAAAGGTCACCTAGAATCATGGCGTCTATTTCTTCCCGCATGGTTTCAGCAACGCGGTCCTGGTGGTACTTGCGAGCCCGTTGTTCCGGCATAGTGTTTTTCCCTTACTGCGAAGAACGCGCGACAGCCAGAACGACGCAGCAGGCTCATCCCGGCACACTGTTCATCATAAATCCTGCCGGCGACCGGTGTTTGCCGGGCTGGGATTGCTGAGGAAGGGCGGACGGGGGCAAGAGACAGCCTATTCGCGGCCGGGCTCCAAGAACTCCCACCAGGCATCGGCGATCTCCGCACCCAGTTCAGCCGTCATGCGTGTGATGGCAGACTCAAGCACCTGCATCTGGCCTGTGAGGTAGTCGCGCGAGGCAGATATGGCGACGATCCCGAGGGTAGCCGAGCGCCAGGTGATTGCCTCGTCCAGTTCGGCTATAGAAATGTTGAATCCATGGCCCAGCTGTTCTTTGAGGCTGCGGACCACCTGCCGCCGATCCTTGAGAGATCGGGCATGGGTAATGTGGACTTCAACGGTGAGTGAGGCAACGGCCATATCGTCTATGGAAACAGAAACGAGCAGGCAGTGAGCGCCTGCCCGATCTGCTGGTATCGCTGCGGCTACTTCTTTGCCGTCTTTGCAACCTCATCCTCAATCGTCTTCCACTCGTCCGCATCAAGCTTGAGGTGGGCGGCGGCGGTGTTCTGCTCCAGGTGTTTGACAGAGGAGGTGCCGGGGATGGGAAGGATGACCGGCGAGCGATGGAGGAGCCATGCAAGCGCCAACTCAGCAACCGAGGCACCGTGGCGCTTAGCTGCCGTGTCGAGCGGCCCACCCTCCTGCGCCAGCTTGCCGGCTGCTACAGGAAACCATGGAATGAAGGCGATGTTGTGCTGCTCGCAGAACTCGAGCGTGTCCTCGTGCTGCCGATCGCCGATGTTGTACATATTTTGCACGCTGACGATGGGCAGGATCTTCAACGCCTGTTCGATCTCCTTCGGCTTGACCTCGGATAGGCCGACGTGGCGGATCTTGCCCTGCTTCTGCAGTTCGGCGATCTTGCCAAGTGATTCTTCAGCGGGAACCTTGGCGTCGATGCGGTGCAGTTGCCACAGGTCGATTCGCTCAAGCTTGAGCCTACGCAGGCTCATCTCCACGCACTGGTGCAGATACTCAGGTCGGCCGACTGGATGCCACTGCTGCGGGCCGGTGCGGGTAAGTCCACCCTTGGTTGCGATGACAAGGTCCTTGGCGTAGGGGTGGAGCGTTTCGGCAATTATGCGCTCGGAGACTTCGGGCCCGTAGGCGTCAGAGGTATCAATGAAGTTGATGCCAAGCTCAATGGTGCGCTCAAGCACGCGCCGCGCTTCGGCAGCGTCTTTTGGTTCGCCCCAAATCCCTTCGCCTGTCAGGCGCATGGCGCCGTAGCCGAGCCGGTGAACAGGCAGGTCGCCGCCGAGGTGGAAGGTGCCGCTTTCTGCCGCAGAGATGCTGGTCGTATGTTCTGTTGCTTGTTCCGTTGCTGTCGCCATGGGCAATTTGATTCGCGACCCCAGGTAGGAGTTTCCTGATTTGCGTAGCAGAAAGAGAAATGTGAGCTAAGCGGGATCGTGGAAGCGGGCGAGCACCTCGGGAGAAGGCGGCTGCGTGACAGCACTGATGCAGACCAAACACAGCATTGCTGCACCGAGCGCCGGGAAGATGGCGTCGCGAGCTGCAAGCCAGGCCGGCAGATGTGTGTGGACCAGCGATGTATCCCAGGTGACAGTAATCAGGGTACCGGCGGCAATCGCGCTTACCGCTGCGGCTGCAGTCGCGCGCCGCGAGTAGAAGGCGGCGAGCACTACCGGGGTGATAGTCGCCGAGTAGACCGTGTACGCATACAGCGTCGCCTTGAGCACCGAGCCTGTGTGCAGCGCCTGGTAGAGCGACCAGACGCCCAGCAGGACGACGATCAGCCGCGAGATGATCAGCACGCGCTTGTTCGAGGCTTCGGGCGCCAGGTAGCGAACATAGACATCGCTGACGAGATTTGTCGCTGGCGAAAAAAGATAGTTATTGGCTGTAGAGATAATCTTGGCAAACACCGCGCCCATCAGGATGGCGCCGAGCCAGCTCGGCAGAGAGTGCAGTGCAGTGAACGCGATGATCTCGCGGGGATTCGGATGACTGCTGGCGCGAAGCGCGAGCGTGTGGCCGAGCATGGCAATGATCACGATGACGGTCTCGAGAATCACCGTGCCAATGACCCAGCCAACAACAGCACGGCTGGCATCTCGCTCTGACCTGGCGGAGAAGAACTTTTGGTACATGGATTGGTTGCCCAGCATAAGCAAGCAGGTGGGGAGAAAGAGTTCAAGGGCCTGAATGAGGGTATGGTCCCCGAAAACGGTGAAGTGCGAAGGTGGGAGCGAATGCTGGAAGGCGCTCCAGCCACCCGCGCTGTGCAGCAGCACAGGGCCGGCAACCAGGAGCGCTGTTGTGGCGAGTAAGCCGATAAACAGGTCCATGTAAGCTACTGACGACATACCTGCAAGTGCAGTGAACACGATGACGAAGACAGCAATCACATACTTGCCTAGGTCAGGCGTGAGAAAGCCGGGGAAAATGAGGGATAGGATGTCGCCGCCGCCGATGAGCTGGTAGCTCGTTATGGCCGTGTAGGCAAACAAGATAGCAATAACGCCGAGTACGCGCGCTGCCTGGTTGTATCGGGACTCAAGAAGGTCAGGAATGGTAAAGCGGGCAAACTTACGCGCTCGGGGCGCTATAAAGTAGATAAGCAGCAGGCCAGCCCAGCCGCCTGCCGGCTGCCATAGAGCAACGAGGCCGTGGTTGTAGGCGTTCTCCGCCCCACCAAGCAGTGAGCCCGAACCAATCCAGGACGACAGCAAGGTAAACACGAGCACAAAAGCCGGCAGCGATCTTCCTGCGACGAGGAAATCTGCCTTGGTCTTGACTGAAGAGACACGTGCAAGCGAAACGCCGAACAGGGTAACCAGGATGATACCGAGTACAACTGCGTAGAGTGGACTCATGGATTCTTGTTGCCCTCGCTTGTCCAGACCGTAAATAGCACGGTGCATGGTAGGAGCAGTGTAACGGAGGATTCTGCCATGCCGGGCTAAGCTTGAAAGCAGGGCCTGAGGGATACCTGGGCAGGAAAGCAGCTGTGCTTTCGAGTAAGCAGTATTTTTGGCAGTTGGCGAACAAGCAGGAATCGATAACAATAAAAATGCATCAGAGAGACAGGCAGCTGCGGATTTTGACGACATAATCTGGATACATGTCGCACCCGGCGGCTCTTTTATTTCTGTGGCAACGTGCAAGACCTTTCCCTGGCACGCATCGAAGACTGTTCACTAACGGGCAATAACTCGGAATGAGATCGATGATCTGTGTTGGCCATTGTAAAATACCCGGATGGGGTGCCCCTGCGCCCGGATAGGACGAGACACATGCCAGGAAAAGAGATGTTAGTCGCGATCGACGAGGAAATAGAGCGGCTGCAAACCATACGCCGACTGCTGGTGGGCGAAGAGGGAATAAGTGCTGCCGCGCCCACCGCGAAAAAAGGCGCGCGCAAAAAGCAGACCAGCAAAGCTTCCCAGGGCAAGCGCGTACTAAGCCCAGAGGCACGCGAGCGGATTGCCGCCGCGCAGCGTAAGCGCTGGGCAGCAAGCAAGAGAGCGGCGAAAAAGGCAGCTCGGTAGAAGAAGACCACCCGCCTACGGGCGAGTCGTGCGGCTTATGGGCGCAGGAAGTCGTGCTGAGCTTTCGCCTGTAGTAAGTGCAGGCTACTGAAAAGAGACAGCGGGTAAGTCTCTGCTAGGCCGAGTCGAGGGCGGAAGGTTTAGGCCGCGCACCGAAGATAGCCGTGCCGATGCGGACCTGAGTCGAGCCCTCGGCGATAGCCTCGCGAAAATCGCCGGACATCCCCATGGAGAGCTGGTCTAACTTGAGCCGTGGGTGATTCTTCGCTACCTTGTCCCGCAGCAGCCGCAACCTGCGAAAGCATGCACGCGCCACCTGGGTGTCTCGATCGAGTGGAGCTACGGTCATCAAGCCGCGAGCGGCAAGGTGATCGAGATCGGGAAGACGCTCAAGGAATGCGGCAAGCTCGGCGCTGTCCGGCAGCAGACCCTCTTTGCTTGCCTCATCGCTGAGCTTGATCTCGACAAAGACCGGAAGTATGCGGTCGGCACGAGATGCAGCATCCTGTAATCGCTCCGCCAGCTTGAGAGAGTCGAGCGTGTCAACGCTGGAGAAGAGCTCAGACGCGCGAGCTGATTTATTCGATTGCAGGTGGCCGACCAGGCTTACACGAAGCTTCGTCTTACCGTCCGGTCGCTCGCCGCGCTTGTAGAGTTCGACCGCATATCCCTGCGCCGCAAGCTGCGCGGATTTTTCTGAGAACTCCTGCACACGGTTTTCGCCGAAGATCACCTGACCGGCTGTTGCTGCTTGAAGCAGGAACTCAACTGGATGGGTCTTCGAGACAGCCATCAGTTCCACTTCCGAGCGTGATCGGCCCGCCGCGCGGCAAGCCTGGTGCATGGCATCTTCTACCTGCGCAAGATTGTCAGCGATGGATGTCATGGGATTGCTTGGATGTGCGGTGCGAGAGGGAGCAGGAGCATGCGCCGGCATACTCCTGTTCTGGAAGGATGTGACTTAGACGCCATGCTCTTCGAGGTATTTTTCGGCTTCAAGCGCCGCCATGCAGCCTGAGCCAGCGGCTGTGATGGCCTGGCGGTACCGGCGATCCTGCACGTCGCCACAGGCAAAGACGCCTGGCACCCGGGTAAAAACCTGTTCATGAGTTTTGATGTAGCCATCGCTATCAAAGTCAATCTGGCCTTCGAACGGCTTGGCGTTGGGCTCGTGACCGATCCCCATGAAGAGCCCGCTGATGCCCAGATCTGAGTACTCACCCGTGTTGCGATCGCGCAGCCGCACGCCGCGAACTTCCTTCTCTTCGACGCCGAGAACCTCTTCGATCGCGACATTGGTGCGAAACTCGATCTTCTCGTTTTCGCGGGCGCGATCCAGCATGATCTTCGAGGCGCGGAAGGTGTCGCTGCGGTGTAGCACGGTGACCTTGGTAGCGAAGCGCGTGAGGAACAGCGCCTCTTCCATGGCTGAGTCGCCGCCGCCTACCACGGCGATCTCCTTACCGCCGAAGAAGAAGCCATCGCAGGTAGCGCAGGAGCTCACGCCATGGCCAATCAGCGCTTGCTCTGACGGCAGCCCGAGCCAGCGCGCCGAAGCGCCGCTCGCGATAATCAGCGTGTGGGTGCGAATCTGCTCCTTACCGAAGTTAAGCGTGTAGGGAGCGCGGGAGAGGTCGGCTGAGACAAGGTGACCCATCTGGAACTCGGCGCCGAAGCGAGCGGCCTGGATCTTCATGTTCTCGACTAGCTGGGGACCCTGGATGCCTTCCGGCCAGCCGGGAAAATTCTCAACCAGCGTAGTGATCGAGAGCTGGCCGCCGGGCTCATGGCCCTCGATGACAAGCGGGCGCAGGTTGGCGCGCGCCGAGTAGATGGCGGCGGTTAGCCCGGAGCAGCCCGAGCCAAGGATCACGGTATTGCGTATGGTGTCTGGCATGATGCGGTGTCCTGATTCTAACTGCATGGCAGTGTCGCAGTAGATGCAGCAGGCTTCCTTCTCGATGCGTTGACGCTGTACACAAAACTTGGGCGAGTCGAGCGCGCGGCATTGATCCCGGGCGAGTCGTAAGATAAGGCCATGGCGAATCTGGCACTGGTTTATGGTATGCGGCTGCTCCCGGCTGATGAGGTCGCGGGCGTGAGTGAAGCGCCGATCGAACTGAAGAACGGCAAAGAGGCCCGGGTTACCATGCACCTGCTCGAGGGAACCCGTGAGCAGATCGAGGCGCAGCTGCGGCAAAGTATCGACGCGTTTTTTGACTTTTTCCCCGAGATTTAGCTGCGGGCGAAAGCAACAGGCCACGAGCGCAAAGCTCGTGTACCTTGAGTTTCTGTCAAGGGGCCGTCAGACCTCCTGATGCTCTGAACTGGTTTTTTCGCATGTTCGGCCAGGCGGAATGTGCTGACGCCGGCCCGAAAATAGTCGATGCTTGTGGCCCAATCCGGGACACCGCGCCGGATCTATCCCACTCTGACAATCGATCTCTCGCGCCCTCCTTGTTTCTCCTCACCAAGGCTGCGATCCATGGCGAAATGGAGTTGCGTTCAGCCGCGGGTCGTTATCGCGGCCGCTGGAGAGAGCCATGGTCTGCACCCTGTCGCACACCTGCAAAGCCGGCTATGATGCTGCGCCGCGCCGCACCCGGAGCCTTGCCCGCGGCTGCGCCAAGGGCTTTGTTGCATTCGTCCTGATCGTGCTTTCCTTCTCCGGCAGGGGTCTGGCAAGTGGACCGCGCTGGGTTGCCGGGCCCACCTACTTCAACTCTTCGGTCAAGGGAACGCCGATTGTCTGGGCAGGCGGCCAGGTATCGCTTTATATCGACCATGGCAGCCTCAGCAGTATCATGTCTCAATCGCAGACGTTGAGCATGCTGAACCAGGCAGCCGCGGTGTGGAACGGGGTGCCCACGGCAGCGGTCAGCATTACCTACGGCGGCACGCTGAGCGAGGATGTAAGCGGCAGCAACGTGACTGCAAACAGCCCGTCCGGGACCGGCGCGACATTGCCCGCAGATGTGCAGCCGACAGCGACCACGCGGCCGCTGGGCGTGATCATGGACGCAGACGGCAGCGTGATTGATGCGATCTATGGCTCCGGCGCGAGCGACCCTGCAAACTGCTCCACCGACGCCGTCTTTACGCAGGTGGACAACATGACCACGTCAGGCATGATCGCGCATGCGCTGATGATCCTGAACGGTCGCTGCGCAACCACACAGGCGCAGGTCACCCTGATGACCTACGAGGTAGTGCGTGGGCTTGGGCGCATCCTGGGGCTCGATTGGTCGCAGGTGAACGAGTCCATGTTTGCCAAGGATCAGATCACCACGAATGACCTGACGGGCTGGCCTGTGATGCACGCCTATGAGCGCCTGTGCTCAGGCCAGACATACAGCTGCATGCCGAACCCTCTTACTCTGCGGCTGGATGACATAGCCGGCTTGAACCGGCTTTACCCGGTCACGGGCGCAAACATCAAGTCCTTCGCCAACAAGCAGATCACAGCGCAGAACACCGTTTCAGTAAAGGGGACCATCCACTTTAAGCTTGGACAAGGCATGCAAGGCGTCAACGTTGTGCTGACACCGTTGACCAATGGTGCGCCCGACGTGCGCTACACCGTGAGCACGGTGAGCGGAGCCGCCTTCCACAGCAATGCGGGGAACCCGATCGTCGGCAGTGTGGACGCAGAGGGCAACGCGCTGAACAAGTTCGGCACCGATGATGCAGGCCAGGAGGGAGCTTTCGATCTGAGTGGTGTGCCGCTGCCCGCCGGTACGACCGCTGCCAGCTACCAGCTCACTTTCGAGCCAGTGAACCCCCTCTACATTGGGACTGAGTCTGTAGGGCCCTATGCCATCAGCCAGGTCGCGCCCTCGGGCACGATGCCTGTCTTGATGCTCTCCTCGATCTCGGCGGGCGCAGCCGTAACCGAGGATGTGGTGATCACCGACTCGGCCGTGGAGACGCATACCGATGACGGGAGCGAAGCTGCGCCGAACCTCCTGGATGCCAACGGCGAGTGGCTGGGGCGGTTGACAGGATACGGCCACACGGGATGGTACTTGTTTGAAGCGCGAGCCAATCGGGTGTTCACAGTCGAATGCACGTCCCTGGATGAAACAGGCATGGCGACTCCGAGTAAGGCAGGGGTCATGCTGGGCTTCTGGAACGGCAGCGACACACTCGGCTCCATGCCGGCACTGGCCACGACGCAGCCATTTAACGGCGCTGCGGTAGGCTTGACGACGCTGAATGCTCAGACCTCAGCCGATGGCCAGGCACGCATCGCGGTGGCAGATATGCGCGGCGATGGGCGACCTGATTACCTGTACCGGGCTCGCGTGCTGTACGCGGATACAGTGTTCCCACCTCGGCTTGCCTCGGCCGGGGGGCCCATCGTGATAAGCGGCATAGGCTTTCGTGCGAACTCGCAGGTACTGGTGAACGGAGTAAGTGCGACGGTGACCAGTGTGTCGCCAACGGCGATCACGGCAGTCGCGCCGGCCTCTGGCGGTGCAACCGGAGCGGTGCCGGTAGTGGTGCGCGATCCGAGCACGCTTGGCTCAGCCACCATCCTTGACGAGCTGAGCTATGACGCCTACGGAACTGACCAGATCGGCATGGTTGCAGGCCCGAGTGGGACGGTAAGCCAGGGAGTGCCGACCCCGTTTACCGTGCGCGTGGTGGGGGCCAACAACGTGACCCCGGCAGCGAACGTAATGGTCAGTTTCACCCTGCAGCAGGGGAGCGCGACAATGGGATGCGGGTCGCCCTGCGCAGTGATGACGAACGGTGCAGGGATCGCGACCGTCATGCTTGCCGCGGCGAGCAGCAATTCGACACGAGTGCAGGCGGCGCTCAGCAGCGGTGCCAGCGTGGTGGCGGAGTTTACCGGTGCCCCTGCCCCGGTCATTGCTGCCGTGACCCCCTCGCTCTACGTAGCTATTGGCGCGCAGGTGAACTGGCAGCCAACCGCGATCGTGCTGAACAATGGCAGCCCTGTTCCGAACGCCAGCGTGACCTGGTCCGCCACCAGTACCGGCGTGACGATGCAAAGCGGCAATGCCACCAACCAGGCAGGGATGGCAACGACGACCGTGTCGGCAGGTCCGCTGGTGGCCGGTGCGACCGCGACCTTCCACGCCTGCCAGGCGGCCGCACCCACCGCGTGCGCTCCGTTCAACGTGTATGCCGTGCATGCGGAGCTTGCCGGGCTGACGTCGATAAGCGGGACAGTGCAAAGTATCTCGTTCAGCGCGACACCCGCGCCCGTGGTGCTGCAGGTGTCAGACGCAGTCGGCCATCCGTTGGCAGGAGCAACGGTGAACTTCTACGAGACCCTGAGCGCCTGGCAGGCAGCGTGTCCAAGTGAGGGCAGATGCCCAGCAGCTGAGACAATCGCTACCCAGTCTGTGACCGCGGTCTCGAATGCGTCGGGGCTGGTGACGCTCGCTCCTTTGACCGCTGCCGGGCAGCCAACCACGCTCGTGGTGAATGCTGCGACCGGGCAGCAGAGTTCGCTGGTTTTCACAATCGTGCAGCATCCTTGAGAGATGAGTACTTGCGTCGCGGTTGATCGCGCATGGAACTGAAAGGCGGGAGGGGCGCTTCGCATCGACGCTGTGGCGCATCTTTGTCAATACCGGCAGCGGCATTGGCTGATACCTTGCTCCCAGGGGGCGGGTAGCAAGCACAATGCAGGGCTGGCAGCCGCCGAGGAGGAACCAACAGCATGGCGACAGCACGTGAGGCACATCCGTACCAGGTACCTGCTGTGATTGAGGGAAGACGGCCGCGCGTTGTCGTGATCGGCGGGGGCTTTGCCGGGATCACTGCCGCCAAGGAACTGGGCAAGTTGGCCGTCGACGTGACCGTGATCGACCGACGCAACCATCACACCTTTCAGCCTCTGCTTTACCAGGTGGCGCTGGCGGTGCTCTCTCCTGCTGATATCGCGACGCCCATCCGCACCGTGCTGAAGAAGGCGCGAAATATTGAAGTGATGATGGAAGAGGTGAGTGCGCTCGACACGGCCAAGCGCCGGCTGCACCTGCAGAGCGGGGCCGAGGTCGAGTACGACTACCTGATCCTGGCCGCTGGCTCGACGCACTCCTACTTCGGCCACGAAGACTGGGAGAAGTGCGCGCCAGGCCTGAAGACGCTTGAGGATGCGACCGAGATTCGCCGGCGTGTGCTGCTGGCTTTTGAACTGGCCGAGCGCCAGGTGGTCGAGACGGGCTCGCATCCGCCCTTGAACTTCGTCGTGATCGGCGGGGGGCCTACGGGCGTAGAGCTTGCAGGTGCGATCGCCGAGATAGCGAAGTACTTCCTGACTCAAGATTTTCGGCACATCGATCCGCGCAAGGCAAAAGTGTTGCTGATTGAGGGTGGACCGCGCATTCTTCCGAGCTATCCGGAAGACCTGACGAAAAAGGCGATCACTCAGCTGAACAAGCTGGGTGTCGAGGTGCACACCAGCAAGCAGGTAGAAGAGATCAAGGACAGCTACGTCGTCATCAAGGGCGGAGAGCGCATCGACTGCATGGTCACGCTCTGGGGGGCAGGTGTGGCCGCCTCGCCGCTTGGCAAGATGGTTGGCGTCGAGACCGCAAAGGGCGGCACGGTGCCGGTGAACAACACGCTGAACCCGGTCGGTCATCCGGAGATCTTTGTCTGCGGTGACCTCGCCCACTTTGAGCAGGATGGCAAGCAGGTGCCCGGCGTGGCGCAGCCGGCAATGCAGATGGGGCGACACGCCGCAAAGATGATTGGCCAGGACCTGAAGAAAGAGCCGCGTACCTGGTTTCGGTACTTCGACAAGGGCGACATGGCAGTCATTGGGCGCTTCTCTGCGGTCGCCAAGATTGAGTGGCCGTTCAAGGCGCACTGGGGTGGATTTCCGGCCTGGGTGACCTGGCTGCTAGTGCACCTGGTGTTTGTCATTGGCTACCGTAACCGGCTGGCAGTGTTGGCGCAGTGGGGCTGGACGTACTTGTTCTACACGCGCGGCTCGCGGTTGATTACGGGCAGCCAGGAGCTACCGGGATGGAAGGATCAGCCCGGTGTGCACGATGCGAGCAAGGGCGCGCCGCTGGATACAACCTCGCCGGGAACGGGTGGAGGGAAGAAGATTGCGGGCGAGGTGCCGGGGTTGGCTAAGGTGTAAGTAGCTGCTACCTACGTGCCCCGACGAGTCTCGCTTGTTGGCAGTATCAAAATTGCGAAACGTCCTCTTGACGTCGCCCTCGGGGGGGGGGGGG
>CAZZYO010000084.1:0-16694 GCA_964658255.1 Candidatus Babeliales bacterium
GGCCGCGTCTCCGCCCGCGTCACGACCCGGCGGCAGCCGCATCGCAGCGCGCCTTCTCCCGCCTTTACCCCTGCTATGCAGGCAGACGGCACCGAGGGTTGGCTGCGTCTCCGCAGTGCCAGCTACTCGCCGCCTTTTCTGTCCGGCGCTGTCTCAATCGCTGCGGCTCAGGCTACGGTGCTTCCTGGCTCAATTAGCTGGACGGTCCCATCGGCTGTCTTTCATCACCTGCCCTTCCAGGCCAGCGTCACGTACCCCATAGCCTGCGCGGCGACCCAGGCGTGCGTGCCCCGCTTCCACGTCAGCTTCGTTACGCTTGACGCCGGCGACCTTACTACGGCCCTGCTCGGCTCCGACCCCGCAGCGCGCCCCAGGGCCGAGACTGCATCGGCTATCGCCAGCCACACGCTGGCCGACCTGCTAAGCCAGCTTGGCACCCGCACTGCAGATTGGCCACAGATGACAGGCACCGTGCAGATCGACACCTTCACGCTTGGCCACCTTGTGCTGCGCGAGGCCAATGCCACCCTCGCTTTTCAGCAGCAGGAGGCACGGTTTGAGGCGCTGCAGGCGAAAACTCTCGGCGGCACCCTCACTGGCCATGGCGCGCTGACCATGGAGGGCCGTACGGCCAGATTTTCCTTCGACAGCTCGCTCGTGGATGCGAGCGCTGCTGCTGCCGGCAGCCTCTTTCATGAGAGTTGGGGGCCGGGTGCGATCAACCTCGACGCGCACCTCGCCTGCACGGGTCTCGATACAGCACAGCTTGCGCAGTCTGCTGTTGGCACCTTCCGGGCTGAGTGGACTCACGGGAGCCTCGGCGAGGCGGCCGGCCCCCTCGCGCAGTTCTCAACCTGGACCGCCGCAGGCTCTATCGCGAACCAGGCGCTTCATGTGAACGACGGCAGCCTTATGGGCGGACCCGGCCTGTTGAGCCCTGCCCGCCCGATCACCGGAAGCATTGGCTTTGACCGCGTGCTGGATCTGCGCCTAGGGGTGCCGACGGAACAAGTCACTGTGACGGGTACAATTTCGCAACCACGCGCAGCTCCCGTTACTCAATAACGCGCCGATGCACGTTCGCCTGCACTTCCGGCACCGTACCATCGTTGACTTCTACCGAGCGCGGCTCGCCTACGATCAGCAGGCGGTGCGACGTCCTGGTACGCGGAGCCATGCGCACCCTTTCTGTCACAGCGGTGGTTGCAGATTTCACCGTCACTGGTACCTCGGCCTCCGCATAGCCGTCGTTCGCCACGTCCACTGATACCAGCCACTGGTCAGCCTGCGTCGTGCGACTGGAGTAGAGATTCGCGATGGAAAGATCCGGCAGCCCGCGGTCCTTGTACACCCAGGCGTCGAAGAACCAGCGCAGGTCGCGCCCACTTGCCTGTTCCACCAGCTTTTCAAAGTACTCGGGCCGGGTGTCGGCGGACGGATCATAGGCCCGGAGCGCAGTACCGAGCGCTTTGTCTCCCGCCAGATCCCGAAGCATCCAGAGCACGTCAGTCGCTTTCGCGCGATAGTAAATGGGGTCGGAGGCATGCAGCAGGTCCTGGCCACCGCCGGTTCCAGGGCTTGCCGGCTCGGCAAAGGCGAGCGCCGGCGTGGCCGAAGCCATCCGCCCAAGTGCTTTGTCGCGCCCTTCGCTCTGCTCCTCGTACAGGGTCGCCATCAAGCCTGCAACGCCGTCCTCCAGCCATACGCGCGGAGAGTGGAACCAGGCATGCGGCACCTCCTCGCTGAGCAGCGGGGCAATCTCCTTTGCCTCGGCCGCGACCATGCTCACCAGCACGGCCTGTCCCTGCTCGGCAGGCTGGGCGCCTGCGACTGGCAGATCAATGATCGCCTCTGTTTCGTGCGGCTGCGCACCCAGCCACTGGGTCAGCACCGGTGCGACCAGCGCTGCCGCAGACAGATAACCCTTGGCCAGCTCCGCGTCGGCAGCAGTGCTATAGACCTCGAGCGCTGCTGTGGTCGTTCCCGGGGCCAGGGTTCTCTCGGCAAGAAACAGTCCCGGCGACCGGAAGCCAAGGCGCGTAGCTGGCAGCGCGACCCGCAGAACTCCCGCGAAGGATGCGTTTGGCATCGACTCTGGCTGGCCGGGCACAACCACATGCCCGGCCAGCACGGCGATGCTTGGCGGCGCGCCGGTGAACTCGTCCGTAAGGCGAACGGCAATCGTCGCGTCCTGTTGCCGAGCCCTCTGTCGCCCGATCTCGGCAAACAGCCTGGCCTCATCGCCCAGCAGCGCAGGCAGCGAGCAAGCCGGGTACCAGACCACGTCACCGAAGCCGCGTAACCCGGTGAACTCTCCGCTAATCCGGTCCCAGTCAGAGCTGGCAGCGACCGCTGCCGGGGTCTCCAGGCGGTCGAGCCGCGCAGTGGTCGGCTGGATCGTACCGGCGTACGCAACCGTTACCGTTACAGATGCGCCAGGAGCAAGCGGCTGCGGGAGCGAGGCCACCGTCTCCTCGAGCTTTCCCGTGTGGTCCGCATCGCTCGCGATCAAGTGCTGCGCCAGCGCCAGCGGCTTGCCGCCAAGCGAAACTCGCTCCGCGTGCAGTGTTGACGAAAGCTGCAGCGGCAGGCGATGTAGGGGCTGCTGGCTGTCGTTGCGCAGGGTAACGCGCGCTTGCACGGCCATCCCGGCATTGTCGGGCGTCAGGTGCACGTCCAGGTCGTACGCGGTGAAGGTAGGTGCGAGCCGCTCCGCATCTGTAACTGCGACGGTGGCAACTGGCGCCGGACCGGGCAAGGCTGGCCCGGCTGCCTGTACCGGGGGCTGCTGCCTGGAACGGTCAAACAAGACCAAAGCCTGGGAGTTTGCTGGCGCGACCGGCAGCGGCTGCTGCGCTGGAGCATTCGCGCTTTGCGCAAGCGGGCTGACACACCAGGAACCAGCTAACAGGAGAGGAAAAAAGAAGGGGAGACGCACTATTTCTTGGACGCGCGTCCAGCGCCTTTGCCCGCGGATTTCGCCGGCCTGGCTGCGGCGGCAACGGGCTGAGAAGGACGTGCCAGGGCCGCAGACTTGCGGGCCACCGGCATGGCATCGGGCCTGGGCTCATCCGACATGCTCCACGACTCCAGGTCACCTCCGGCCACCGAGCCGAGCCCCTTCTGCTTCTTGGGCTGGGCCGGGGCCTCCGGCGCTCTCGCGGCCTGCACAAGCGCCAAGGCTGCGCGCCGCTGCCGCGCAGCCTCGTAGAGCACGACCGCGCCAGCCACCGAGACGTTCAGCGAGCTCACAGCGCCCGCCATCGGGATCCGCAGCAGCTGGTCGCAGGTCTTGCGCACCAGGTCATGCAAACCGGCGCCCTCGCGGCCCAGCACCAGCACGCAGTCGCCAGTGTAGTCAAAGGTGTCGTAGTCCATGGTTCCGCGCTCGTCCAGGCCGACACACCACATGCCTGCGGCCTTCAGTTGCTCGAGCGAGCGCGTCATGTTCACCACCCGCGCGATGCGTACATGCTCGGCAGCCCCGGCCGAGGCCTTCACCGCCACCGCGCTCAAGGGTGCAGCGCGCCGCTCGGTGAGCACCACGCCATCCACACCTGCACCGTCAGCTGTGCGCAGCAGCGCCCCGAGATTCTGCGGATCTTCCACCCCGTCGAGCGCCAGCACCAGCCGCGCCATGCCATCTGTGGCCGCGGGCGCAGACAGTAGGTCCTCCAGATCAAGCACCGCTTTGGCCCGGACCACGGCGGCGACGCCCTGGTGACCCGCGCTCTTTGCCAGCTGAGTGATGTGTTCCCGGGGCTCGAAGCGTAAGCGGACGCCCAGGTCGCGGCACAGGTCAATGACTCGCTGCAGGCGGTCGTCGTGCCGGTCTCGCGCGATGCATACGTGGTCGAACTTGCGGCTGCCAGCACGCAGCGCCTCTTCAACCGGATGCAAGCCGTACAGGATCTCCATCTCTCAACGATACGCTGGTCCACCAGCCTGGCTCGGCGCGAGATTGTGCCAGATCAGGGCGCAAATACTGAATTTTTGCTGAAACGCCAGAGTCTTTCCTCGGGAATCATGCGTCAGAACAGATACCGATGAGCACCGCCCGCTTCAGCACCGCACGCCTGCACAACCCTGAGCGCATGGAGCGCGCCGTCGTCGCGCAGCGCCTGAAGCGCCAGGATCCTGCGCTGCTTGACGAGCTGATCGTGGAATACCAGCATCGCCTGCTCCGGTACCTGCTCTACCTCACCGGTCATCGCGAGCTGGCAGAGGACCTCTTCCAGGAGACCTGGATGCGGGTGCTGGTGCGGGGTTCACAGTTCAAGGGCGATTCGCGCTTCGATACCTGGCTGTTCACCATCGCGCGCAACCTGGTCATCGATTACCGGCGCAAGCGCACCATGGCCAGCCTGGAAGATCTGGCCGAAGCGAGCGATGAAGATCGTCCCTACGATATCGCGAGCAGTGAGCCAACCCCCTTCGACCGCTACTTGACCCGGCAAAACGGGGAGATGGTCGCAGAGGCACTCTTGACTCTCGACCCGCTTCATCGTGAAGTGCTAGTCTTGCGCTTCCACGAGGAGCTCGCCCTGGAAGAGATCGCTACTGTCACGTGCGCGCCACTGTCTACGGTTAAGTCGCGACTCTACCGCGGCATGGCGGCACTGCGCCCCCGCATTGCCGAGCGGGATCCGGATCGCGGCACCGGCCGCGTTGAGGCTACACGATGACGCGCCTGAACAGCTTGCCGCCCAGCGGGGCTGATGGCGAAGTATTGGCCACTCCCCAAACGAGAGTGAACACAGAAACGACAGGAAAGTTTGCAGATCCGGCGCTCCTTGCAGCGCTCGCGGGGCTCGATACAACTCGCAATCGCGCCGTCACCAACCGCACGCGCCGCGCGGTTCACCAGGCAGCCGCCGATATGCGTGAGGGCCGGCAGCTGGAGCGGCGCGACCTTGGCATCGCGTTGCTGACCCTGGTCGGCGTTCTTCTGCTGCTCACGCCTGCGATCTGGAACAGCATTGACGAGCTGCTCGGCGGCGAGTTTCTGCTCGATATGCCGGGCATCGTCGCGGTGCTTGTCTTCACGCTCTTCGGCGGAGTCGCCGCGGTCCTCTTCCTGCTGAGCGGCCAGGACAGCCAGGGCGGTCGGGGCCTCCGCCACTCTCGCCGCTAGGGCGGCGCCTCTCTTATGGCCTTTTCGTTCAAGTCGAGCAGCCCGGGCAGCCAGCAGGGTCCTGACTTTTCCTTCTCTGAAGAGCTTCAGCTGATCCCGCGTTGGTCGATTGGTGCATCGGTCTTCGCGTTCGTCGCGATGCAGTACATCTTCTGGATGGTGCTGCCAGACTATCGCCACCATGAACCGCCGCCCTTCGGCCTGCGGCTCTACCTGGCACTTTCCTGGTCCGCGCTGGCCGCGCTCTACATGCTCATGGTCGGCTATGTGTGTGGGGATACCAAGCGGCGCGGCATGCAGGCGCGCCTCTGGATCATTGTCTGCCTCGTGCTGCCCGGCGGGATCGGCGCGGTGCTCTACTTCCTTTTGCGCCAGCCACTCATCTCGCTCTGCCCAGCATGCGGCACCCGCGTCCAGGCTGAGTTCCATTACTGCCCCCAGTGCTCCTTCCAGATCACGGCCTCCTGCGGCCGATGCTTTCATGGAGTGCGCCTGACCGACCTGTTCTGCGTTCACTGCGGCCACGATCGCTCTACCGACAACACGCCAGACCGCCTCTTTACTCTCCGCGAGTAGCAGGCCGCGGGGCGTTTTATACTGAGCGGTGCATCGACCGCAGAGTGGGACAGCCGCGTTGCCAATCAGCGCATTGATCATCGACGACGAGCGGCTCGCCCGAGAAGAGCTGCAGTACCTGCTTGAGACGGAGGGCTCGGTCGAGGTGCTGGCCCAGGGCACCAACGGGATCGAGGCTGTCGACCTCATCCGCACGCACCAGCCGGATATCGTCTTTCTCGACGTGCAGATGCCCGGGCTCGATGGCTTTGCCGTGCTGCGCAAGCTGCTGGAGGGACCGCACCCCTCGGAGCTGCCGCAGATCATCTTCGCCACGGCGTTTGACCAGTACGCCGTGCGCGCGTTCGACGTGAATGCGATCGACTACCTGCTGAAGCCTTTTGATAAAAACCGCGTTTTACAGGCTGTCGAGCGGGCCAGGCTTCGCCTTCAGGAGCCCGCACAGGAGCCAGCGGGGTCGAACAGCCCGGCACGCGCCACGAGCGAAGACCAGATTGCTGCGCTGCTCAAGCTGATCGAGCAACAGCAGACAGCCAGAACGCCCAGCAACCGGATCGTCGTCCAGGCCCAGAGCCGCCTGCTGCTCATCGACCAGAAAGACGTCTGCTTTGCCGCGATCGACGAAGGTGTGATCTCTGTCGCGACGCCGACGATTGAAGGCCAGTCCAAGGCGCGCACGCTAGAGGAACTGCTCGAGATGTTGGACCCTTCGGTCTTCTGGCGCGCCCATCGGTCGTTCCTGGTCAACATCAACCACATCAAGGAAGTCGTGCCGTGGTTTAAAAGCAGCTACCAACTGCGAATGGATGATAAAAAGCAAACCGAAATCCCGGTGAGCCGAGCGCAAACCAAGCGTCTGCGCGACCTGTTCAAGCTTTAAGACAGACTCGGTCGAATGCCGCTGTCCGTAACTGGCCGAACCCGTGCATGCTCGGACCAAAATGCTTACCCGCGGGCTTCAACGCTGCGTGGGCGTTGCAGGTCACGCCCGGGTCAATGCACACGATCGTCCGGAGCGTCATGCACAATGGGCTGCCGTTGGTCCTCTTCGGTCAGTCCGCGATTCAGGGTAGGGATCCGTCTCACAGCGCCGCAATGGTAGCTGGCGCCGGTTCGAATCGATACACGCGATAGATGCGCATGCAGGAGTCTGCCCATCACCCCAGCCAGGTCGTGATCTACGAGGGCTGAAGCGCATGGGTGAGACACCTGCTCCGCCTTGCAAGCTGCCGCGCGGGGACGAACCCTGGCGCGTCTAGGACCCCTGGTTCTCCGCGGCCAACGTCTCAGCCTGCGGCAGCCCTGGACCTTCGCTCTGCACCTGCGTCACGCACTCTTCAAGGATGTCGAGCGCGATGGAGGCCTCATGCTCATTGACGATCAGGGGCGGAGCCAGGCGGATCGACGTCTCACCGCAGCCGAGGATCAGCAGGCCGCGCTCAAAGGCCAGCTCAACTATCCGGTCGCGCCAGGCTCCCGCTACCTCGCGCGTCTGCTGGTCCTTCACAATCTCGATACCGATCATCAGGCCGCGCCCGCGCACGTCGCCGACGATCGGGTGCCTGGCTACCCAGGTCTTCAGCCGCTCCAGCATGCCGGCCCCGACACTTGCCGCATTCGCGATGCCCTCGCGCTCCAGGATGTCGATCGTCGCCAGCGCCGCGGCGATCGCGACCGGGTTGCCGCCAAAGGTCGACGCATGCGAGCCGGGCTTCCAGTCCATGATCTCGGCGCGCGTCATGCACACGCCGAGCGGCATTCCCGATGCAATGCCCTTGGCCATGCAGACGATGTCCGGCTGGACGCCGGTATGCTCGATTGCCCACCACTTGCCTGTTCGCCCGGCGCCGGACTGCACTTCGTCCGCGACCAGCAGGATCCCGTGCTTGTCGCAGATCTTTCTTAGCTCCTGCATAAAGATCGTCGGCGCGACGACGTAGCCACCCTCCCCCTGGATGGGTTCGACAAAAATCGCCGCGACTTCCTCGGGCGCAAGGGTCGTCTTGAAAAGCTTTTCCTCGATGTAGCGCGCGCAGCCGAGTGCGAAGGCCTCCTCAGCCTGCGGCCCGCCCGAGCACCCGCGATAGGCATACGGGTACCGTACGTGCGTCACCCCTGGGACAAGCGGCGAAAAACGTCGCTTCTGCTGGGGCTTGGACCCTGTGAGCGAGAGCGCGCCCATGGTTCGCCCGTGGAAGGCTCCAAAGAACGCAATGATGTGCTGCCGACCGGTGTGATAGCGGGCGATCTTGAGCGCGCACTCAACCGCCTCCGCACCTGAATTTCCGTAGTAAAACCGGTGCGGCCCCGGCATGGGAGCGATGCCGGAGAGTCGCTCGGCCAGCGTCACCATCCCCTCGTAATAAAAGTCGGTGCCGGACATGTGGATCAACTCGCCCGCCTGCTCACGGATCGCCGCGACTACTTCCGGATGGCAATGCCCGGTCGAGGTCACGGCAATGCCGGCAGCAAAGTCGAGGAAGGTGTTGCCGTCGACATCTTCCACCCGGAGGCCGCGCCCACGCTTGGCCACCATCGGATAGGACCGCGTGTAGCTGGGCGAGATGTAGCGGTCATCCTGCTCAACGATGCGGCGCGCTTCCGGGCCAGGCAGGGCGGTCAAAAGTTTAGGTCCGTACTGAGCGTAAGCGTCGCGCTGGTCAAGGACGGCTGTGCCGCTGTCGCTCTGGATCAAGCTCTCCATGGTGTCTCCTGGGATCATACGGTGGTTTACCTAAGGGCTGGCGCTCTCTCCTCGCGGCACCGACCGGAGGAGAAGCACTGGGAACGAGTTGGGTCGGGAGGCGTCGGCTTCTTTTCCAGGGACCCGGCAAGGGAGCAGGGTGGAGCCCAGGGGCAGCGGAGACTAGGCGCTGCCGAAGAGGCTAGGTCGTGCCAGCGCGGGGTGAGGCAAGGGGGCGAGCAGCGCGCCATGCTGCGCGCAGAGGCGCAGCCCGGGCAGGGGAGCACGCAGGTTGATCACAGCCCAGCGGCTGGTCCCCTCGCGCGTCTTCCAGTGCTCGCAAACGTTCATGATTGCGGTGAGCTTAGCACGGCAGAGCCGCAGCATGCAGTTCTTTTCGCATGGACGGCTTCCCTGCAGGGGAGGACCGCTAGAAGATGTGGTAGACCACGCCGGTGCTCAGGATAATCGGCGTGACCCCACCCGGGACCGAGATATGGTTGTAGGTGAAGTCTGCTACCCGCCAACTAAAGCGGTACTTCAAGCGCAGGTCCACGCCGCCATCAAGCGTGTAGGTGAATCCATAGGCCTGGCGTAAAGGGCTGACTGGAGTCTTGGGCTTGTTGAAATAGCCAGAGCGCCCATAGCCGCCCATGACTTCCCCGTAGGGGGTGAGCGGGCCAAATTTATAGGACACCCGGGGACCGGCTTCAATGATGTAGGTGTGCAGCGGAATTCGCTCACGAAGAACGACGCCGCGCCCATCCAGCGCTAGCCAGTGACTCCGTTCCAGCGTTAAACCTGCACCGTAGCCGAGCGCTTTGCCATAGCCTTCCTCGCGCAACGCGCCGCTCGCATCGCCATAGCCGAACAGTTTGAGTGGCTCGTTGACCGCAGCTGCTACCTGTGCGATTCCGCGCACAGTCCCTACCGCCGCCAGCATTATGACCAGGATTGCAAACCTGCGCACCATAAATTTTGTCCGCTCCTTGAACAATTCCTGAACAGAGTTGTTATCGGCACGAAACAGGCTTGCTTGAAGACGGGCCGGGAATACACTGAAGCTGCACACTTTTGAGGAATCCACCATGCCAACCACCGTCGGAGCCATCCTGCTATTTGTTGGAACCTTCACTGTTGCCATCCTTTGGGCGACACGTGGAACCACGGACGCCGCTGACAAGCAGGGCGACGTAACCGGCGCCCCCGGCAAGACGTCCTAGGCTAAAGCACACGTTATACCCCGCATGCGTGCTTGCATATCTGCACGCGTAGGCGTAAACCCGGTCCGGACCGCAAACTCTCGGTCTCCATCGTGCCGTCTGTACGATGCCGCGAAGCGGCCTGGAACGTCATGTCTGCAAATTCCGAGCAAGAATTCTCTCCAGGAACGAACAAAGGACCGGCGGAGTGCCGGGCCTTTCTCTCTGCGGCGACGTCTTCAGGCTTTCGCCGCGCCTGCTCCCTCGGTCTCGACGGCAAGCTCGGCGAAGACTGCCTGCGCTCGTGCCTTGTCAAAGCTGCCTTCCCGGGCCAGCTTTGACAGCGTGGCTGCAACGATCGACTCGGCGTTGACCTCAAAGTGGCGCCGCAGGTGCTCGCGATTGTCACTGCGACCAAACCCGTCCGTGCCAAGCGAGACCAGTCTTGATCCCAGCCAGGGCGCCAGTTGGTCCGGCATGGTCTTCATGTAGTCGCTGGCCGCGATGATCGGCCCCCGGGCCGTAGCCAGCGCCTGGAGCACGTAGGGCTGGCGCTCGGGTTCAGCGGGGTGCAGACGGTTCCAGCGTTCTACATCAAGCGCCTCCCGCCGCAGTTCGTTATAGCTGGTCACGCTCCACACATCGGCCTGGACTTGATACTTCTCGACGAGGATCCGCTGCGCGCGCACCACCTCGTTCAGGATCGGGCCTGAGCCGAAGAGCTGCACCGTCGTACCTGCTGTAGCGTCCGCCTTGCCCTTCTTTACCTGTGCCGGCTGTGGCGCGGAGGCCTGCGCCGCGCGAAACTTGTAAATCCCGCGAACAATGCCTTCGGCGCTTACGCCCTCCGGCATAGCCGGCATGGCGTAGTCCTCGTTGTACATGGTGATGTAGTAGAAGACGTCTTCCCCGTCCTCGTACATCCGCTTGATGCCGTCCTGCAGGATCACCGCAAGCTCATACACATACGCCGGGTCATAGCTCATGCAGGTGGGCACGGTCGAAGCGAGCAGGTGCGAATGGCCATCCTGGTGCTGCAGCCCCTCGCCCAGCATCGTGGTGCGGCCGGCGGTGCCGCCCATCAGGAAGCCCTTGCCGCGTGAGTCCGCAAAGGCCCAGATCATGTCGCCGACACGCTGGAAGCCGAACATGGAGTAGTACATATAGAACGGGATCATCGGCAGCCGATAGTTCGAGTACGCTGTCCCTGCCGCGGTAAACGAGGCCATCGACCCGGCTTCGGTAATCCCTTCTTCGAGGATCTGGCCGTCCTGCTCCTCGCGGTAGTAGAGCATCACGTCCGCATCATGCGGCTTGTACTTCTGGCCTTCGCTCGCGTAGATGCCTACCTGGCGTACCGCTGACTCGAGCCCGAACGTCCGGCCCTCGTCCGGAACGATCGGCACAATCAGCTTGCCGATGGCGGCGTCTTTCAAAAGCGCCCGCAGGATCGAGACGAAGCCCATCGTCGTCGAGACTTCCCTGCCCTTGGACCCGGCTGTCCACTCGTTGAAGAAGTCGAGCGCCGGCGCCTTGAAGGTTCGCTCCGGCACGGTCCGCGAAGGGATATACCCGCCCAGCTCCGCCCGTCGCGCCTGCAGGTACTGGATCTCTGGCGCATCCGCACCGGGCCGGTAGGGCTTGGCCTCCTTTGCCGCCTCTTCCGTCATTGGCAGGTCGAACTGCTTTACAAAGGCGAGCAGCCCATCGTCGGTGAGCTTCTTCTCCTGGTGCGAGGCATTGCGCGCCTGCGTGCTCCCGAGCCCGTATCCCTTAACCGTTTTGGCCAGGATGACCGTAGGGCCGCCTGCGTGCTCGGTGGCGCGCTTGTAGGCGTTGTAGACCTTGGCGGGATCATGCCCGCCCCTGTGCAGTCGCGCCAGCTGCTCGTCGGTCATGTCGGCGACGAGCTCCAGCAGCTCCGGGTACTTGCCGAAGAACTCGCGCCGCAGGTAAGCGCCATCCTTGGCCTTGAAAGCCTGGAAGTCGCCATCAACGCACTCTTCCATACGCTTCAACAGCAGGCCGGAGTGGTCCCGCTCAAACAGCTTGTCCCAGTCCGAACCCCAGACGACCTTGATCACGTTCCAGCCCGCACCGCGGAAGACGCCCTCAAGCTCATCGATGACGCGCATGTTGCCGCGCACCGGCCCGTCGAGCCGCTGCAGGTTGCAGTTGATGACGAAGACCAGGTTGTCGAGCTTCTCGCGGGAGGCCATGGTCAGCGCGCCCAGGGTATCCACCTCGTCCGTTTCCCCATCCCCGACAAACGCCCAAACCTTGCGTGGCGTCTTTTCGATCAGCAAGCGGTTCTCGAGGTACCGCATAAAGCGCGCCTGGTAGATCGCGTTCAACGGCCCGATACCCATCGAGACGGTCGGGAAGCGCCAGAAGTCGGGCATCAGCCAGGGGTGCGGATACGACGACAGCCCCGGCTTGCCGCGCAGCTCGTGCCGGAAATGCAGCAGGCGCTCGTCGTCAAAGCGATCCTCCAGATACGCGCGCGCATACACGCCAGGCGAGGCATGGCCCTGGAAGTAAATGAAGTCGCCCGGTTGGTCACCCTTGGTGCCCGGGTACTTGGCGCGGAAGAAGTGATTGAAACCCACTTCAAGCAGCGTCGCGAGCGAAGAGTAGGTGGCGATATGGCCGCCGATGCCGGCATCCTTCTTGTTTTGCCCGTGCACCATCGCCATCGCGTTCCAGCGGATCAGGGACTCAATCTTGCGCTCGAGCTCGCGGTCGCCTGGGTAGGGCACTTCGTCATGCACCGGGATGGTGTTGCGGTAGGGCGTGGTGAGCTCGCCGGGGGTGGCAATGCCCGCCTCGCCGGCCCGCTTGCGCAGGGCAGCGAGCAGTTGCGCGCCGTGGTCGGCGCCCTCGGCTACCACGACCTCGTCGAATGCCTCAATCCACTCGGCCAGCTCGCTCTGGAACTCTGTATCGACGGGCAAAGATACCTTGGTGGTCGCCATGATCAGCGTCTACTCCTCGGGGGTAAGCTGCCTTCCGCCTCTGTACCCGCCGCGGCCTACAGCCAGTCGCGGCAACCGGGAAAGCGCACCTTCTCACTATACTGCTCTGTGCCGCAGCGGAGCGAGGAACGGGTCCTCCCGCGCGGGTAGCAACGTGCACGGATCCACACGCACTTGGTGGCCTGATTACGAGTGAGCAGCCTTGCGCCCAGCCGCAGGAGCCTTGGCCTTGGACGATGTGGCCGACACTGCCTGGTCGAGGTACACGTAGAGCATCTTCGGATCGGTGAACTGGACAAAGGAGTGTCCAGGGTCATGCGAGTGCGCCGTCACAACGAAGAACGTCGGCGTCCGCGAGATGTTCAAGTCACGGCTCAGCCCACGATCCTGCGAAATGGCATCAGCGATCTTGCCGCCCGGATCGACAACAAACGGCAGGGCCACGTGGTGTTGTTCGGCAAACTTCTGTGTAGCCTGGTTCAGGTCGTCGATCGTGGCGATGGACTGCTGGCTCGCGAAGATGGTCGCCCGATACTGCTCGCCCAGCTCCTTTGACTTGGAGTCAAACCACCGCGCGTTCACCGCCGCGGTCGGGCTCCAGACGTGCCCTGGGATCAGCAGATCGCGCCGCACCAGCGGGACATGATATTTTGCCGCTGCCTCGACGACGGTAGGGTTGGCCGCGGCGCAGGCCGGGCACTCCAGGTCAGAGAACTCGACGATGGCGACGTTGGCCCCAACGGGCGGCTTGAGCGCGGCTGACTCCATCATCGAAGCCGGAACCTGCGGCGTCTCAAGATACTGCGCCTGCATCGCGGCCGGGGCGGCGGTTGCAAGCAGAAATAGCAAGCCAAGGGTACTCCGGGAACTTACAGCAACGGGCAACAAGCGTTTTGTCTCCTCAATCTGGCAGCGCCGGTGGGCGGCAGCCGGTTGTACACTCGACCCTGTGGCGCCTGTAATCTTGCTCCGGGCGCTCACCAGGAGAGTTTTGCTTCCCATGCGTACTTTGCTGGCCGCGTTGGCGGCCCTTGGAGTGATCGTATCGTCGCTCGCTTTGCGGGTCCACTACTCGTCTCAAGTCGAGGCCTGCGACATCAACGCCCACTGGGATTGCGGCATCGTGAATCACAGCCGCTTCGCCGTGTTCCACGGTATTCCGGTTGCGGTGATCGGCATCGCCGGCTACCTGGTACTGCTGGTCCTCGCTGCCCTTGGACGCCGCAGACTGCTGTTGGTGAGCGCGGCGGCTGGTTTCTGCTACGCGCTCTACCTGACTCACATCGAGCGCGACCTGCTCCAGGTTTGGTGCCTCTACTGCGTCTGCTCGCAGGTCCTCATCGCGGTGCTCACGCTGGCTGCCGCTGGCTGGGTGATCGCTGGCCGCCGAAGAGTCGCCGCCCTGGGCTGAGACTCCTCTCAGCCGCGGCAGTGCCAACTGCGGTCCTAGTCTCGTACGATACCCGAGACCCTAAACCCGAGGTGGCACCGTGGCCCGCATACCCCGCCCTCTTCTTGCGCTTTGCCTGCTTTTCGCCGTGCTTGCGCCGGTGAGTGCGCAGGAGACGATCACGATCGACGCCGCGGCCCCGACCACGCCCTTTCCGCATTTCTGGGAGCAGGTCTTCGGCTCCGGCCGCGCCATCCTGTCGCTGCGCGAGAGCTACCGCGACGACCTGCGCGCCGTAAAGCAGGTCACCGACTTCAAGTACGTTCGCTTCCACGCGATTCTGCACGACGAGGTCGGCGTCTACAACGAAGACGAGCAAGGCAAGGCTGTCTATAACTTTGCGTACGTTGACCAGATCTACGACGGACTGCTGAGGAACGGCGTACGCCCGCTGGTCGAGATCAGCTTCATGCCGAAGAAGCTTGCCTTCAACCCCGACGCCCTCCACCCTTTCTGGTACAAGCAGAACGTCTCGCCCCCTAAATCGATGGAGAAGTGGGACGCGTTGATGACCGCCTTTGCGCGCCACCTGGTTGCCCGCTACGGCATCGACGAGGTCTCGCAGTGGTACTTCGAGATGTGGAACGAGCCGAACATTGATTTTTGGGGCGGGGTGCCCGCGCAGCGGTCTTACTTTGACATGTACGACCACACGGCGCGCGACCTCAAGTCCGTCAGCCCGCGTCTGCGCATCGGCGGCCCTGCCACTGCTGCCGCCCAGTGGGTGCCTGACTTCCTGAAGCACGCAGCGGCCACGCATACGCCGGTCGACTTCGTCTCGACCCATGGCTACGCTGACGACACGGTTGAAAACCTTTTTGGCGACACCTACACCGGGCCTGACATCCCGCTCGACGACCGGGTCTGTGCCGCCGTCTCCAAGATCCACTCCGAGATCGCCGCCTCGCCGCTCCCGCGCACGCCTCTTTTCTGGACCGAATGGAACGTCCAGGGGGAAAATGCCTCGCGTGACACGCCGTTTGTCGGCCCTGCAGTGGCGAACACCATCCGCGAGTGCGACGGGCTGGTCGACCAGATGTCGTTCTGGACCTTCTCTGACGTCTTTGAAGAAGGTGGCCCTGGCTCCGAACCGTTTAACGGCTCCTTTGGGCTGCGCGCCGAGTTCGGCATCAACAAGCCCAGCTACTACGACTTTGCCCTGCTGCACAAGCTTGGCGAGCAGCGACTCGCTAACCCCTCTCACAACGTGCTGGTAACACGGCGGGCAGACGGCTCGCTCGCGATAGCGGTGTGGAACATCGTCGATCCGACGCCAGACCCGCACCTTGACCAACACCCGACCCGCGAGATCACCCTTGTTCTCAAAGGCGTTCCCGCCCGCGCGCAGGTGACGGCCCGGCGGGTGGATGCGACACACGGCAACCCGCTTCCGGACTACAAGGCGATGGGCAGCCCACAGTACCCGACGCCAGCCCAGGTCGCGCAGCTGAACAGTGCCAGCGCCCTTCCGCCGCCCGAGCACCTGCAGCTCCAATCCGGGGAGCTTCACTTGACGCTGGGCACAAACGCGCTGGTGCTGATCGATGTGCAGGCAAGCGCAGCCAGGTAGAGGCTTGATACCGCAGCAAGGAGCGCAACCGCACCTTTGACTGCATTTGAAATGGCCAACCACGGAGGTTGGCAGGTAGCTTCTCCCCTGCTTGTCCCTCTTGACACTGGCCTTTCGCGCGGCCTAGCGTCCGGTGTGGGGCTGACGCGTGCAGCCCCTCTGAACGGGCACACCCTCTCTGCAACGAACGAAGAGGCCTGCACCCATCGACGCGATCTTTCCTTTCAGGGGGCACCACCATGAAACACCGTAATCTACTCGTCTTTGCAGGCATGCTGCTGGCCGGCCCGGCGCTGCTGGCGCAGTTCCGCGCCTCCATCCAGGGCACCGTCACGGATCCAACCGGCGCCGTCGTCTCCGGCGCAACGCTTACCCTGGTCGATCTTGGAACCAGCAAGACCATCACCGCGACATCAAATGCCAGTGGCACCTATAACTTCGCGGGCCTGGCGCCGGATCGCTACAGGCTGACCAGTACCGCGCCCGGCTTTACCACCAAGGTGATCGACGACCTGCAGCTCAACCCCGAGCAGGCCAATGCCGTGAACGTGCAGATGTCAGTTGCGGAGGGCACGACGCAGTCGGTCACCGTAAGCGGCTCCGCGGTTGCGACCCTCGACACAGAGACAGCCTCGATCAACGGTTCAGTGGATGCGAACCAGATCCAGCACCTTCCCTCGGCCGGCCGCGATGTCTTCCAGCTTGTCCAGTTGGCGCCGGGGGTCTTTGGCGACGGCTCGCAGGGCGCGGGCGGCGGTACCAACAACCTGCCCGGTAGTCAGGGTCCGGGCGGTAGCGGCAACGGGAATGGTGGTACGGGGTCCGGTATCTTCGCCACCGAAAATGGCCCGCAGGCAAACGCCAACGGCGGGCAGTATGAGAGCAATGGCATCGCGATCGACGGCATCTCGACCGTCAGCGCTGTCTGGGGCGGCACCTCGATCATTACGCCGACCGAGGACTCGGTCGGCAATGTGAAAGTTGTCTCCAACCAGTACGACGCCGAAGAAGGCCGCTTCAGTGGCGCGCAGATCCAGATCACCTCGAAGACGGGCTCTAACCAGTACCACGGCAGCCTCTTCTTCCGCGCCAACCGCCCGGGGC